>CAZMSZ010000094.1:0-9892 GCA_964569055.1 uncultured Planctomycetota bacterium | reverse complement strand
GGGACCCCCGCAGCGACAGCTCCTCCTTGGCGCCCTTGGCGCTCTTGGCGGTCATTCATTACGCCGAGGAGCTGACCTCACGGGCGACAGCTCTTCTTGGCGGTCTCGGACTCGTCCTCGACGGGAGCCGTACGGGGCCGGGACCCCCGCAGCGACAGCTCCTCCTTGGCGCCCTTGGCGCTCTTGGCGGTCATTCATTACGCCGAGGAGCTGACCTCACGGGCGACAGCTCTTCTTGGCGGTCTCGGACTCGTCCTCGACGGGAGCCGTACGCGACAGCCGCTCGGAGTCCCGCAGACGGGCGGGTGCCCGGCGGGTGGCTTATAGTCCCAGCGTGGACGCCCCGCTCACCGTCCCCGGCTACGAGCTGCTCGCCCGCCTGGCGGGGGCCGGCGACGCCAGCGTTCACCGGGCGCGCGAGCGGAGCTCGGGGCGGCTGTGCGCGCTGAGCGTGCTCCGGATCGGCGAGCCCGCGGGGGACGAGGAGCGGCAGCTGCGGTTCCTCGAGGAGGGGCGCGCGCTGCTCGCGTTCAAGCACCCCAACGTGGTGCGCACCTTCGACGTCGGCTCCGGCCTGGGGATCTGCTGGATCGCGCAGGAGCTCGTCGAGGGCGCGACGCTGCAGGAGCTGTGCGACACGACGGGAGGTCCCCTGGGGGTCCCCGCGGTGCTCGGGGTGGGGGCGCAGGTCGGGCGCGCGATCGCCGCGCTGGCGGCGGCCGGGATCGTGCACCGCGACGTGAGCGCCAGCAGCGTGCTGCTCGACCGCGCCGGGGTGGCGCGCCTGGGCGGGTTCGGGCTCAACTTCGAGTCGAGCTACGAGCGGCTCAGCGCCGGGCAGGCCCCGCTCGGGAGCGTCGACTTCCTCGCGCCCGAGCAGGTCGAGGGCGAGCTGCCCCCCAGCTCCCGCACCGACGTGTACGGCCTGGGGGCCGCCCTGTATCGCGCGCTCGCCGGGCGGGTCCCTCACGCCGGGGCCACGCTGTTCAGCCGGTTGCGGGCGATCGCGCACGAGCGCCCGCCGGACCTGCGCGAGCTCGACCCGCGCGTGCCCGACGCGGTCGCGCAGCTGATCGCGCGCTGCATGGAGTGGGACCCCGACGACCGGCCGCTGCCGCAGGACGTCGGCGGGGCGTTCGACGCGGTCGCGCGGCGGCTCGGCCTCGAGGGCGAGGCGTGGGCCGAGGAGGCGGTGGCGGCCGCGCTGCGGCGCGCGCTCCCCCCGACCACGCCGGGTCCGCCCGCCCCGCCCCTCGGCGCGCCCCTGGTGCTGCGCCTGCGCGGGACCGACCGCACGATCGAGCGGACGCTGCGGGTGGGCGAGGCGTTCGAGGTCGGGCGCTCGCACGAGACCGACGTCACCCTGCGCTTCGGCTGGATCTCGCGCCGGCACGCCAGGCTCGAGCGCGAGGAGGGGGGCGTGCACTTGATCGACCTCGGCAGCGCGAACGGCACCACCCTCAACGGCGCGCGGGTCGAGCGACCGGTGCGGCTCGAGGCCGGGGACCTCGTCGGGTTCGGCAAGTCGCAGTTCGAGGTCAGCTACCGCGACGCGCGCCGCGCGCCGGCGGCCGAGCGGCAGTGCCTCCTGTGCGGGCAGGAGCTGGCGGGCGAGGGCGGCGACGACGACGAGTCCGAGCGGGTGTGCCTGCGCTGCCAGGCGCGGGCCGAGGTCGACCGCGAGGCGGCCGCGGCGCGGATCCGGCTCGCGCTCGAGGAGGCGCAGTTCGAGGTGCTGGCGCGGGTGGGCGGGCCGGGCCTGCTCAAGCGCTACCGCGTGCGGCGGCGGGCGCGGCCGTTCCTGGCCTCGGCCGCCGAGCTCGGGCGACGCACCGCCCGGCTGTTCGCCGAGGGGAGCGCGCGGGCGCTGACGCTCAAGCACCCCGGCGTGCTCCCCACGATCGACCTGCAGGTCCACCAGGGCACGCTGATCGTCCTGCACGACGACCACCCGGGGGACACGCTCGACGAGCGCGTCGCGCGGGGCGGGCCGCTGCCGCCCGAGGACGTGGTGGTGCTCGGGGTCGAGCTGTGCGACGCGGTCGACTACCTGCTCGGCGCCGACGCGGGCTGCCTGCTGGTGCGCCCCGACGGGGTGCTGCTCGGGTCCGACGGCCAGGGGCAGCTCGTGGACGTGGGGCTCGCGCCGGGGCTGGTCGAGGCCTCGCGCGGGCGGGGCGGGGCGGGGCCGCTCCCGGTCTACGAGGCGCCGGAGGTCGCGGAGGTGCGCGATCAGGACCCGCGGGCCCTGGTGTATGCGCTCGGCGCCACGCTGAGCTACGCGCTCACCGGCAACCCGGTGGCGGAGGTCCGCGGGTCGGAGCGCTACGACCACCTGCCGCTGACGCTGGTCCCCTCGGTGCCGGCGCCGCTCGCGGAGGTGCTCTCGCAGGCCACCGCTCCCCGCGCCGGCGAGCGGCAGGCCTCGCCCGCGGAGCTGGCCGCCGCGCTGCGGGGCCTCGCCACGCTCCTCGACGGCGAGGAGCAGCAAGACGAGCTCGAGCCCGACGAGCAGACCACGCCGCTCGAGCGCGGCGAGCTCCCGCCCGAGGCCTTCGGGAAGGCGCGGTGAGCGCCCGCGGCACCGGCGGACGCCGCGGCCGGCCCAAGGGGGCGCGCCTCCCCAAGCGCGTCCCGCGCGACCTGTCCGCGCCCCTCGACCGGCTGCGGTTCGGGGTCGAGGACCCGGCCGAGCAGGGCGAGCGGCTCGACCACTTCCTGATGGGGCGGCTGCGCTGGCGCTCGCGGACCTCGATCGTCGCGCTCCTCGGCGAGGGGAAGGTGCGGCTCAACGGCGCCCAGGTCAGCAAGAAGGCGACGCGGCTGCGCCCGGGGGACGTGGTCGAGGTCGAGGTCCCCCCGCCCGAGGAGGAGGTCCGTCACGAGGCGCTGGCCGCCGAGCTCGAGCGCGCGATCCTGTTCGAGGACGAGCACCTGCTCGCGGTCGCCAAGCCGGCCGGGCTGGTGGTCCACCCCGTGGGGCGGATCCGCGCCAACACGCTGATCCAGGCCCTCCACTGGCTGGTGCGCCACGCCCGCCCCGCGTCCGCGAGCGGCGAGCCCGTGATCCCCCGGATCTGCCACCGCCTCGACCGCGACACCTCGGGCGTGCTGGTGGTCGCCAAGCGCGCCGCGGCGCGGGCCGCCCTCCAGGCGGTGTTCGAGGGGCGCGAGGCGGAGAAGGAGTACGTGGCGGTCGTGGCGGGGCGCGTGGCGGCCGACGCGGGCGAGGTCGACCTCCCGCTCGGCCCGGCCGAGGACGCGCCGCTGGACCTGATGATGGCGGTGCGCCCGGACGGGGTGCCCGCCCGCACGAGCTACTGGACGACGGAGCGGTTCGCGGCGGCCAGCTGGGTGCGCTTCCGGCTCCACACCGGCCGCCAGCACCAGATCCGCGTCCACGCCCAGGCGCTCGGCCACCCGGTGCTGTGCGACCCGCTGTACGGCGACGGCCAGGTCCGCTGGCCCGCCGCGGGCGAGCCGATGATCGCTCGGCAGGCGCTGCACGCGGCGCGGCTCGCGTTCTGCCACCCCATGACGCACGAGCCGCTCGAGCTGCGCGCGCCGCTCCCGGCGGACATGCAGGCGCTGCTGGCGGGGTTGAGGGGGGCCGCTCTCAAGCAGAGCCCGGCGTAACGTCAGCCGCGCGGCTTGCGCAGGACGTGCAGGTGCGCCGGCGGGAAGTTGCGCAGCAGCACCTCGCGCCGGACCTCGTAGCGCTCGCGCCAGGCGCGGGTCACGCGGATCGCGTCGCGGACGCGGCGGCGCTCGCGCGGCGAGGCGGGGAGGAAGCGGCGCACCTCCTTGGCCCAGTAGTCGTAGTAGACGACCACGCCGCCGGGCTCGAGCAGCGGGCCGAGCATGCGGGCGAACACCAGCTCGACCGAGGCCGGGTCCATGTTGAGGAGCGGGAGGGAGGCCACGATCGCTTGGTAGGGCTCGCCGTGGAGCTCGGCCACGTCGCCCTCGATCACGCCGACGCGCTCGTCTTCGCCGAACCGCTCGCGGAGGTGGGCGGCGAAGGCGGGGTTGATCTCGGACAGGTCGAGCTGGTCGTCGGAGCCCAGCCGCGGGACGAGCGCGCGCGTGATCGCGCCCATGCCCGCCCCGACCTCGAGCACGCGGCGAGGCGGCGCGCCGGCCGTGCGCGGCAGGACGAGCCGGGCCATGGCCTCGGCGACCGGGCGGGAGGTGGGAGAGAAGGCGCCGACCTGCCGGGCGGCGCGGACGGCTTGCTCGAAGAACGCGACCTGGTCGCGGAAGAAGCGTTGCACCACGGGGGGATCCTCGCTCGATTTCGGGGCTCGGGCCAGCGCGACGGCGGCGCCCGGGCGAGGGGCCCGCGAAGGAGGGGCCAACTCGCCGGGCCCTGCTGGAGCAAGCGCCGAGGATGTCAAGGACGTCGAGGCTTGCACGGCTCGCGTCGGTCGGCGGCCGGCGCTAGTCTGCGGTGATTCAGCTCGGGAACCACGAGGAGGTCCCATGTCGTCCTGGAAGGTCACGCTGCTCACCACGGCTCTGCTCTGCGGCTGCGCCGGCGGCGGCGAGAAGAAGAGCGAGGAGCCTGCCCCCGCCGCCGCGGAGGCGACCCCGGCCGACGAGACGGCGGCCCCTGCCGCCAAGCCCGCGAACTGCAAGTGCGGGGACGCCGCCTGCACGTGCACCGACTGCCAGAGCGGCGAGGGCACCTGCACCTGCGGCTGAGCTGACGGGACGGTCGTCCCGGCCCGACGTCGGTCGGGCCGGGGCCGGCTCCCCTGTTAGCGCACCGTGACCGGGACGACCGTCAGGTCGACGAGGTCCTGCGAGTCGCCCTCGAGCACCTCGAGGACGAGCTGGCCGGGGCCGGCGGCGACCGAGGCGGGCAGGGTCGCGTCGAACGTGATCGTCCCGAGCCCGCGCGCCCCGAGGACGAGCGGCTGCTTGCCGACCACGTGGCGCGCGCCGCCCGCGGCCTCGAGCACGAGCTGCAGGTCGAGGCGCCGCGCGCTGCCGAGCGTCTCGAGCGGCACGGCCACCTCGAACGTCTCCCCGGCGGCCAGGGTGGTCTTGTCGGGGACCAGCTGCGCGGTGGGCGTGTAGTAGTCGAGGCTGTAGTTGTAGTACGGCTCCTGGTAGGCGAACACCTTCTGCCCGTTGTCGAGCCGCGCGTTGGCGACCCACACCTCGAGGTCGTCGTTGGCGTAGACGCAGCACTGCAAGGAGTCGTTCTTCATCGTCACCTCCTGGGTGATGTCGATGAGCTCCTGCGGGCCGATCTCGATGCCCTGGGTCTCGTAGCGGCGGATCGCGACCGCCTGCCCCTCGTAGCGGTTCTTGTAGGCGCTCGCGGTGCGCGGGTCGCCCGTCGGGCCGTGCGAGGAGAGCTGCCGGGCGCGGATCGCCGGGTCCATGGAGCTGTCGCCGCGGAACACCGCCTCGGGCATCCGGATCGCGTAGGGCTGGCCGTTCCACAGCGCGAGGTCCTCGCGCGGGTCGTCGGGCCCGAACACCGCGATGAGGTGGGCGGTGGTCTCGACCGCGATCGCGCGGGGCGTCCCGCCGCGGGCGTCACCCCGATCGGCGAACACGAAGTTCGACCCGTAGGTGCGCACGGCGCCGCGCATCACGCGCTCGGCGTCCTCGACCCCGGTGCCGTAGGCCAGGATCTCGCGGGTCTGCAGCGGCCAGGGCCGGCCGATCTGCACGTCGTTGGAGCGCGCCCACACCTGCCCGACGCCGAGGCCGTGCGCGTTGAGGCCCGAGGCGCAGCCGATCATGCCGGCCCAGCCCAGGTTGATGTAGGGGACGCCCCCCTCGGGCTTGGCGACGACCGTCAGCACGTGATTCTCGAGGCCGGTCCCCACCATGAGGTCGACCACCCGCGTCTGGAACAGCTTGCCGCCCTTGGTGCGGCTGCCCCACACGGCGAGGGTGCTGCAGCTGAACACGTCCATGTTGACGGTCGCGCCGAGGTCGATGATCGCGTTGATGAAGATGAGGTCGTGCTCCTGGATCGGCGTGCTGGGGTTGCGCAGGCGCATGCCGTCCAGGATCCCGCGCAGCTCCTCGAGCGCGTCGGCGTCGAAGAACGACTTGTAGATCATGGAGCCGATCGGGGTCGCGAGCGGGCGGACGTTGATCCCGAGCGTGTTGATCTGCGAGGCCACGTAGGCATCGAGGCTGGCGAACACGCCCTCGACCTCATCGCCGACGAGGTAGCCGTACTGCAGGCCGCGCTCGTAGCTGGTCCCCTTGGTGTGGAGGATCTTGCGCGTGCCGTCCATCTCGAGGAAGCCCTCGCCGAAGCGCGCGACGACCGTCGCGGTCTTCGTGCGCGGCGCGGGGGTGTTCGCGGCCGGCGCGCCCGAGGCGATCGGCGCCACCGTCGCGGCGCGGCTGCTGCTCCCGCCGCCGCCCCCCGTGCACCCGTACAGCGCCGCGAGCCCCAACAGGGCCAGTCCAAAGCCGGCGATCGTGCGCTTCACGCTCTCTCCTCCGCGGTCGAGGCGCCCATGAGAATGCATAAGTGCTGGCGGGTCAACGGTTTCGATCTGAAGTCCGGTGAGCGCGATCGCTCGGTGGCGCCTTGAAAAGAGCCCGGCCGGCTCGAGCCCTGGGGGGTCAACGGCTTGCCCCGTTCGCGGCGTGCGCCGACCGCTCGCCCCGCGGACAGGAGACTGCGCGGCGCCAGGTGGCGCCGGGGGCGGGGCCGCTCTACAGTCCGTGCTGTGAAGCGCTTGACCCGCTGGTTCCAGCGCGGCGGCCGGCGGCGACGGACGCTCGAGCTCCCGCCGCGCGGGCGGGCCGTGGTGGCGAGCGACCTCCACGGCCACCTCGGCGACTTCGAGGCGCTCCTGCGCCGCTCGCGCGCGCTGGAGCGGATCGCCGAGGGCGAGGACCTGTACCTGATCCTCACCGGCGACGTCCCCGACGTCGCCCGCCACCGGGCGGTGGATCCCAGCGTCCCGCCCGACGGCGACCTCGCGATCCTCGACCGGCTCCTCGCCGCCAAGGCGGAGCTCGGTCCGCGCGGCGAGCGGATCGTGTACGTCGAGGGGAACCACGACTTCCACGTGGCGCGGATCTGCTGCGAGGTGGCGCGCTACCTGTGCGTGCAGGGCCTGGCCGAGGAGCCCGACGAGGAGGCGCCGCCCGCGGCCCCGCCCGGCGCGTACGCCGACTACTGCGCCTACTACCGCGAGGCGTACGGCGAGGCCGTGTTCGCCGCCAACATGGCGCCCTACGACATGGTCCCGCGGGCGCGCCCCGAGCACCTCGGCTTCCTCAAGGGCGGGCCGATCCTGGTCGTCCTCGGCGCGTCGGGCGCGCTGGTGGCCCACGCGGGCGCGCCGCGCATGGCCGCGTGGCCCCGCGGGCGCGGCCTGCGCGAGGCGATCGACACCTCGTCGCGCGACGAGCTGCGCGACAGCTCACCCGAGGAGTACTACGCCTCGCCGTACCACCAGCTCCTCAACAACCGCTTCCGCAGCGGCGACTACTCGCAGGGCGACCTCGCGGCGTTCCTGGAGGTGTTCGGCGCCGGCGCCCTGATCACCGGCCACACCCCGCTGCCCTACCTGCTCGACTTCGAGCGGCGCGCGCCGCTGCCGGGGTGCGGGTTCGAGGCGGGGGTCGGGGTGATCGGCGAGCGGCAGATCGTGATGTGCACCTCGTTCGGCGCCTTCACCCCCTCCTGGAAGCGCTACCTCGAGCTCGACCTCGCGCGCCCTGCGGGGGGCGTGAGCGCGCTCCTGCGCGAGGCCGTCCACCCGCTCTACGAGGACGCCGCCGAGGCTCCGAGCTACGCGCCGCTCCCCGGGAGCGACATGGTCGCGCTGTAGGGGCCTGGCCTCACGCCTCGCTCGCGTCGCCGATGGCGTCCACGGGGCAGTCGTTGCGCGCCAGCTCGCAGTCGGTGACCTCCTGCGGGGTCTGGGGCTGCTTGGCGACGAAGCTGTAGCCGCCGCGCTCCGAGCGCTGGAAGTTGCTGGGGGCGGTGGTGCGGCACAGGTCGCAGTCGATGCAGTCGCGGTCCACGAAGAACCGCCCCTCGGCGTTGTCGGGCCAGCGGCGCGCTCGTTCGGCCATGCCGTCAGGCTACCCGGAGGCCCGCGCCCCGCGGCGGTCGAGGGCGCTCGCAGCGTTGCCGCTCTGGCGGCGGCCCGCTATGTTCGCGGCATGCCCTGGCGCCGCGCCTCGACCGACGATCCGCAGGAGGTCCCCAACCCCGGGTTCTCGCGCCGCTCGCGGCCCGAGGCGAACCCGCTGTTCGACCCCTCCGACTCGCCGCTCTCCCCGGGCGGGCGCCGGGACGCGCCCGCGCCGACGCCGGCGGACTCCGCGCTGCACGCGCTGAGCGACGCGCCCACCGACGCCCGGCGGCGGCGCGTGATGTTCCGTGTGCGGCGCGAGGGCTGGGTGGCGCGCCGCGAGCAGGCGCGCTCGCGCTTCGCGAGCCTCGACGGCCAGCAGAGCTCGTCGACCTCGCGCCTGCTCGGCGGCCTCGACCGGCGCGGCCTGCTCGCGCGCAGCAAGAGCCGCGCGGCGCACGCGCGGTTCGACCTGCGCGGCCGCGGTCGCTAGTTGGCGTCTGGCGCGATCCGGCGAACGCCGAGGCTGTCTCAGGGAAACCCTGGGTTGCCCATCCGCCGGGTCGAACGCGTGCGATCGTGTAGCATGTGCGCCCTGGAGCTTCGCAGACGAACGGACCGGTGATGAACTCGATCGCCAGCGACGCGCTACGCGCCCTCGCCGCCAGCGAGGCACCCGACCCCGAGGCCATGCTCGTGGCCGCGGTCGACGCCGTGGTCACCGCGCTGCACGCCGAGCGCGCCTTCATCGTGATGCTGCACGGGGAGGAACTCGTAGTCGACCTCGCGCGCGGGTTCGGACGCGAGCCGCTGCAGGCGCGCGCGGAGCCGGTGTCGCGCACCGTGATCAACCGGGTGATCGAGCGCGGCGAGCCGATCGCCTCCTCCAACCTCGAGGACCGCGACGTCACCGACGCCACCAGCGTCCGCAAGCGCCACGTGCTCTCGATCCTGTGCGCCCCGCTGCGGCGCGGCGACCCGAGCGGCGGCGTGCTCTACCTCGACCACCGCTTCTTGCGCAAGGCGTTCTTCTCGGTCGAGCCGCGCCGCCTGCAGGAGGTGGCCGACGCGCTCGGGCGCCTGCACCAGGCGGCGCGGGGGGGCGCCAACATCGCGGTCGAGGACCTGCGCGCGGAGGGGCGCCACCTCGAGTCGCTGGTGGACGAGCTGGCGCGCGGGGCGGAGGCCGACGCCGACGACCCCTACATGCTCCTGATCGTCGACGACCAGCCCTTCATGCGGCAGGGCCTGGCGCACCTCCTCGACCGCGAGCCCGACCTCAGGATCTCCGCCGTCGCCGACGAGGCGGCCGAGGCGCTGCGGCTGATCGAGGCCGGACGGCCCGACCTCGTCCTGATCGACTTCTCGGGGCCGGACACCAGCGCCCTCGACCTCGTCAAGGAGCTCAAGGCGCGCTGGCCGGACCTGCCGGCGCTGGTCATGGCGAGCTACTCGACGCCGCTCCACGCCGAGCGCCTGCTCCGCGCCGGCGCGCGCGGCTACGTGACCAAGCAGGAGAGCACCGAGCGGCTGCTGGCGGCGATCCGCAAGGTGCTCTCGGGCGAGGTGCACGTGAGCGACGTGATCGCCGAGCGGATCCTGCGCCGAATGGCCGACGGCACCGCCTCGGGCGAGCAGACCAGCGTCGACCTCCTGAGCGACCGCGAGCTGCAGGTGTTCCACATGATCGGCCGCGGCCTCGGCACCCGCCAGATCGCCGAGGAGCTGCGCCTGAGCATCAAGACGATCGAGACCTACCGCAGCCACATCAAGCGCAAGCTCGGCCTCAAGACCGGGAACGAGCTGGTCCACTCGGCCAT
>CAZMSZ010000093.1:8625-21792 GCA_964569055.1 uncultured Planctomycetota bacterium | reverse complement strand
CGCTCGCGCTCGCCTGCGCGGCGGTCGGCTGCGGGGCCGCGCTGACCGCCGCGGCCGGGCTCGGGTTCGGCCTCCAGGAGGACGACGACGCCACCGACGCTCGCCCGCTCGCGGCCGTCGAGACGCCCGCGGGGATCCTGTGCGACGTCGTCGCGCTCGACTACCGCCTGGTCGACGCCGAGGGCGACCGGGTCAGCGTGCTGGTGGAGTGGAGCCTCGACGGGGCGAGCTTCGCGCCCGCCACGCAGAGCCTCGGCGAGGGGGCCGAGGGGACGGTCAACCTCACCGCCTCGCCGCAGGGCGAGGCGCACACGTTCCTGTGGAACGCCTCGGCCGACCTCGGGTTCGTGGACGCGCAGGGCGCGCGCCTCCGCCTGACGCCGCGCGACGCGGCTCATTCCAGCCGCGTGGGCGAGGCGGCGGTGAGCGGGACCTTCGACGTGTTCAACACGTTCATCACCACGCTCGCGAGCAACCCGCCCAGCCTGGGCGTCGTCGGCACCGGCCTCGCGGAGGCGGCCGACGGCGACATCATCGTGGCCGACGCCCTCGGGCATCGCGTGCTGCGCCTCGACGTCGCCACCGGCGAGACCTCGATCCTGGCGGGCACCGGCGAGCGCGGGTTCAACGGCTCGAGCAAGCCGGGCGCGGAGGTCCAGCTCGACTTCCCCCTGAGCGTGGCGGTGGTCCCGGGGGCCGGCGCCAGCGACGACGTGCTGGTCGCCGACGCCGGCAACGGGCGCGTGCGCCGGATCGACGGGCGCACCGGGTTCGTGGTGGACGTGGCCGGAGGCGGCGACCAGCGCGTGGGCGAGGAGATCCTGGCCCGCGACGCGCTGCTCTCGGGGGGAGACATCGCGGCGTTCGCGAGCGGCGACCTGCTGCTCCTCGACGAGGAGCGGCGGGCCCGCGCGGTGAACCTGGCGAGCACCTCCCTCGACTTCCCCACCGGCACCCTCGGCGGCGCGGCGTGCGGCGTCGGGCCGACGCTCTCGATCCTGCCCGAGCGGATCGGGACCGTGATCGGGCGCGACGTCCTGTGCACGGGCACCTCCGCGCTCGTGGAGCGGCTGCGCGAGGCGGGGGCGGTCGCGGTGTACGACGACGGCGGCGGCGTCCGCACGGTGTACGTGCTCGAGGCCTCGCCCCCCGAGGGGAACACGGTCACCCTGGGCGAGTATCCGCGGCTGACCGCGAGCAACTTCGGCGCGGCGCCGATCGACCTCCAGCCGCTGTCGGGGGCGCCCGTGCAGGTGGAGCCGGGCGACATCGCCGTGGTGGCTTCGGGCGCCGACCTGCCCGACATCGCGCTGCTCCCCGACCTCGCGGTCGTCGCGCCTGACGTGCTGGCCGTCACTGTCACCGAGGGGAACGCGGTGTTCGCGGTGAACGTGTCGCTGGCCGCCGCCTCGGTGGTGGGCACGGACGTGGCCTCGGGGAGCATCGAGCGCGTGATCGGCACCGGCACCGCGAGCCTGGGGGGCACGCCGACCGGCCCGCTCGAGACGGCGCTCGTCGCTCCGGTCAGCGCCCACGTCACCCCCGAAGGACACGTGGTGGTCGGCGAGCTGACCGGGCGCCTGCGCGTCGCGGCCAGCCCCAACCAGCCCTTCGCGTTCGGCGACCAGGTCGTGCCGCCGGGGGTGGTCGACACCCTGGCGGTGGCGCTCCCGGGGGTCGTGGCGGGGATCGTCCGCCCGTTCGGGGTGGCGCTCGCGCCCGGCGGGGACCTGTTCGTCACCGACGTCGAGGTGCTCGACCCGCGCTCGAACCGCCTGCTGCGCGTGCGCGCGGCGGACGGGGTGGTCGAGCCGGTGCTCGGCAACGGCGTGTTCGGCAGCAGCGGCGACGGCGGCCCGGCCCTCGAGGCCGCGGTGGGGACGCTGGGACGGCCCGCCCTCGCCGCCGACGGCGCGCTGGTGCTCGTCCCCGACGTGGCCCACCACCGGGTGCGCGCGGTCAACCCGACCGAGAGCCCGCGCACGCTGCTCGGGGTGACCGTCGCGCCAGGCGAGGTCGAGACCGTGGTGGGGAGCGGGGAGCCGACGGACGACCCGACCGACTCCGCCGCCGTCGGCGACGGGCTCCCCGCGGGCCAGGCCCGCCTCACCAGCCCGACCGTCGTGGCCACGGGACCCGAGGGGCTCCTCTGGATCAGCGACAGCGGCGCGAACCGGGTGCGGGTGTGCAACCCGAGCGGGGTCTCGGTCACGGTGCTCGGCGTCCCGATCGCACCCGGCGCGATCGCGACCGTGGTCGGCCGCAGCGGGGTCGCCGGCGACGTCGCGGACGACGGGCAGACCGACCCGGCGCAGGCGACGCTGCGCTTCCCCGCCGCGTTCTTCGGGGCCGACGGGCTGCTCTACGTATGCGACGGGCTCGAAGAGCCGCGCCAGCCGCGGGTCCGCGCGCTGAACCTCGGCGCGACCGCCGCCACGCTGGGCGGCGTCGTGGTCGCCCCGGGCCAGCTGGTCCGCGTGATCGGCTCGGGTGAGGCGCGCGCCGCGGACGACGCGAACCTCGGGGACGGCGGGCCGGCGCTCGCCGCGACGTTCCGCTCGATCTCGGGGATCGCGGTGCGCGCCGACCGGGTGGCGTTCGTGGCGGACGAGCGCGACCACCGCATCCGCGCGGTGAACCTCGGCCAGGAGCCGGTGGACCTCGGCGGGCTGGTGGTGGCGCCCGGCGCCATCGAGACGCTGGTGGGGACGGGCGCGCCCGGCTTCGACGGGGACCCGGGCCTGATCGGCAGCGCGCGGATCGACGCCCCCTTCACGCTGCACGCCTTCCCCGACGGGCGCCTGCTGTTCGCGGACTCGGGCAACGGCGCGCTGCGCCTCGTGAACCTCGCGGCCACGGGCCGCACGTTCGGCGGGGCGTTCGCGGCGCCGGGGGAGGTGGTCGTGGCCGCGGGCTCCCGCTCGGGGCGGGCGCGGCCCGGGCGCCCGCTCGACCTGCGCGTGGACGCCGCCGGGCAGGTCGTGTTCAGCGACGCCGGCGCGCTCGGCGACTCGCCGCGCCTGCTGGTGCTCGACCCGACCACGCGTCTGGTCGGGCGCCTGGCCGGCACCGGGGAGGCGACGGCGAGCGACGGCTCGGACCTCGGGGACGGCGGGCCGGCCTGGGCCGCCACCCTGCGCGACCCGCGCGGCGTGGCGCTGGACGACGCGGGCGTGTACGTGGCCGACCTCGGCAACCAGCGCGTCCGCTACGTCAACCGCGGCGCCGGCGCGGCCACGCCCCTGGCCGGGGTCACCGTCCCGCCCGGCGCGATCGAGACGCTGATCCACGGTGGCGCGGGCGACGGGCAGTTCGCCAACGACGAGGGCCTCCCGGTCCGGCCCGGCAGCCCGCCGGGCGAGACGATCGACGCCGTCTCCCCGCTCGCGCTGGCCCGCGCGGGGGACGTGCTGTGGGTCCTCGACGCCCGCCAGCTCCGGGTGCTGCGGGTCGACGCCGCCACGGGCACGCTCGCCTCGCAGTTCCTCGGGTCGCCAGAGGTGATCGGCACGAGCGACCCGCTCGCCGCTGCGCGCGTGCTCGTCGACAGCGCCGCGCCGTTCGCCGGGGTCGTGCCCGGCGACGTGGTGGTGATCCGCGGCTCGAGCGCGCTCCCGGTCACGGTGAACGGCCAGCCGGTCCGCTTGCCGGCGACGGTGCGGGTGCTCATCAAGATCAACGCGAGCGCGCTGTTGGTCGACCAGCCGCTCGGTCCGCTCGGAGCCAGCTTCGACTACGAGGTGATGACCCCCTCCACGCCGCTCGCGTTGGCGGCGGTGGACGAGGTGGGCGCCTACGTGGCGTTCGACGGGGACGGGGGCGCCGTCGTGGAGGAGCTCGAGTACGACCCCATCGGGGGCGGCTGGAGCAAGACCCTGGTGGCCGGGGCCGAGGCATCGGGCTGGAACGGCGATCGGCTGCCGGCGACGTCCATGAACATCGACAGCGTGGCCGGCATGGAGCGCCAGGGCGACCTGCTCCTGCTCTCCGACCCCGTGCAGCACCGCCTGCTCGCGATCCACACCGGCCTCTCGGGCACCCTCACGGTGGGCGGGCTCGAGGTCGAGCCGGGGGAGGCGCGCACGGTCGCGGGGGCAGGCGCGGGGGCCGGCGGCTTCAACGGCGACGCGCTCCCGCCCGGGCTCGCGCTCCTCAACCAACCGACCGGCGTCGCGCTCGGCGCCGACGGCGGCGTGTACCTCTCCGACTCCGCCAACGGGCGGATCCGACGCTTCCAGCGCTGACGCATGGCGGACCCCCCCGACGAGCACGAGCAGGAGCACCTCACGGCCGCCGACGCGGCGCCCCGCGAGCAGCTCGCGCTCGACCCCAACGGGCCGACGCTGCTCGACGGTGCGCCGGGCAGCGACGCCGGCTCGGCGCTCGACGCCACGTTGATCGAGCCCGCCTCCCAGGGGGCGACGCCCGGCTCGGACCCGGGCCTTGCGACCGTGCTCGAGGCCGGCTCGGGGGCCGGCAGCGCGCTCGGCCCCAGCTCGGGCCTCGGCCCCGCCAGCGGCCGCCTGTCGGCGAGCGGCAGCGGGCTCGAGCGCTCGCTCACGCCCGAGGTGGGCAAGCTGTTCGCCGACAAGTACGAGCTGCTGAGCGAGATCGCCCGCGGCGGCATGGGGGTGGTGTACCGCGCGCGCCAGCTCGACCTCAAGCGGATCGTGGCGCTCAAGGTCATGCTCGCGGGCGCCTACGCCGCCGAGGAGGAGCGGCGCCGGTTCGTGCTCGAGGCCGAGGCGTCCGCCCGGCTCAAGCACCCGCACATCGTGCCCGTCTACGACATCGGCGAGGTGGGGGGGAACCTCTACTTCACCATGGACTACGTCGAGGGGGCGCCGCTCTCCGAGCGCAAGCGCGCCCTCGACCGCGCGGCCCTGCTCGAGGTCATGATCAAGGTGTGCGACGGGGTGGCCTACGCGCACCAGCGCGGGATCATCCACCGCGACCTCAAGCCCGCGAACATCATGATGACCGCGGGCGACGAGCCCCTGATCATGGACTTCGGCCTGGCCAAGCAGGTCGAGGTCGCCGACGCCGACGGCGCGCCGTCCCTGGTCACGCGCGAGGGCGCGATCATGGGGACGCCGCACTACATGCCGCCCGAGCAGGCCTCGGGCGAGGTCTCCGAGATCGACGTCCGCTCCGACGTCTACACCCTGGGCGTGATCCTGTACGAGCTGTTCACCGGCCAGCTCCCGTTCAGCGGGCGCGCGGTGAGCGAGCTGTTGCTGCGGATCTTCAACGACGACCCGCAGCCGCCGCGGCGCCTCGACCCCACGATCGACCCCGACCTCGAGGCGATCGTGCTCAAGGCGCTCGAGAAGCCCAAGGAGCGGCGCTATCAGAGCGCGGCCGAGCTGCGCGACGACCTGCGGCGCCTGCGCGACGGGCTCACGGTCACGGCGCGGCGCGCGACGCCGCTCTATCGCGCGCGCAAGTGGGCGCGGCGCCATCGCGGCCAGCTCGCGGTCGGGGCCCTCCTCGGGGCGGTGGTCCTGGGGGCCGGCGCCTACGGCGTCCAGTCGCGCCGCCAGGCCGAGCTCGCGGCCGAGGCGCGGCTGCGCGCGCAGGTGGGCGAGGCGCAGGTCGTGGCCGAAGCGCTCGCGCCGCGGGTCGCGGCGCTCGAGGCGGAGGTCGGCGCGCTCGCCGGGAGCGGCGCCGTGGGCGAGGCGAGGCGCGCGGAGGTCGCGGCGCTCGGCGGGCGCGCGGACGAGCTCGCGGGCGAGCTCGAGCTCGCGCGCGGGCCCCTGCAGGCCTACTCCGACCGGCTGGAGGCCGCGCGCGCGGCCGCGGCGCTCGACGGGCTGCTCGGGCGGCTGGCGCCGGTGCGGCAGCGCCTGGCCGATCTGGCCAAGGCGGGCGAGCGGCTGGAGGAGGCCGGCGCGAGCCTGGCCCGGGCGCGGGAGCAGGCGGCGACCGCCCGGCGGGCGCTCGAGGCCGCTGGGGCGCTGGAGGACGCGGGCGAGGAGCTCGGGTCCCTCGCCGAGGCCGCGGCCGCGGGCGAGCGGTGGCTCGCGCGGAGCGCCGAGGCGGTCGGGGCGGGCGCGACCTCGCCGGGCCCCGCGTTCGAGGCGGCGTGGGCCGCGCTCGAGGGCTCGCTCGAGGCGGTGAACCGCGACGTGTTCGCGGCGCTCGCGCTGGCCGCCGGGGGCGCCGACTCACCCGAGAGCCGCGCCGGACAGGCGCTGCTCGACGGCGCAACCGCGACGCGCGCCGAGATCGAGGCGCGCCGCGCCGAGGTGGTCGCGGTGCGCTTCGCCGCGGCGACGCTGGTGCGCGCCCGCGCGCTGCTCGACCTCCTCGAGCAGGCGCGCGGCGCCCCGGCGCCCGAGCGGCTCCGCGCCGCGCGGGTCGCCCAGGCGCTCGCCCGCCGCGCCGGGGTGAGGTTGGCCGACGAGGCGGTCGAGTCCGCGCTCCACCGGGCCAACCGCGCCTACCTCTCCGTGCTGCTGGTCATGAAGGCCTACGAGGTCTTCGACGTGGAGATCGAGGACCGGACCGCCCTCGCCGAGGCCGACCGCGAGGCGCTGCTCGCGGCCAAGGAGCAGGCCCTCGCCGCGACCCGCGCCCTCGAGGAGCAGCTCGAGCGCGCGCTCGGCGAGCCGCTCGAGGGGGTCGGGGTCGAGGCGCTCCTGGCGCGCGCCGCGGCGCTCGAGGAGCGGCGCGCCGATCCGGCGCTGACGCCGGAGCTGGCGGCCGTGCTGCGCGAGGCGCTCTCGCGCCTGCGTGGGGCGGCGCGGGAGCGCGCGGCCGCGGAGCTGGCGCGCGAGCGCCAGCGGCTGGAGCAGAGCGCCGCGCAGCTCGGCCGCGAGGAGCAGCGCGAGCGGCTGGACGAGCTGCTGGCCGGCTGGGCGGGGCTGGCCGAGCGCTACGAGACGCGCGCCCCGCTCCTCGGCCCGGCCGAGGCGACGCTGGGCCGGCGCGCCTGCCTGCGCGGCGCGGCCGGGCTGCGCGCGCGCGTCGCGCACGCGCTGCGGCTCGACGACCCGGCCCGCGCGCTGGCCCTCGCGAGCCAGGCGAACGAGGCGCTGGCCGCGCTGCTGCGGCAGGGGGCGGCGTCGCCCGCCGAGGCCGAGGCCGCCGCGGCGCTGGTCGCCGAGCTCACCCGACGGAGCCGCCGCCCCGAGGGCATGGTGTTGATCGAGCCGCGGGCCCGGGTCGAGCTCGGCGGCGGCCCGCTCGACCGCAACGAGCCGCGGGTGGTCACCCTGGCGCCCTACTACCTGAGCCAGCGCGAGGTGACCGCCGCCGAGTACGGCGAGTTCGTGGCCTCCGCGTCGTTCCGCGACGAGGCGTTCTGGGAGGGCGTCGCGCGCCGGGTGGGGCGGCCGCTCCCGGCGCCGCCGGCCGCGCCGCCGGGTTGGGAGGGGGCCTCGCCGCCCGAGGGGGAGGCGGAGCTGCCCGTCCGCGGGATCACGTGGTTCGAGGCCTGGGGCTACGCCCTGTTCCGCGGCATGCGCCTGCCCAGCGACGACGAGTGGGAGTACGCGGCGCGCTATCAGGACGAGGCGGGGGGCGCGCTGCGCTTCCCCTGGGGAGACGCCTGGACCGCCGAGGCGCTGGCCGACGAGCTGCACGAGCCGGGCGCCAACGAGCGGGATCGGACCCTGCAGGGCCTGCGCGACATGGGGGGGAACGTGAGCGAGTGGGTCGCGATCGCGGCCGAAGGCGAGGCGCTCGGCGCGGCCGCGCGCGGGGCGTCCTTCCTGTATCCGCTCGAGCGGATCGCGCGGGGGACGCACCGCCTGCGCCCGCGCCCGAGCTACCGCGGTCCGCAGCTCGGGCTGCGCCTGGCGCAGGACGCCCGGTGAGCGCGGCCCGGCTCGCGGTCCTGGCGGTCGCGCTCGCGCTGACGGCGGGCTGCTCCAGCGCCGGCACGGCCCGGCTCGAGGCGGGCGACGAGCTGCGCGCGCTGCGCGCCGCCGCCGGCGGGCGGCTCGGCGCGCACCGCGTGCTGCTCGCCCCGCCGCCTGCGCTCGCCGAGGGCGCCGCCCCCCGCGAAGCGGCGCTCAGCGCGCCCATGCGGCTCGACGCGCGCGAGCTCGCGGCCGAGCTCGAGCGGGCGCTCGCGGCGCTCGTCCCGCCCGAGGCCGAGCGTCCGCAGGTCGCGCTGGCCGAGGCCGCCGACACCGCCGCCGAGCAGGCCTGGGACCAAGGCTACGACCTCTTGGCCCGGGTGCGGGTCGTGCGCTGGCGCGCGGCGTTCCTCGGGACCAACGGCTGGTGGTGGCCCAACGCGCTGTTCTTGGGCTGGTACTTCTGGCCGGTCGGGCCGTGGCTGATCGCCGACGAGGACTACGGGCTCGACCTCGAGCTCGAGGTGACCGTGGAGGACGTGGCCTCGGGCCGCCCCCTGGCGGGCCTGGACCCGCGCCGGGTGGTGATCCGCTCGAGCGCCGAGGCGCAGGGCCAGCCGCTCGAGCCGCTCGCGGTCGTGCCCGCCACCCGCCTGTCGCTCGACGACCTCGACCGCGGGATCGACCTGTTCAGCACCTGGTTCGGGATCGGCGACCTCGACCCCGAGCAGTGGGAGCAGGTGGGCGCGCTGCTCGAGCCCCACGCGCTGCGCCTCGCCGCGGTGCGCGCGGCCGCGGCGATCGCCGACGGGGTGGCGAGCTTCGATCGCCGCCCGGCGGCGCAGCGGACGCGCGAGCTCGCCACGGTCCACGCGGTGATCGCGGGCGTCTCGATCTATCCCGACCAGGAGTGCGCGGGCGCCGACGCCGACGCCGCGCGCTTCGGGGCGCTCCTCGCGGGCGAGGCCGGCGGCGAGCCCTGGGCCCCCGCCAAGAACCTGACCGTGCTCGAGAACGCGCAGGTCGGCCGGAGCGCGCTCTACCGCGCCTTGGCGCGGCTGCGGGAGCGGGCCCGCCCGAGCGACACGGTGGTGGTCTACTTCGCGGGTCGCGGCAAGCGGCGCCGCGCGCGCGGGCTCCTGGCGGGCCTGGCGCTCGAGGTCCCGCCCGACGAGCGCCCGCGCTCGCACCTCGTCACGCTCGAGGAGCTGGCGACCTGGGTGCGCGCGATCCCCGCGCGGCAGCGCGTGATCGTGCTCGACGTCGACTTCACGAGCGGGCCCCGGGCGGGCGCGCCCGAGGGCTTCGCCGCCGCGCCGCCGCCCCTCGAGGCCGGCGCGCTCGAGCCCGCGCTGCGCCAGGCGTTCTTCGCGGGCGGCGTCCCCGGGGGGGTCGTGCTCGCCTCGCGCCTCCGCGCCGGCGAGCAGGCCCAGACGTACGAGGGGCAGGGCCTCCTCACCCGCTACCTGATCGAGGGGCTGGCGGGCGCCGCCGACGAGGGGGGCGACGGCCTGACCTGGCGCGACCTCGCGACCTACCTCGAGCGCCACGTCGGCAACCTCTCCGAGGTGGCCCTCCCCGCCCCGCAGCACCCGCTCGTGGTCGGCGCCGGGGCGGACGAGCCGCTGCGCTAGCCCCGGCTAGCGACGGCTAGCGACGGCTAGCGACGGTTCCGCGACGAACGGGCAAGGCTTGCTCACGCGATCGCGGCCATGAACCGAACGGTAGGCCGCGGAGCGGACCGCGTGTTGGTCGTTGCTGGCCAGCGGTTTACGCGGAGCGAGCCCGACGCAACCGACGTCCGCCCGCGGCAGGGCGAGGGGCACGCGCCCTGCTCCAGGACGCGCGGAAGGAAGGAGGGGTCGCATGCCTCGCACTTTCGCGCTCCCTGCGCTGCTGTTCGGCGTGCTGCTCTGCTTCGGGGAGGCTTCGGCCCAGGAGCTCGAGCGACGCACCCGGACCCCCGGTGCCCGCCAGCGCGAGCTCGCGAGGCACGTCGCCGAGGCGGCGGGCGAGCGGGCGCGCGTCCGCGCCGTGCAGTGGCGCCGCGGCGGGCGCCCGATCGCCGTAGGCGTGCAGGTGGCTACCGATCGGTTCGCCATCGAGCGCGTCCGGTTCGCCGACGGCTGGGAAGCCGAAGACTTCGCCGCGCACGCGGAGACGCGCGGGCGGATCGTCGAGCGCCGCGGCGAGCAGGTGGTCGTGCTCTCGGGCGAGGGGGTCAGCGACCCGGCCGCCGCTCGCCGGGTGCTGGCGGCCGCGTGGGGTGTGCTGTCAGGACCCCACGAGGAAGGGCGCTCGCTGCGCGGCCCGTCGGCGCCCTCGCCCAAGGAGGACGAACCGCCCGACGAGAGCGCGGACGACTCCGCGCCCCCGGCCGCGGAGGGCGCGCCGGCGCCGACGACGCGCGGGGCTGCCGGGCACGGCGCGGCGAACCTGATCCGGCACTACCTCAACGGCGAGCCGCTCGAGCGGCTCGGTAGAGGAGACCTGCTCCGGCGAGTGGCCGCACAGCCGGCCAGCAAGGCGGCGATCGGCGAGCATCAGCACGAGCGGATCGCGCCGGCCTACGAGGCGCTGTCGCTCGAGGACCGGGTCGGCTTCGAAGAGCTGCTCCGGGAGACGGGCCACAACCCCGCCGCGCAGGCGCAGCTCCTCAAGGCGCTCGCCGCGGGGAACCACCTCCAGGCAATGCGAGGGCTCGCCCGCCAGATCCGCGACAAGGACACGCTCTGGATGCGGGACAACCTCACGCTCACGGGGCACTACGAGGGCGCGCCCGGGATCAAGGCGCAGATCGGTCACGGGACCGGACCGGCCGTGGTCCAGGCGATCCGCGGCTTCTACGACCCGGTCTACGCGCTGCGCGTGCGGCAGGGGAACGTGGACATCACCGCGGCCGACGACCGCGACTACCTCGACACGAATTTCGAGCTCGCGCTCGATCAGGCGCGGCTGCTCGAGACCCGGTACCGCGGCCGAGACAAGACCCGCTACGGCGAGCGAGGGCAGGTCGTGGCGCGCATCCACGAGAAGGAGGCGCGCGGCCGGCGGGGTATCGACGACCTCCTCGCCGACCCGGACGTGCGCGCGGCGACCGGGCTCGAGTTCTGGGGCAAGGACGGGGCGGCCATGCATGGGACGCACCTCATCGAGAGCAACCTCCGCAGGGGGCGGGTCGTTCCGATCGCCGTGAACAGCTCTCAGGACGGGGAGCGCTCCCACCGCTGGGTCCTCGCCACGGCGATGCGCGAGGGTCTCGAGCCGGATCAGGGCGAGCTCCTGATCCACGACCCCTGGTCGGGCCGAGCCACCTGGGTGAGCAGGAAGGCGCTCCGGGGCGGAAGGCTGGTGCTCGACGGCAGCCGCGACTCCGAGTGGATCGCCAGCGTGGAAGTCCCGAGACCGATCGAACAGCACTGAACCGAGGAGGCCTCCGTGAAGAACGCGTTCCTGTCCGCCCTGGTGGCGACCCTGATCCTGACCACGCTCGGCTGCCCTGGGCCGAGCACGTCCACGGCCGATCCCATCGCCCCCGAGCGGACGGCTACGGCGTCCCACTCCGAGCCGGCGAGCTCGCCCGAGCAGAGCGAGCCCGCCCGCGAGGAGGAGCCGCCCGCCCGCGCGGAGGAGCCGCCCGCCCGCGACCCCGTCGAGGAGCAGATCGCGCAGGGCGAGCCCCGCCGCGAGCAGGCCGACGAGGCGATCACCCGCGAGGAGCTCCTCGCCCTCGACCCGGCCGACCTGTTCTACGGCGGGCTGCGCGGCGCCGCCCCCGGCGGGCTGGCGCCCGAGGCCACCGGGGTCGGGGTGATCGCGTTCGGTGAGCAGCTCGAGGCGGGCGAGGTCCCGCACGAGGCGCTCGACCTGTGCCTGATCCAGCTCCTGCGCGCCCAGGAGGAGCTGCAGGGGTCGTTCGATCCGGCCGCGCGCGCCCGGCTGGCGCGGAACCTCGCGGTGCAGACCGAGGGGCTCCCGGCGCTCGACCGCTGGATGGTCGCGCTGCTCGAGGCGGTGCACGAGCCGGCCGACCTCGACGCGGCCGTGGTGTTCGTCCACCGCGCGCGCCAGACCTGGGCCATGGCCGCCAGGATTCGCGCGCTCGGCAAGCCGAGGTAGAACCGGGCGCATGCCGTCCCTCTCCCCCGAGCGCGAGGCGGTGCTCGCGTTGCTCGCCTCGCACGTGCCGGCCGACGCGGCCGAGGCCGAGTCGCTGGCCCGGATCGGCGCGCTCGTGCGCGACACGAGCGCGCCGTTCGACCGCGCGCAAGGCCAGCCCGGGCACCTGACCGCGAGCGCGGTCGTGGTCGACCCCGAGCGCCGGCGCGCGGCGCTGATCCTGCACCGCAAGCTGCGGCTGTGGCTGCAGCCCGGGGGCCACTTCGAGCCGGGGGAGCGGGACGTCCTCGCCGCCGCCGCGCGAGAGGCGCGCGAGGAGATCGGGGTCGAGACCGGGCCGCTCCCGGGCGGACCCCTGCTGCTCGACGTCGACGTCCACACGATCCCGGCCCGCCCGGGCGAGCCGGCGCACGAGCACTTCGACCTGCGGCTGTTGCTGGTCGCGCGCTCGAGCGCGGCCCACGCGGGCGACGGCGCCGACGCCTTCCGCTGGGTGACTCCCGCCGAGGCCGCCGCGCTCGACCTCGACCCCGGGCTGCGGCGCGCGCTCGCCAAGGTGCCCTGGGCGGGCTAACGCTCCAGGAGGGCGCGCACCTCCGCCAGGGCGGCCGCGACCTCGCCGACCGGCTCCTTGTCGAGCAGCCGCTCCGCCGCTGCGAGCGCGGCCCGCGCGCGCTCCCGGTCGCCGGCCGCGTGGTGGAGCCGCGCCATGTCGAGCCTCACGAGCACGAAGCGCGGGAACACCCGCAGGGCGGCCTCGAGCACCGCCAGCGCGCCGTCGCGATCGCCCGCCTCGGCGAAGCGCCGCGCGACCTCGCGAAGCGGCTGGCGCGGCGGCTTTTCGCGCGCGCCGATCCAGTCCTCGAAGTAGGCGCGAGCCGCCTCGAACTGACCCGCCGCGAGGAGCTCGTCGAGGTGGTCGAGCAGCGGGCGGAGGCTCGGCGCCGCGGCGACGACGTCGGCGCGCGCGCCGGCCTCGTCCCCGACGGCGCGACGCGCGCGCGCCCGCAGGCGGTACAGGATCGTCCGCAGCTCCTCGTCCACGTGTTTCCCCGTCGCAGCCTCCGCGATCACGCCGTCGAGCACACGCGCCGCCTCGCGGGGGCGCCCGGCCGCGAGGTGCAGCTCCGCCAGCCAGCGGCGGGCGCCGGGTCGTCCCGGCGCGAGCGCCTCGGCGCGCGCGAGGTCCGCCGCGGCGCGCTCGAGCGCCGCCGTCCGCGCGGGCTCGGGCGCGCCTGCGGCC
>CAZMSZ010000093.1:0-8525 GCA_964569055.1 uncultured Planctomycetota bacterium | reverse complement strand
CGCCGCGGCGCGCTCGAGCGCCGCCGTCCGCGCGGGCTCGGGCGCGCCTGCGGCCTGCGCGATCCGCACACGCGCGCTCTGCGTGAAGGGGGCCGGGTCGAGGGGGTCGGCGGCCTGCGCGGCGAGGAACTCGTCGAGCGCCGCCGCGAGCTCGCCGCGGCGCTCCAACACGATTCCCCTCGCGGAGCGGGCCGGCGCGCTGGGAGCCTCGTCGGCGAGCTCGAGCGCCTCAGCCGCGAGCAACTCGGCGTCGGCGTCCCGCTGTTCGCGCCGGCGCCGCCTGTCCTGGCGGATCCGCTCGCGCGCGAGCAGGACCGCGTGCAGGCCCTTGATCAACGCCCGGACGGAGCGATCCTCGGGGGCGGCGTCGGCGAGGGCAGCCACCAGCTCGGCCTCGGCCTCCTCCAGGACGACGCCCAGGAGCGTGGCCTGGGCGAACGCCCGGCGGGCGCGCGCCTCGACCCCCAGCGCGTCCTTTGGGGCCCGGCGGTGCACCTCGCCGAAGTCGGCGACCGCCAGGTGACCGTCGAGCCCCGCGGCGTGGATCCGTCCCCGCAGGAGCAGCGCCTCGGGCGAGGTCCGAGTCAGGGGCTCGAGCGCCGCCAGCGCTTCGTCGCGGCGCCCCGCGAGGTACAGGTCCCGCGCGCGGAGGACGCGGGGGTTCAGCGCCCCCGGCGCGTGCTCGAGGTCAGCCTGCTGGCGCGCGTCCTCGAGCGCCGCTTCGCCCGCAAGCGGCGCGGGCCGGGCGCGCGGGTAGGCGTCGAGCCGCTCGGGGCGCAGCGCCATGACCAGCGCGCCGCCCCCGGCCGTGAGCGCGACGGCTAGCACGCCGACCGCGCTGGCCGTCGCGAGCGCGCGCCGGCGCCGCGCCCACTTGCGCAGGCGCTGCGCCCAGGTGGGCGGCGCGGCCGTGACCGGCTCGCCCGCCAGCCAGCGACGCAGGTCGTCGGCCAGCGCGCGCGCGCTCGGGTAGCGCTCGTGGGGCTCCTTCTCCAGGCACGTCAGCACGACGGCCTCGAGCTCGCGGTCCAGCTCGGGGCGGAGGCGCCGCGGCGGCGTGGGCGGCTGGCGGAGGACCTGCGCGATGACGTTGATCGCGCTCGCGCCCTCGAACGGCGCCCGCCCCGTGAGCAGGGCGTAGAGGGTGGCCCCCAGCCCATACACGTCGGCGGCCGGGCCGATGCGGTCGAGCTCGCCGGCCGCCTGCTCGGGCGCCATGTAGGCGGGCGTCCCGAGCGTGGCGCCGGTCCGGGTCAGGCGCTCGCGGTCCTCGAGGCGCGCCAGCCCGAAGTCGGTCACCTTGGGGCCGAGGGCCGGGTCGAGCAGGACGTTCGCCGGCTTGAGGTCGCGGTGCAGCACACCGCGCCCGTGGGCGTGCTCGACCGCCTCGGCTACGCGCTCGAGCAGCGCGGCCGCCTCCCGCGGAGGCAGCGCGCCCTCCCGCCTCAAGCGGGACTCGAGGCTCTCCCCCTCCACGAGGTCCATGGCGATGAACGGCGCGCCGCCGTCCTGGCCGACCTCGTACACCCGGATCACGTGAGGGTGCTCGAGGCGCGCCACGGCCTCGGCCTCGCGCCCGAAGCGCGCCAGGGCCGCGGCGCCGTCCTCCCCCGCCCCCGCGCTCAGGATCTGCTTGAGCGCCACCCGGCGGCCGAGCTCGAGGTGCTCCGCCAGGTAGACCACCCCCATCCCGCCGCGCGCCAGCTCGCGCACCACGCGATAGGGGCCGATCCGAGCCGAGTCCCCCGGGCCGCCGCCGCTCGCCGGGGGCGCCGCGAGCGCCTGCTCGTAGACGGCGCGGAGCTCACCGAGCGCCGCGGGCGCCACGTAGCGGCGGAGGAGCGGCAACAGCGGCGGCGCGGGCTCCGCGCCTTGGCAGGCGGCGCGGTACTCCTGCTCGAGCTGCTCGCGCTCGGCCGCGGCGAGCAGGCCGCGCCGCGTCGCGTGCGCCAGCACCGCTCGCTCCGCCGCGCGCCGCGCATCCTCCCCCCGGGCGACCGCGCTCACGCCCGCGAGCCTAGACCGGAGGACGCGGACCCGCTACGCCGAACGGCTCCTCCGACCTTGCGGCGATCGCCGGGAGGGCCCAAGATCACGGCGTGAACCAAGGCCATCAGTCGTGGGCGCTCGCCGCCGTGATCGCGGCCGCGCTCGTGCTCGGCGTGCACCAGGGAACCCTGATCGGGATCCAGACCCAGTTCGCGCCGACGGCCCACGACCTCGCCGGCGTGCACGAGGTCCGGCAGCTGATCGAGCAGCGCTGGGTCGAGGAGCCCGAGCCGGGGCAGCTCCTCGACGGCGCGATCCGCGGCATGGTCCACGAGCTCGACCCGTTCAGCGACTACTACTCGCCCGAGCAGAAGGACGCCTTCAACCAGGAGACGACCGGCTCCTACGGCGGGCTCGGGATCTGGATCAACGTCGACCAGGGCCACGTGATCGTGATCGCGCCGATCGAGGACACGCCCGCCTGGCTGGCGGGGCTCCTGCCGGGCGACCGGATCGTGGCCGTGGACGGCGCGCCGATCGAGTTCGCGACCACCGAGGAGGCCTCGCGCGAGCTCAAGGGCGAGGTCGGCACGAGCGTGAACCTGACCGTGGTGCGCGAGGGCGAGGCGCAGCCGCTGAGCATCGACGTGGAGCGCGCCGCGATCCAGATCCACTCGGTCAAGGGGGCCGCGCTGCTCGACCGCGAGCGCGGGGTGGGCTACCTGCGGATCACCACCTTCAACGCCGCCACCAGCGAGGACTTCACGCGCGCGATCGAGGGCCTGCTCGCCGAGGGCATGCGCGCGCTGGTGCTCGACCTGCGCGGCAACCCCGGCGGCTACTTCGAGCAGGCGGCGCTGGTGGCGGACGCCTGGCTGCCCGAGGACGCGCTGATCGTGAAGACCTGGAGCCGCGAGCGCGCCTCCATGCGCGAGACGCGCGCCGCCGCGGGGCAGCTCCTCACGATCCCGACCGCCGTCCTGATCGACCGCGGCAGCGCCAGCGCCTCGGAGATCCTGGGCGGCGCGCTGCAGGACCACGGCGTGGCGACGCTGGTGGGGGAGCGCTCCTACGGCAAGGGCTCGGTCCAGAGCATCATCCCGATCCAGGCGGGCCGGGCCGACCTCAAGCTGACCACCCAGTACTACTACACCCCCAAGGGGCGGCGGATCCACCGCGGCGAGCTCCCCGAGGAGGACCGCAGCTGGGGGCTGCTCCCCGACATCGCGGTCGCGATCGACCCGCGCCTGCGGGTGCAGCTCGCGCGGCGCTCGGCCGACGAGGAGCTCGAGCGGCTCAAGACGCTGGCGAACGGCGGCGAGGCGCCCGAGCCGAACGGCTGGCTGCAGCGCGAGGACCCGCAGGTCCGCGCCGCCTACATCCACCTGCTGGGCGCGCTCGACGCGGCCGTGCCGCCCGAGGTCGCCGAGGCCGAGGCCGCGCACCGCGGGGTCGCGCGTCAGGCGGCTGGGGAGGGCCAGACCGCCGAGGCGCCCGGGGAGGGCGAGGACGCGCCCGCCGACCCCCCCGCCGAGGGCGACTGACGTGCTGGTGCTCGGGGTGGAGTCCTCCTGCGACGAGACCGCGGTCGCGCTGGTCGAGGACGGGCGCGTGCTCGCGAACGCGGTCCGCACGCAGGTCGAGCGCCACGCCCCGTTCGGCGGCGTCGTGCCCGACATCGCCGCCCGCATGCACACCGAGGCGGTCGGCTACGTCGCGGCCGAGGCGTTCCGCCTGGCCGACCGCCGCCCCGAGGACGTGGACGCCGTGGCGGCGACCGTGGCCCCCGGCCTGGTCAACTGCCTGGTGGTGGGCCTGGGCTGGGCCCGGGCGTTCGCGGTCGCGCGCGGGCTCCCGTTCGTGGCGGTCGACCACCTCGAGGCCCACGTCTACGCCTGCCTGATGGCGGCGCCCGGCGCCCCGTTCGACCCGCTCGCCGTCCGCACGCCGCTGGTGGCGCTGCTCGCCAGCGGCGGCCACACCGCGCTCTATCGCTACGACGGCCCGGGCCAGATCACCCGCCTGGCCCGCACGATCGACGACGCCGCGGGCGAGGCGTTCGACAAGGTCGCGGTGCTGCTCGACCTCGGCTACCCCGGCGGCCCGGCCCTCGAGCGCGCGGCGCGCGGCGGCGACCCGCGCGCGTTCGACTTCCCGCGCACGCGCGTCAAGCGGAGCGAGCTCGACTTCTCGTTCAGCGGGCTCAAGACGGCCGTGCTCTACGCCACCCGCGGGCAGAACCAGCCGCGCGAGGCGCCGCTCCTCCCCGGGATCGTGGTGGCCGACGTGGCCGCCTCGTTCCAGGAGGCCGTGTGCGAGGTGCTGGTGAGCCGCGCCCTGCGCGCCGCCGCGGCCGAGGGGATCGGCACCCTGGCGCTCGGCGGCGGCGTGGCGCGCAACGGGCGGCTGCGCGCGCTGGCGCAGGAGCGCGGCGCGGCGGCGGGGCTGGAGGTGGTGCTGAGCCACCCCGACTACTGCACCGACAACGCGGCCATGGTGGCGGGCCTGGGCTGGGCCCTCCTCGACAGCGGGCGCGCCCCGCGCGAGGAGGACCTCGCGCTCCCCGCCGCGGCCCGCTCGAGCATCGCCGGATGAACCCCGAGCGCCTGCGCGAGCTGCTCGAGGCGGTGCGAGCGGGGCAGCTCCCCGTCCACGACGCGCTCACCCGCCTGGCCGACCTCCCGTTCCGCGACCTGGGCTTCGCCAAGGTGGACCACCACCGCGCGCTCCGCTGCGGCGCGCCCGAGGTGATCTACGGGCAGGGCAAGCCGCCCGAGCAGCTCGCGGCGATCGCGGCGACGATCGTGGAGCGCGAGCACGACCTCTTGATCACGCGGGTCGACCCGGCCGGCGCGGCCGCCGTGCGGGCGGTGGTCGAGGACGCCGTGCACGACCCGGTGGCCCGCACCGTGACCGCGCGCCGCGGACCGCGCCCGCCCACCCCCCCGCGACCCGTGGTCGTGGTCGCCGCGGGGACCACCGACCTCCCGGTCGCCGCGGAGGCGCGGGTCACCGCCGAGCTCCTCGGCAGCCGGGTCGAGCAGGTCTCCGACGTGGGCGTGGCCGGGATCCACCGCCTGCTGGCCCACGAGCGGCACCTCCGCCGCGCCGGCGTGATCGTGGTCGTGGCTGGCATGGAGGGCGCGCTCCCGAGCGTGGTGGCCGGCCTGGTGGACCGCCCCGTGATCGCGGTCCCGACCAGCGTCGGCTACGGCGCGGCGCTCGGCGGGCTGACCGCGCTCCTGGGCATGCTCAACAGCTGCGCCCCCGGCCTGACCGTGGTCAACATCGACAACGGGTTCGGCGCCGGCTACGCGGCCGCCATGACCAACCGCGACCTGCGTCCGCCTCCCCCGGCCGAGGAGGCGCGCGAGGAGACGTCATGAGCTGGGAGACGAACCTGATCACCGAGGAGGCCCGCGTGCGCGAGCTGGTGCGCTCGCTGCGGCGCGTGGCGGTGCTCGGGATCAAGACCCAGGCCCAGGCGGGCCAGCCCGCCTACTACGTGCCCGAGTACCTCGCCGGCGCCGGGCTGGAGGTGGTGCCCGTCCCGGTCTATTACCCCGACGTCACCGAGATCCTGGGCAAGCCCGTCTACCGCCGCCTGGTGGACGTGCCGGGCGACCTCGACCTCGTGGACGTGTTCCGGCGGCCGAGCGACCTCGAGCAGCACGTGGACGACCTCCTCGCCAAGCGCCCGCGCGCGGTGTGGTTCCAGAGCGGGATCCGCCACGACGACGTCGCGCGCCGCCTGGCCGAGGGCGGCCTGCTGGTGGTGCAGGACCGCTGCCTGATGGTCGACCACCGGCGGTTCACGGCGGATTAGTTAGGCGCTCACCTCGGGGGCCTCGCGCAGCAGCGCCAGCGCCGCCCCGGGGAGGGCGCGGGCCACCAGGACCCGCCCGCCGCGCGGCCCGCTCCACGCTCCCCACGCGCTCACGCTCCGCTCCCGCGGCTGCCCACGCGCAGCAGCCGGCCGATCCGTTCGCCCGCGCGCGCGAGCAGCGCGCCCGCCTCGGCCTGGGCCGCCTCGAGCGGGAGCGGTCGATCGACCGCCGGGACCAGCGCGGCGAACCCCGCCGCGTGCAGCGCGTCCATGGCCTGGGGGTCGAGCCCGCCGCCCACCGCGACGGCCGGCACCCCGCGGGCGCGGGCGCGCTCGAGCACCGCCAGCGGCCCCTTGCCGCGTAAGGTCTGCGCGTCGAGCCGGCCCTCACCGGTGAGCACGAGGTCGGCCCCGGCGAGGTGCGCGTCGAACCCGATCGCGTCGAGCACCAGCGCCGCGCCCGGTCGGAGCGTCGCGCCGAAGAAGGCCAGCAGCCCGGCGCCCAGGCCGCCCGCCGCGCCCGCGCCGGGCACGTCCGCCACCGCGCGGCCGAGGTCGCGCGCGGCCACCTCGGCGAAGCGGGCCAGCGCGCGGTCGAGCAGGTGCACGTCCTCCGGCGAGGCGCCCTTCTGGGGCCCGTAGACCGCGGCCGCGCCCTCGGGGCCGCACAGCGGGTTCGTCACGTCGCAGGCCGCGGTCACCTCGAGCCCGCGCGCGGCCAGCGCGCTCGCGTCGATCCGCGCCAGCCGCTCCAGCGCCGCGCCGCCGCGCGGGAGCTCGCGGCCGTCCGCGTCGAGCAGGCGCGCGCCGAGCGCCTGCGCCAGCCCGGCGCCCGCGTCGCAGGTCGCCGACCCGCCCAGCCCGATCAGCACCCGGCGCCCGCCGTGAGCGGCCAGCGCCGACGCGATCAGCTCGCCCGTCCCGTAGGTGGTCGTCACGCGCGGGTCGCGCCGCGCGGGCGGCACCAGCGCCAGCCCCGACGCGGCGGGGACCTCGACCGCCACGGTGCCGTCGCCGAGCAGCCCGTAGCTCGCCCGCCGCGGCTCGCCGAGGGGGCCGCTGACGTCGACCTCCAGCGTGCGCCCCCCGGTCGCGGCGACGAGCGCCGCCACCGTGCCCTCTCCACCGTCGGCCACCGGCAGCTCGACGACCTCGCTCCCGGGCAGCGCCGCGCGCAACCCCGCCGCGAGCGCCCGCGCGGCCTCGATCGCAGACAGCGAGCCCTTGAACGCGTTGGGGGCCACGAGCAGCTTCACGGCGGGAGCCTAGCACTCGCGGCGAGCGCACGTGACAGCGCGGGCGCGTGGTCCGGTCCGGGGGTGCAGGTGGGCGCGGAGCGAGGCGGAGTCCGAGAACACGACTCGCATCAGTCCGAGTCCGAGTCCGAATCCGAGAACACGACTTTGCATGACCGCCGAGGAAGAGCTGTCGCTGGCAAGCTCGGCTCCCTCGCCTGAGGAATGACCGCCAAGAGCGCCAAGAGCGCCAAGGAAGAGCTGCCGCTGACGCGGTAGCGCGCCAGGACAGCAGTCCGAGTCCGAGTCCGAGTCCGAATCCGAGTCCGAGTCCGAATCCGAGTCCGAGTCCGAATCCGGGTCCGAATCCGGGTCCGAATCCGAGTCCGAATCCGAGTCCGAATCCGAGTCCGAGAGGCTGTCGCTTGCGGCCCACTCCTTCTCCCGACGGAAGAAGCGAAGGCAGAGGGCGCGGTCGCAGAGGCGCGCGTTCGTCCGCTTGGCGAAGGCGAGGCGTGCGCGGCTGCGACGTGACGCTCGACGCGACCGCCTCCCGAATCCGAATCCATCCGTCCCACGTTGCGTTCCCCAGGAGGCTGCCATGTGCCTCGAGCTCGACACCCTCAACGCCCGCCCCGAGGCCGCTCCGGCGCGGGCGGCGCCGTCCAAGCGGGCGGCGAAGCGCGCCGCCAAGCGGGCCCGCCGGGCCACGCGGCAGGTCGAGACGCCTTCGCCCGGGCGTGAGCCCGAGCGGGTCGTTCGTCGGTCGCGCCGGGCGCGGAAGCGCGCCGTGAAGCCGGTCGCGCCGGCGGCCCCGGCGGGGCTGGCGGCGCGCTGGGCCGAGGACGTCACGGCGCTGGTCGCCGCGGTCGAGGCCGGCACGCTGCCGCGCGCCGACTGGAACCACGCCGCGCACCTGGCGGTCGCCCTGGCCTACGCGCGGCGGGACGGCCCCGCGGCCTACGAGCGGCTGCGCGCGGCGATCCAGCGCTACAACCGCGCCAGCGGCCTGATCGAGACCGCTACCCGCGGGTACCACGAGACGATCACCCGTGCGTGGTTCCAGCTCGTGGCGCACTTCCTCGACCTGTTCGACGAGGGTCAGCCCCTCGAGCGCCTCGCGGCCGACGTCGCGCAGGTCTACGGGCGCGGTGAGCTGTTCCGGCATTACAGCCGCGAGCGGCTGCTGGAGCCCGCCGCCCGCGGCCGGTTCGTGGCGCCCGACCTCGAGCCGCTCCCGACCCTCGAGCCGTTCACGCCCGAGGACCGGCGCTGGCTCGCTGCGCTCGAGCCGTCGGTCGCCCGCGTGCCGGCGCTGGCGCGGGCCCTCTAGGCTAGGGTCTGCCTCGAAACTCGGACCGCGCCCTCGCTCTCCCTCGCCGCCGCTGGCTTCGTTGCTCGTCGGGCACAATGCGCTGCGTTGCTGTCCCTCCTCGCGCCTCGCCAGCGGCGACGATTGCTTCGCGATGGCGCGA
>CAZMSZ010000092.1:12974-21917 GCA_964569055.1 uncultured Planctomycetota bacterium | reverse complement strand
ACGCGGTAGGCGCGCGCGGCGCGGAGGGCTTGCGTGAGCACGCCGACCAGCGCCACCGGGTCCTCGTCCTCGAGCGAGTAGCTGCGCTCGCGCCAGGCGAGGGCCACCGCCTCGGCCGGGGTGAGCGGGCGGACGTCGCGCGGGGCGCGCGCCTCGAGCACCAGCAGCAGCTCGAGCGGCGCCGGCTCGGCGGCGAGGGAGCGCGGGTCGAGGCGCACCGCGCGTCGGCGCACGATCTCGCCGTCGTGGCGGCGGCGGTGGCGCGCCCAGGCCAGCTCGGCGCCGGCCGGGAGCGCGCTCAGCAGCTCTCGCGGCGCGTCCTCCTCCTCCTCGAAGCTCGGCGCGAAGGGGAGGCCGCTCACCCGGCCGCCCGGCCCGACCAGCGCCACGTCGTCTCCGTACAGCTCGAACCCCGCGCCCACCAGGCCCAGGGCCAGGCTGCTCTTGCCCGCGCTCGAGGGCCCGATCGCGAGCAGCGCGCGCTCCTGGCCCGCGAAGCGCAGCGCCGCGCCGTGGAGCGCCACCCAGCCGGGGCGCGCGCGCACGGCCTGATCGAGCAGGTCGCCCAGCAGCGTGGGCGCGAGGTCGAGCGGGTCGTCGGCGAGCACCGTCCGCCCCTCGCGCGCCAGCTCGAAGCCGGCGCCGCGCCGGGCGAGCGCGTAGCGCAGCCGCGGGCGCGCGGAGGGCGGACGCGGCGCCGCCCGCGGCAGGACCGGCACCAGCTCGCGCGCCAGCTCGGCCGGCGAGGCGGCCACCTCGAGGTCGAGGGCGTCGAACGGGCAGGCGAGCTCGAGCGGGTCGTCTACCGCGGGTTGCAAGGCGGCCGGGTGACCGGGTTGCACGAGCTCGGGTTGCAGGGCGGCTCGCTCGAGGTGGGCGCGCAGCCCGAGGGCGGGTTGCAGGTCCCGGGCGCGCACGTGGCGGCGTAGGCCGGCGAGGCGAGCGCCAGGGAGGCCAGCAAGGCCGGCGGAGCGTAGAGGCCCAGCCGAAGCAGCCGCCGGCGCGCGCGCCGCAGCGCCTCGTCCTCGTCCTGCCGCGGAGGTCCCTGCTGGTCCATGCAGGCAAGGTAGCACCGCGTCCCCGCGATCGCCAGGAGGCGAGTGTTCGTTGCCTCGCGCCGGGGCGCGCGCGACCATGCGGGTCCATGGCCCCCCTCGACTCCCGCTCGCGCCGCCGCCTCGCCGCCCTGGCGCCGACCCCGCTCCTCGCGTTGGCCCTGGCCTGGCTGTCGAGCGGCGGGTCCGCCGCGGCGCCTCGCGAGGCGGCGGACGCGGCCGCCGCGGTCGAGCCCGGCTGGGCCCACGGCTGGCTCAGCGAGCTGCAGGACCGCTTCCCTCAGCGCGTCCCCGGCAGCGACGCCCAGCGCGGGGCGATCGCGTTCGTCGCCTCCTCCTGCGGCGGGGTCGGCCTGGCCGACGTCGAGCTGGAGGCGATCCGGCTGGGTCAGCGGTTCTTGGTCAACGTGCGCGCGGTGGTGCCGGGCCGCGACCGCAGCCGGCGGGTGGTGCTCGCCGCCCACCACGACACGGTGCGCGGCGCCCCGGGCGCGATCGACGACGGCGGCGCGATCGCCGCCCTGCTCGCCGCGGCGCGGGCGCTGCTCGCCGGCCCGGCGCCCGCCTGCGACGTCGAGCTGCTGGTGTTCGACGGCGAGGAGTACGGCCTGCTCGGCTCCAAGGCGCACCTGCGCCGGCTGGACGACGAGGGGCGCGCCGGGGTGCGGGCCGCGCTGGCGGTCGAGCTGGTGGGCTGGCGCCGCGATCGGCTCGTGGTCCATACGATCCCGCACGGCTTCGCCTGGGACGCCGCGGGGATCGCGCCGGGCTGGTTGCCGCAGGCCCTGCTGGACGCCGGCGCGGCCGCGGGCGTCCCGGTCGGCGTGGGCGACCCGTACGTGGCGGCGTGGTACCAGGGCACGATCCGCTTGCTCGGGGTCCGCACCGGGAGCGACGCCGGCGCCTACAGCGAGGCGGGCCTCCCGGCGGCCATGCTGACCGGCTCGTCGCTCACGAACTTCTACGCCGCCTACCACCGCCCCCACGACGACCTCCGCCAGGTCGATCCGGCGCGGCTCGACGACGCCGCGCGGGTGATCGCGGCCGCCGCCCACGAGCTGGCGGCCCTGCCCGACGAGCGCGCCGACCCGACCGTGGGGCGGGCCTACCTGCTCGTGGGTGGGCGCACCCTCGGGGCCGCTGCGCTGGTGGCCGTGGGGCTGGTCGCCGCGCTCGCCACCGCGGCGGGCGCGCTGGTGTGGCGCGCGGCGGGCACGGGGCAGGTCGCGCGCGCCCTGGGGCTCCTCGCCGGCGTGCTCGCGCTCCTGAGCGCGACCTGCTCGGTGCTCGGACTCACGGTCGGGGTCCCGCTGGCCGCGGGCGCGCTGCTGGGAGGTGCCGCCGCCTCGCCGCCCCTCCGCTGGGGGGCCCTGCTCCTGGGCCGCCTCCCGCTCTACGCCGAGCTGCTGTTGATCGCGGCCGCGAGCGCCTCGTTCGGGTTCCGCTGGCACGGCGGGGCGCTCGAGACGCTCGGCCTGGTGGCCCTCCCCCCGGCCGGCCTCGTCGCCGCGTCGGCGGCGCGGCGCGCGTGGCGCGGCGAGGAGCCGCCCCCGGCCTGACCGCCTGGTTCGCGCCGAGCGGTCTGGCTACCTTCCAGGAAGGAGCCAGGAGGCCGCATGACCCGGATCGGCAGCAAGGGGGCCCTCGTCGCCGCGTGCCTCGCGCTCGGCGCGCCGGCGCAGCTCTGGGCGGACGAGGGAGCCGACGAGGCGGCGCGCGCCAGCGCCATGAAGACGGCCGTGACCCGCGGGCTGCGCTGGCTGCTCGAGCATCAGCGAGAGGACGGCTCGTGGAACTACGAGAACCGGCCGCTGGTCCTCTCCGGCGACGCCTACCCCATGAGGCAGGGGATCGCCGCGCTGTGCGCGTTCACGCTGCTCAAGTGCGGGATCGGACCCGACGAGGAGCCGGTGAAGCGCGCCTTCGAACTGATCCATGCGCACGAGCTGAAGTGGACCTACGCGGTGGGCTGCGTGCTCCTCGCCCTCGAGGCCAAGACCAGCTTCGACCCCGAGCGCGACCCGGTCGCGGGGGCGACGCTCACGCGCGAGCGGCCCAAGCGGGCCAAGCCCGACGCGCGCGACCGCGAGCTCGCCGAGCGCTGCGTGGCGTGGCTGGTGGCGCACCAGCGCGAGACGGGGCTGTGGCGCTACGGCGGCGGGAGCGACGAGGACCTCTCCAACGCCCAGTACGCCATGCTCGGGCTCGACGCCGCCGAGCGCATGGGCGTGGCGGTCCCCAAGGAGGTCTACGAGAAGGCGGCCCTCCGGCTGATCGAGACGCAGCGCGAAGGGGACGAGCAGGTGACCCCCTTCCCGATCCCCGGGGCGGACCACTCGTTCCGCGACCTGGCCAAGATCGAGCAGAAGCTGCGCAAGGAGCTCAAGAAGATCGAGCGCAAGTACGCCCGGGACGACGACGAGGAGGCGCAGGTCGAGCGGGAGGACCGCGTGCACACCGCCGAGCGCAAGGCCGCCGAGGCGGTGCTCGAGTCGGTCAGCCGCGAGCAGCTCGTGGCGCGCGGCTGGGCGTATTACCCGCCCGGCGTCCCGGGGGACCACTGGAAGGTGACGGTCAACGGGAGCATGACCGCCTCCGCCATGGCCGCGCTGTTCATCTGCAAGGCGCGCCTGGAGCGGACCCCGCGCTTCGAGCGCGAGCTGCGGCCGAAGATCGACGCGGCCCTCCGCAGCGGGGCCGCCTGGCTGGCGAAGCACTTCGCGATCGACCAGAACCCGGGCGGCCAGTACCACCACTACTACTACCTGTACGGCCTGGAGCGGGCCGGCGTGCTGGGCCTGATCCAGAGCTTCGGTCCGCACGAGTGGTTCGACCTCGGCGTCGAGCACCTGCTGAAGGCCCAGGGCAAGACGGGGCAGTGGAAGGCCGCCCAGAGCACGGCCGGCGCGGTCCCCGACACCTGCTTCGCGCTCCTGTTCTTGGCCCGCGGCACCACGCCCGTGGTCGAGCTGCCGCGCCGGGTGGTCACGGGCGGCGGGCGGACCTACGGCGGGGACTGAAGCTCGCGCCGCAGCCGTGCGGCGGCCGCGGGGTCTTCGGCCGCCAGACGCGTGACGACCTCGTCGGCGGCGCGCGGGTGGCCGGCGCGCGCCAGGGCTCGCGCCGCGAGGCCGAGGTCGGCGGCCGTGGCCCCGGGCGCGGCCCCCAGGCGGCTCGCCAGCACGGCCAGGTTGTGACGCGCGCGCTGCCGCTGGCTGGCGTGCTCCTCGGGCGCCAGCGCGCGCGTGCCCTCGAGCCGGCGCAGCGCCTCGAGGTACGCCGTCGTCGCGGCCGGCAGGTCGCCGAACCGGGCGGCGAGGTCGCCCGCGGTCGCGGCCGGCTCGGGGCGGTCGGGGAAGCGGGCGGCCGCGCGCGCCAGCGCCTCCTCGGCCCGGGCGCGCTCGCCCCGCGCCGCGTGCGCCTGCGCGAGCAGCAGGTGGCTCTGGAGCAGGTGCCCTGGGTTTCGCACCGCGCTCGCCTCGAACCCCTCGATCGCCGCGGCGAGGAGCGTCGCCGCCCGCTCGCGCAGGGCGGCCGCCTCGGCGGCCGGCGCGCGCTCCGCCTCGGCCGACAGCGCGTCGGCGAGGTGCTCTTGCGCCAGCGGGTCGCCGGGCACGACGGCGAGCTGCGCCTCCCACAGCCGGCGCGAGTCGGCGAAGTCCAGCCCCCGCTCGAGCGCTCGCGCGCCGAACAGGAGGCCCACCCCCAGGCCGAGCGCCGCCGCCGCGGCGCGGTGGCGGCGGGCGAGCGCGACCCCGCCGGCCGCCAGGAGCAGGCAGGGGCCGAGGAGCGGGAGGAACAAGAACCGGTCCGCGAGCCACTGGCTGAACGGGACCAGGTTCAGCACCGGCAGCAGCGCGGCCAAGAACCACAGCGCCGCCAGGCGGGGGAGCCGGCGCCGGGTGCGCGCGGCCAACAGCGCCAGCGGGAGCAGCGTGGCCGCAGCCAGGGCGGCGTCGAGCCAGCGGGCCGGGCCCGGCGCCAGCGCGCGCACCAGGAGGTCGTGGTGGTTGATCCGCAGCACCAGCGGCGCGAACGCGGTGACCAGGTAGCGCCGCAGGATCGGGAGGTCGATCAGCGCCACCTCCGGCAGGCGCAGCACCAGCTCGAGGGAGCCGTGCGCGCGACCCACGCCGGTGCGCGCGCCGACCCACACCGCCAGCGCGCTGGCGGCGAGCGCCACCCCCAGGGTGGGCAGGACGCGCAGCAGCCGCCGGCGGAGCGGCGCGCTCGGCCGACCGGGCGGCGCCGGCAAGGCGAGCTCCAGCGCCAGCACCAGCGCCGGGACGGCCACCGCCGTGGACTTGGCCAGGCAGGCCAGCGCGGTCAGGGCGGCCGACGCCGCGTAGGCCGGAGCGCTGCCGCGCTCGCGCGCGCGCAGGTGAGCCAGCAGCGCCGCGAACACCAGCGCGCCCGAGAGCACGTCCTTGCGCCCCGAGACCCAGGCCACGCTCTCGGCGTGCGCCGGGTGCAGCGCGAACAGGGCGGCCGCGGCGAGCGCCAGCGCGCGGGCGCGACCGCCCCGCCGCGCGGGGTCGACCACCCGCTCGCAGAACGCGGCGCACAGCGCGCAGGCCAGCGCGTACCAGGCGAGGTTGCTGGCCCGGAAGCCGACCTCCGCCGCGCGCCCGAGCCGCCGCCCCCCGTCGGGGGCGCGCTCGCCGAACAGGCGCGCGTCGAGGGCGTAGCTGAGGTCGCGCAGGGGCAGGTACTCGGCGCCGAACGGCCCGCGCGGGGCGCGCGGATCGAGCAGCGCGCGCAGCGGCGCCCCGCGGGTCGCGCCGCCGTGGACCACGAGGTAGCGGTCGTCGTAGTTGAGGAACGTCCCGCTCAGCGACGGCAGGTAGGGCAGCGTCGCGAGCAGCGCGATGGCGAGCGGGCCCGCCAGCGGGTGCCGCGCCAGGCGCCCCAGGCGCTGCTACTCCACGGAGGCGGGCGGGCCGCCGCCGCCCGGCCGCTGCTTGTTGCGCTGGGGCGGCCACGAGCCGGTGCGGCGCTCGGTGGGCTCGAGGTCCTCCTTGGTCAGGAGGGTCACCACCTTGTCGCAGTCGAGGTTGGGGCAGTGGTGCCGCTCGTCCTCGCCGTAGAGCGGCTGAGCCCGTACGGGCAGCGGCCCGCACTTGGGGCAGGTCCAGGGGCCGCTCGACTCCTGCTTGTAGCGCTGCGACCACGGCATGATCGAGGGGTCGCGCGACGCGCGCCCGCTCGCGCCGCTCGCCTTCTTCTTGGCCTTCTTCTTGGAGGTGGTCCGGCGCTCGGCCTTCTTCTTGGCCGTCGAGGTGCGCTGCTCGGCCTTCTTCTTGGTCGACTTCTTCGGCGCCGCGGTCTTCTTCTTGGCGGGGGTCTTCGGCTTGGCCGCGGTCTTCTTCTTGGCGGTCGTCTTCTTCTTGGTAGGCACACGCCCCTCGCTTCGCCGACAGTGCGGGGCGCACACTTTACACCAACTCCTGCCACGCGCCAGGGAGTCGGCCGGGCGGTGGTTGTCGGCGGACCAGGCCCGCCGTACCGTGGCTGCGTGCTCTCCGCGGTCCTCCCTTGCGAACGCTGCGGCGCGTGGTCCGGCGGGGCCGCCCTCTGCCCGGGGTGCGGCGCGGCGCGCGGAGCGCGGGCGCCGCTCGATCGGATCGACGAGGGCGCGCCGCCCTGGGTGTGGGTGTGGCGCGGCTCGGCCGAGGCCGTCGACGGCGCGCTGGCGGAGGCGCCGGCCCGGGGCGACGAGGCGCGCGCCCGGGTAGGCGCGGCGCGGGCGGTGGCGCGGCGCCTGGGCGGCGGGCCGCTCGAGGTGCGGCTCGACCTGCGCCCGTCGGAGGCCGCGAGCCACGTCACCCGGCGCTCGCGGCGCGGCAACCGGCTCGAGACCCACTGGGTGCATCCCTGGCTGGTGGCGAGCGGCCCCGCCGGCGAGGTGCGGGTCGTCCGCTACGGCCACCAGCAGGTCGTGCGCCGCTACGGGGCGGACGAGGCCGAGGCGGACCCGTCCGGGTTCACGCTCGACGAGGTGCGCGTCAACACGCCGCGGGGTGGGGCGCGCTTCCCGGTGCGCGGCCCCGGCGGGCTCGGCGCGCTCGACCTCGCAGCGGTCGCGCCCGGCGTGCCCGGCCTCGATCGCCCGCTGCCGCCCACCGCGCCGGGCGGCGCGCAGGCGGCGAGCGGCGGCCTGCTGCTGGGGGTGGCGGCGGCGGCGGCCTTGCTCCTGCTGCTGCCCCTCGGCGCCCGCGCGCTCGCGGCCCGCTGGCCCGCTGTCGGCGGCGTGGCGGCCGCGCGCGCCGCCGCGCGGGTCGCGCTGCTCGCGTCAGAGCCCGAGCTGCGCCGCGAGGGGCTGGAGCGCGCCGCGGCGCTCCGCCCGGCCGAGCGCCTGCGCGCGCTGCTGCGCGCCGCGCGCCACGACCCCGACCCGGTCGTGCGCGCGGCGGGGCTCACGCTCCTCGCGCGCGAGCCGCTCGGCCCGGCGGCGCTGGCGCGGCTCGGCCAGGAGCGCGGGGCGCCCACGCCGCTGCGCGCGCAGGCCGCGCGCCTCCTGGTCGAGGCCGACCCCGTCCGGGCGGTGTCGCTGGCGCGGGCCGGGCTCGAGCGCGGGGAGCGCGACGAGGCGCTCCGGCGAGCGTGGGTCCGCGCCCTCGCGCACGCGCCGGCGAGCGAGCGCCCCGACGCGGTCGAGGCGCTGCTCGCGGCGCTCGACGACCCCGCGTCGGCCGTGCGCACGGAGGCCGCCACCTCGCTCCGCGCGCTCGGGCCCGAGCGGCTCGCCGCCGCCGAGGTGCGGCGGGCCTTCGAGCGCGCGCGCGCCGAGGCGGCCTCGGGCAGCCCCCAGGCCGAGCTCGCGCTGTTGACGTTCGCCGGCGCGCTGGCGGGGTCGCCCGCCGGAGAGGCGCTGCTGGCGGCGGCGGCCGAGGACCCCGAGCTGTCCGAGGGCCTCCGCCGGGCGCTGCTGCGGCTCGGATCCCGCTGAGCGATCAAGGCCGCCCTTCCCCTTGCCGATAAGGGGACCAAGGGAGGGAGCCCGTGGGACGGACCGCGCGTCTGGGCGTGTTTGGCCTGATGGCGCTGGCGATCGCCCTCGCGCGGCTGGTCGAGGTCGAGCTGCAGCCCGAGCGGCTGGTGGTCGAGACGCCGGCCGCGATCGAGGCGGCCGCCTTGCCGCCGGTCGAGATCGACGCCGAGCCGGCGGCGGAGCAGGAGCAGGCCGCGCCCGCTTCCGTCGCGGCCGCCCCGGCCGAGCGGTTCTACGAGGTCCGACCCGGCGACACGCTCGATCGGATCTCGCAGAAGGTCTACGGCTCGCGCCGGTACTGGCGGCGCCTCCAGGAGGCGAACCGGGACGTGATCCCCAAGCCCGAGAAGATGCGCCCCGGGATCAAGCTGCGGATCCCGCCGCTCGAGACCGAGCCGAGCGATTCGTCGCGTGTCGGACGCAACCCGTAACCTGCCCGCGCTGGCACACGGGGTGCAATGGGTCACCGACCGGAGTCGCGAACGCCCCAAGGAGCGCCTGTGAGCGCTGACCGCACGGCGAGGCGATCCGAAAACGTAGCGCGTTACCGCGCCTAGGTTTGCAGAAGGGTTCGGGGGAACCATGGTCTGGAGCACTCAGGTGCGCTACCCGATCGACGAGCAGCTGCGTGAGATGGCGACGGGCGCCGGCAACCGCCTGCCCCGCCGCGCCGAGTTCGAGGACCCGCTCCTCGCGACCCTGCAAGCCGTTCCGCTGTCGCGAGTTATCGACCAGGAGCTGGACCGGTTCTACAACGACGCCGGCCCGGTCAACATGATCAGCCGCGTGTTCCGGCGGTTCCGGCCGAGCCGGTGACGCACTGCGCTGGCGACCCCTCCAATTTCTAGAAACTTGATACGCGGTTTCGGGAGCAGCCCCCGCGAGACGGTTTCGTCA
>CAZMSZ010000092.1:0-12874 GCA_964569055.1 uncultured Planctomycetota bacterium | reverse complement strand
TGGGCGCGGGCCGGCGCGGCGGTCGCGAGGACCGCCGCGGCGGCGAGCAGCGCCCAAGCGCCGGGGCGCACGGGGCTACTTCGACCCGTCCGCCGTGTTCCCCACGAGGTCGCCCAGGCCGACCTGGCGGAGCAGCTCGCGCCCCTTCGCCTCGAAGAACTTGATCGAGTCGTCGGGCGGGGTCATGAGCTCGGCGAGGTGGAGCGTCTGGATTGGGGCGGGGACGTCGAGCTTGCTCTGGCCGTACAGCTCGCGCGAGTGCTGCTGCAGGCGGATCTGCACCCCGGTGATCAGGTAGTCGCCGAGCATCTGGGCTCGGTCGTCCATGGCGCAGATGTAGGCGGTGGCGAAGTCACGCTGCTTCTGGTGGAGCGCCTTCAGCCGCTCGATCAGCCCGCCGGGGCCGGAGACGAGCGCCTCCCAGGCCTCGGGCTTGAAGTGGCCCGAGCTGGTCCCGTACTTGGTGTCCGCCGCCAGCTTCTCGGCCTCGGCCTCGTCCTTGGCGAAGTCGGCGCGGACGAGCCACCTCTTGTACTTGTCCTCGTGGTAGCCCGCCTGGCCGGGGTCCTTGAACGTGCAGCGCTTCGCGCCCGCCCAGGCCTCCTCCAGCTCGCGCATGATCGCCCGGGTCGCCTCGACCAGCTCCCGGTTGTGGGCTTGCAGCTCGTCCGTCTGGCGCTTGCGGTCGTCCGGGGTGACCTTCCCCTGGGGGCCGGTCCCGACCTCGACCAGCTCGCGCCGCAGCACGCGCGAGTAGACCTCCCGCTCCTGGTCGGTCAGCGGGCTGCCAGCCTTGCTGCGCTGCCGCTCCCAGCGGCGGACCAGCGCGCCCGCCTGCTTGTCCATGGAGAACACCATCTCGCAGGCGTAGACCCCGTACAGCAGCTTCTGGCTGAACGGGCCGAGGGTGGTCGCGAACGCCTCGTCCTTCACCATGACGCTGCGGTTCATGATGTCCCGCCCGTCGTACTGCAGCGCGAGGTCGACCCGGAACCGGTCGGGGATCCCGCCCGCAGTCCCCTCGATCACGAACCGCGCCCCGGCCGCGCCGGGCAGCATCTGGAACTTGGTGATCTGGAACTTGTCCCGGATCTTGGCCGCCTGGTCAGCGCGCTGCGGCCCCATCAGCTCGTGCCCCGCGAGCTCCTCGGCCTGCTTCTTGTACTCCTCCTGGGTCACGACCTCGAACTCGATCGTGGCCTTGCCGCGCCCCTGGATCGAGACCTCGATCGTGCGCTTGCCAGGCTTGGCGTCGGGCGGCAGCTGGACGTACAGCGCGTCGAACGTGCAGGGCGGCAGGACCATCATGTCCTTGCCATCGATCTTGACCGTGAGCTCGTCGTGGCTGCACTTCACCTGCCGCAGGATCCCGTTCTCGTCCTTGACCGGGTCGGGGCACTTGTGGAGGTTCCGCCCGACGAGCTGGACGACGGCCCCTTGCGGCAGGCGCCGGGCCACCGCCCCTCCGGTGCCGTCGCGGATCTCGGTCAGCACGGGGGCGCGGTCCTGAGCGGTGGCCGCGCTGGCGGCAGTGAGCCCCAACAGGATCACCGCGGTCTCGAGCATGCGCGTGGTGGTCATCAGTTGTTCACCCGCTCCTTCAGCAGCGTCGTGGCGGTCGGCAGGAAGAACGTCAGCGAGAGGTCGTCGAGCACGGGGGTCACGATCGCCTTGCCTGACCCGCGCGAGGGCGAGAGGGTCCCGTTCTCCCCGGTCCCCGCCGCCATCTCGACGGAGTAGACCAGCTTGTCGCCCGGGTAGACCCTCACGCTCTTGCCCTGGTCGTCGACCAGCGAGAACCCGACGCTGGTGCCGCTCCCGGCGCCGAGATTGCTCGTCATGGTCGCGAGCCAGCCGCTCGGGCTCTCCTCGGTGCCGTCCTTGCGGACGATCCTGAAGGAGACCGTGATCGCGCCCACGCCCTGGGGGAGGGGCGCCGAGAGCCCGTAGCGCGTGGGCAGGTAGCCGGTGAACGAGAGCGCGCCGAGCGTCAACGGCTCGTCGGCGCTCGGGAACTTGGTCGCGAGGTCGAACTCGCCCTCCCACAGCCCGACGTCCTCGTAGCGGATCAGGCCGTCGATCGTCGGCGCCTTGTTGCGGCGACCGCGGTAGAAGCGCACGTCGTCGATCGTGCCGTTGGCGGGCAGGTTGATGTTCCCGTCCACCTCGAACTTGAACAGGCCGGCCTTGCCGTCCCCCGCCGCGCTGGCGGCCGGGAGCTGGTCGCGGATCACCGAGCCGATGGTGATCTGATCCTTGGGGCGCTCGAGCTCGGGCGAGCTGCTGTTGGGGCGGGCGTCCGCGTTGAGCCGCACGAACTGCGGGATCTTGCCGTCGTTCGAGCCGGGCAGCGGCCAGACCGGGTCGGTAGCGAACGGGTTGGGGTTGACCTGGCTGACGGGGCTGGCCGTGGTGTTGGTGGGGTCGTACACGACCGGCTCGTAGCGCGGGCCGACCTCGTGGAAGGTGCCGTTGTTGACGGCGGTGCCGTCCACCCAGGCCTCGATGCTCTTGCGGCCGCTCGTCTGGGAGGTCGCGGCGTCGTCCCACCGCAAGGCCAGGTGGTGCCACTCGCGGGCGCGCCAGCCCCGGAAGGTCTCCTTGGGGATCCAGAAGTCGACGCGCGCGTGGGCGATCTTCACGAACTGGCGGGTCAGGGCGGTGTTGCGCAGGGCCCGCGGAGGCCACCTGTAGACCTCCGGCTGGGTCACGCAGTTCTTCCAGTACTCGGTGATCGAGATCGGGTCGCCGCCGCCGGGGCGCTCCACGAACGGCAGCTCGATCTGATTGCGCGGGCTGCTGGGGTTGGTGATGTACTCGCCGACCACGTCGTAGAACAGCCGCGTGACCCGCAGGTCGCCGGTGCTGGTCCGCAGCACGAACATCTGGGTGCCGCGGGTGTAGGTCCCCTGCTGGAACCCCGCCGGGCTGCCCTGGTCGTTGTACCACCAGCCGTCGGGGTTCTCGAGCACGTGCGAGGTGCTCAACAGCCCGCACGTCAGGGGCGAGTAGTGGAGCTCGTTCCCCTGACCGTCGCGCACCACCCAGTCGAAGTCGGGCTTGTACCAGAGTTCCACGCCCCCGATGTTGGTCGGCGCGACGTTCCCCTCCTTGGGGGTGTTGATGAAGTCGTTCGTCGAGCCGGGATCGACGAACGAGCGCCCGCGGCGGTTCGCGTCGGGGTCGTTGGGCTGGATCGTCGAGTAGGTCTCGGGGAACGGCCACTTGTTGTTGCCCGCCTGGTCGACCCCCTCGTCGCTGGCGCGATACCACAGCTCGCTCGGGCGCAGCTCGGTGTTGAGGTAGCCCTCGGGGGTCAGCGGGAGGTGGCGCCAGTGGTGGTCGGCGTCGAAGTACCGCCCGTCGTGGATCCCGTCCCGCGCCGTCCCATACGGCCAGCCGTGGACGTTCTTGACGCGCTCCGTGCGAGGCATACCGGGGACGCCGTTGCGGACGCCCGCCGAGGTGTCGGCCTGCAGGTTGTCGAAGTGGTTGGTCCGGTCGCGGCCGGCCGGCAGCTCGATCCGCCGGTCCTGGAACAACAGCTCGAACCGCGGCACGTCCTCCTGGTTGTCCATGTCGACGACGTGCGTGTTCTTGGTGTCGCCGCGCGCGCGGAAGGGCGCCAGCTGCAGGTAGCCGGTCGAGTCGTCGGGCAGGACGGTGCTGCCGCCGCCGCCGCCACCGGCCGTGGTGGTCCCGCTCTGGCCGAAGTCGCGCCAGAACGCGGCGCGGTCGGGGTTGGCGAACGGGTCCCAGTAGACCTTGGGCACGGGATAGCTCACCAGGCCGTCGCGCATCACCCCGTAATCGTCGCTGCCGTCGCCGCCGTCGCGCTCGAAGTCGCGCTGCGAGGTCAGCACCACCGAGTCGTACAGCTGCACCACCCCGCGCACCTTGGCCTGCGCGAACACCTCGGGGTCGAACTTCCCGTCGCCGTCGGCGTCGACCTGCCGCTTGGGATCCGCCGGGGGCGGGCCGAGGACCTCGCCCAGCGCGGTCACCTCGAACACGCCCTTGGGGCTGAAGCACCACTCCAGGGTCTGCCGCCGGTGCGGCGGCCCGGCGTCGGGGTCGTTGGGGTCCTTCTCGGCTGGGTCGTGATAGACGAGGTTCCCCTTGTCGACGGCGAGGTAGGCGACGTCGTTGGGGCTGAACGCCGAGGTCCGCCCGTTCGGGTTGAAGTTCGCCTTCAGCATGTCCTTGACGGCCTCGTAGAACCAGGCCTGGAAGTCGGGGGTCGCCGCGATGTTCGGGAGGATCGTGGCGGTGGTGCCGCTGCTGATCGCGGGCGGCACGGCCACCAGTTTGGCTTGCTGAGGCTGCGGATACATGAAGCCGCTCGGGGCGTTGGCCGACGTCTGGCGCAGGTCGATCCTGCCCCCGGCGGAGTTGGTCCCGATGTTCTGGTCGACCCAGGCCTCCCAGTCCGCGTGCGAGCGGAAGGGCCGGCCCTCACGGTCGGCCACGATCTTCTGGGCCAGCGCCAGCGCGCCATCGATGATCGGCGGGGCGGCCCCGGGCGCCGCCGAGGCCTTCTCCTCGTAGGCGAACGGCGTGATGTAGACCAGCACCGGGATCACCGGCGGGTCCTCCTTGTCCTCCTTGTGCTGATCGTTGGTGTCGCGGTAGTCCTGGACGGCCGAGTCGGCGTCCACGTTCTGCCGGCCGTAGGAGCTGGCCTCCGGGTCCCGGTAGAGATAGACCGCGCGACCCGCGATCCCGGCGAGGTTCGCGGCGATCACCTCGCGCGAGGCGAGGTTGATGTTGATCGGGCTGCGCCGCTCGTCGGGCGTGGCGGGCTTGAGCTGCGACCAGGGCTTCTGCGCGAACTTCAGGTCGTCGCCCTGCGAGTCGACGACCACGGTCTTGGGGTCGCGCCACGAGTAGCAGGTGACGAAGTCCTGCAGGAGCAGCAGGTCGTCCTGGTGCTCGAGCACCTCGAGCAGCTCGGTCTTGGACTTGAACCGGCCGCCTTCTCGCGACTGGCGGAACATGTAGATCGCCTTGCCGCCGCGGGCGACCTGGCTGCCGGTCAGCGTCCCCGAGCTCTCCTTGGGGTAGCGCGCGTGCAGGATCGGGTTGCGGCCGCCGGCGCGCAGGTTGAGCTTGGCGATCGCCTCGCCCAGCGCGTCGAGGAAGCGGATGTATCCCCAGTCGTAGAGCGTCGGGTCGCCCTGGGTGGTCGCGCGCGGCTCGAACTCGGAGTTGAGGTTGAACTGGGTCTGGGCGTCGAGCACCTTCGTCTTGTACTGGTCGACCCCGCCGTGGTACGAGATGCCGAGCTGGCCGGCGAAGCTGGCCCTCAGCCGCGGATTCGCGTTCACCGTGTCGGCGCTCGCCTGCTCGAGGGGGAGCGAGTAGTCGCCGTCGGCGTAGAGCCACGACGGCTTGGGGTCGTCGAAGGCCGTCGTCGAGAGCATGGCCTTGAGCTGGGCCATGCTCCGCTCGAGGCCGCCCTCGGCGATCATGCGCGCCTTGACCCCGTCCACGTAGTTGGTCGTGGCCTTCTGCTCGAGGGACATCAGCTTGACGAAGGTCAGCGCCAGGATCGAGAGCAGCGCCAGGATCCCCAGCGCCACGATCAGCATCGAGCCGCGCTCGTCCTCGCTCGCGCCCGGCCGGCCCGGTTCACGCGAGCCCTGCGCCGGCTGCTGCACCGCCATGATCGGTCTCCTCTATCGACCCACAGGTCGCCGCTCGGCGAGCCGAGCGGCTCACCCTAACACACGCGAAATCCAGCGTCGCGCGCCGCCCGGCGGGCGACGCGCCCCACACGCGAGAGACGCCGGCGCCTCGGAGAGGGCCGGCGTCTCGCGTGAGGCGGCGGTTCGAGGCGCCGACTAGGGCACGTCGAAGTAGGAGCCGCCGCTGTCGGAGGCGACCGCCTGACAGAAGGCCCGGTAGCTGCCGCTGGCCGCGATCCCGAACACGTTGATCGTGGCGCCCTGCGTGTTCGAGGTGCTGATGATCGTGCGGTGCTGGTTCATGGAGCTCGGGCAGTTGGGCGCGCCGTCGGTCAGGAGCACGACCATCATGTTGTCCTTGTCGCCCAGGGCGAGCGCGGTGGCCGGGCCGGTGCCCGTCGCGCCGATCGGCTGCTGCGCCATGACCCAGGCGATCCCCGAGGACTTGTTCGCGTCGTCGGCGGGCTGCATCTCGCGCTGCCACTGCCGGGTGCTGCAGTCGTAGCTGATGATGTTGAACTCGAAGTTGGGCGCGAGGCCCATGATCGAGCGGGCCAGCTCGGCCTTCGCGCGGTCCATCCGGGTGCCGCGGCGGGTGCTGCCGTCGAGCGTGGTGTAGGACTGCGTGTCCCAGTCCATGGAGCAGGAGATGTCGAGGACGTAGAAGATCGTGTCGTTCTCGCTGTCGAGCTCCTCGCCGTAGATCACCGGCGGGGGCGTGTCGCGCGGGTCGTCGCCCTCGTCCTCCTCGTTGTTGTTGTTCTCCTCCTCCTCGTTCTGCTGGTTCTCCTGCTGCTTCTGGTTGACGTAGTCCTGCAGCGCCTTCTGGTCGATCGGGTTGACCGGCAGGTCGACCTCCTCGTTCGGCGTGGCGGGCGTAGCGGGCTGGCTCTGGGCGAACGCGGTGTTCGCGCAGAGCGCGACGACGAGCATGGGCAGCACGGACTGGACGAGCTTCATGTTCCTGACTCCCTGATTGGGCTGGGGGGGCCGTTCGGCTCCTCGACCCTTCAAAACCAGCGACGCAGCCCGCGTTTTCGGTCTTGCGGCGCGAGTTTGGGAAAACGTTAACTCCTGTGGCGACAACTTCCAGCGGCCCTCGAGCGCGCGCGCATCCCAACGAACGTTGACGGGTGGAGCGCACCTGACACGTTGCGGCAGCCGATCGGCGACCAAGCGCCGCAACCCACTGTGGATCAGCGGCTTGCGTCGTGAGCCACGCTCAGGACGCGCCCCGGCTCCGGCGCCTTGCGCCAAATTCTGGGGTCAGCCGCGCAGGCGCACGGCGTGGAGCGCGTGCGCCGAGTCGCCCACGAGGTCCAAGTAGATCTGGGGCATGGTCTTGCGGATCGCGTCCAGGTGCGCGTACACGCCCTGCTCCTCCAGCGCGAGCACGGTGCGCGCGAGCGCCGCGAACCCCGCCGCGAGGCGCGGCTCGGCTGCGCCGATCACCTCGCCCGGCAGCGCGCCCGCCCGCGCGGCGCGCAGCCAGCTCTCGAGGCCGTGGCCCTGCAGCTTGAGGAGCTGCGTCAGCATCACGCGCGCGTGGCCGCGGGCCGCGGCCGGCTCGAGCTTGGCGCGCGCCTCGGCGAGCTTGCCCTCCCAGTAGGCGGTCTCGCGCTCCAGCCGGACCCACAGCAGCTCGTATTGCCGCGCCAGGCGCGCTGGCAGCGCCGTCCCGTGCAGGCGCTGGGTCGCCTGCAGCAGGTGGAACCCGCCGCAGGCGTAGCGGTGGATCGCGGTCGGCCGCGGGCGTCCGTCGGGGCCGCGCGTGAACGGCTTGTCGTACGGGCGCGCGGGGTCGCCGGCGAACTCCTCGAAGTAGGCCTGGTTCTGGGCCAGCACCTCGAGCGCCCGCGCCGCGAGCTCCTCCCGGCGCGGGTCGCCCGCGGCGGCCGCCGTCTCGAGCAGCCACTCCTGGTCGAACAAGGCCGGCTCGCCGCCGGGGGTCCAGACGTCGAGGCACGCGGCGGCCATCTCGGCCAGGGTCACCCGCCCGCCGCCCCGCAGCGGGAAGGATCGCTCGCTCGGGACGCCGACCTCGTAGAACGTCTTGAGCACCAGCCCCGGGTGCGGCTCGATCGGCCGACCGTCGGGTCCGCGCTTGGGGAAGGTCAGCGAGCCGGGGTCGAGGTGGCGCGCCACGATGGCGTCGATCGCCAGCTCGCCCTCGAGCTCGAGCGCCGCGCCCTCGACGAGCACCCGGTGCGCCACGGCCCAGGGCTCCGCCGGGTCGGAGCAGCGCTCCGAGACGACGCGCTCGAGGATCGCCGCCGCGCGGTCGAGGTCGCTGGCCGCGGCCGGGTCGCGGGCGGGGCCCGGCGCCTTCGCCGTCCCGCCCTCGGACGCGCCCTCGGGCGCCGCGGGGCAGCCGAGCGCCAGCGCGGCCCCGAACGCGACGGCGGCCGCGAGGAGCCGCGGCCGCCGGGAGGGCTGCCTGTGGGCGCGCAGGCGCAAGGACGCGCTACCTCCTCTTCCCGCCGAGGAACTTGCGCACGACCTCCACGAACTTCTCGTTCTCCTCGACGAACGGCATCTCACCGCTGCGCTTGAACACGAGCGCCCGGGCTGCGCCGCCGTAGTGGCGGGCGATCGCCTGGGCGTCGTCGGCGTTGCTCTCGACCGCGTACTGACCCACGATCACCAGGGTCGGGGTCGGCACCTTGGGGAGCTTGAACAGCGAGAACTCGGGGATGAAGCAGCCGCCCATGGGGCGCCGGAAGGCCGGGCCGCGATACAGCCCGTCGCCGACCTGCCGCTCGACGATCCCGCCGTAGATCCGGCTGATCTCGAGGTCGCGCCGGTCGGCGAAGCGGACGGTGAGGCTCTTGCGCGTGAGGGCCTCCTCCTCCTCGGGGGACTTCGCCTCGTAGTTGTAGCCGCCCTTCTGCGGGTCGTAGGTGCGCGACTGCCCGTAGTGCTCGAGCTCGACGTCGCCGGTCTCCTGCCCCTGGCGCACGATCCGGTCGATCCCCTCGCTGGCCGCCTTCTGCCCCGAGTTGGCCGCGACCAGGATCATGCGGCGCACGGCCTTGGGGTGGCGGGTGGCGAAGGTCATCGCGATCCAGTTGGAGAGCCCGTGGGCCAGGATCGCGAACTTGCCCTTGATCTTGCCCTCCTTCTCGAGCTGCTGCTGCAGCTCCTCGAACGCGTCGGTGATGCGCTCCAGCGGATAGTAGGGCTGCGGCAGGCCCGGCGCGTTCGTGAGCGGCGGGTCGACGAAGTCGCGCGTGCCCGGCAGGGCCATGTAGAGGATCTGGTTGGTGTCCTCCAGGTTGCGCAGGTAGCGCTCCAGGTAGTCCTGCTCGTAGCCGTAGTCGGGCAACACGAGCAGCGGCAGACCCGAGCCGCGCGAGCGCATGGAGAGGTTGGTGCCGCGCACGCGGGTCTTGATCAGGTCACCCGACTTCTCGTCCTCGCTCAGCTCGTCGCCCTTGTCGCCGCTCGGGACCTCCCAGGTGTCCTTGACGGTGGTCCACCAGTCCTTCCAGTCCTGGGCGGTGGGCATGTTCTTCTCGCGGGTGACCGTCTCGAGGGTCTCGAGGATGTGCACCCACACGAGGAACTGCTCCTCCTCCTCCCAGGCCGCGATCAGCGGCTCGATCGCGCGCTTGTCGGGCACCCAACGCAGCGCGATCGCGGCGGCGCGGCGCACGACCCACTTCCTCGAGCCGAGGAGGTCGAGCAGGTGCGGCACGCGCTCGGTGTTCTTGGAGCGGCCGAACGCCATGGCGATGCCCTCGGCGATGACCGGGTCCCTGTCCTTGAGCTTCTCGAGCTCCCGGATCACCTCGGGCGAGTACGCCGCCGAGATCGCCTCGATCGCGGCCTCGCGGTAGTACCACTCCTGCGTCTTGAGCACGAAGTTCAGCAGGAGCTTGCGCTGGTCCTTGTCGCTCGGGTCGAGCTGCGCGATCAGCGCGCGCCGCTCCCAGGAGTTCTGCGTGTTGGTGAACTGCTTCTTGAACTCCTCATCGTCGAGCGCGAGCGCCGTGGCGGGGGCGAGCGCGGTCGCCACGAGCGGAGCGAGCGCGAGGGTCCAGAGGCGAGGCGTGGTCATGGGGAGCTCCAGTCCGGTCCGGGGGGCCGATCCTATCGGAGTGGGCCAGTGCGGACCACCCCGAGCCGGGGGCCTCACGTTCACACGACGCGACGGGTCAGCGCGTTCCGGCGCGGGCCCTCAACCCGTGCGGCGGCGGTAGAGCTCGGCCGCGAGCGCGCGCAGCTCGTCGGGCGCGGCGCGGCACAGGCGCGCGAACGCCAGCGCGTCGGCCGCCTCGCTCGGCGGCCCGTCGCGGGCGGCGGCCACGAAGTCGAGCACGAGCTGGCGCGCGCCGCGGAACGGCGGCTCGTGGCGCGGCCCGACCAGCGAGAGCGCCGTCAGCGCGAACACGTCGGCGAGCTGCCCGAGCGGCTCGCCGTGGACGATCGCCGACAGCGTGCCCAGCTCGTACAGGAGCTGCTGCTGCTCGGCGTCCAGCGCGCCCTCCTGCTGCGCGGCGGGGACGCGGCGCACCAGCTCGCGCAGCTCGGCGGCGGCGCGCAGCTCGGCGCGGGCGGCGTAGTCCTCCGCGAACCGGGTGAGCTGCTCCTCGACGGGGCGGCCCTGCACCAGCGACCAGAGCTGCTCGAGCGAGCGCCAGCGCAGGCCCTGCTTGGCGAGCAGGAGCAGCTCGCCGAGCTGCTCCGCCTCGGCCCGGCGCAAGAAGGCCTGGTCGTCGCGGATCGCCTGTCCCGAGGCCTTGAGCAGCTCGAGCTGAGGGAGGAACTGCCGCTCGCCGATCGCGCGGGCCGCCGCGCGGTCGATCGTGATCAGCCCGTCGCCGCGGTAGGTGCCGACCTCGCCGAGCGGCCCCGGCCGGCCGAGGCGCTGGGCCGCGTAGCTGGGGTAGTCGGGGATCAGCGTCTCGTCGAACACGGTCAGCCGGTAGGCGAACGGCTCGCCGAACAGCACGACCGAGCGGGGCAGCTCGCGCTCGCGGATCCGCACCAGGGGCAGCGAGAAGGCGTCCTGCGAGGCGCTGAGCAGGAACGCGTAGCGCCCCTCGCGCGCCACCTCGTCGCGGATCGTGGGCAGGAGCGCCTCGTCGCTCGCGACCTCGGCCGGGCTGGCCCCCGCCTCGCGCATGGCGCGGCGCAGGTCGTCGCGGGTGGCGGCGAGCCGGGCCTCGAGCGCTTCGGCGTCGAGGGCGCCCGGCGCGGCGCCGGGGTGCTCCTGGGCGAGGCGCGCGTCGTAGATCGCGCGCACGTGCTCGCCGAGGGCGCGGATCACCGAGCGGTCGACCTGGAAGCGGCTCTGCGCCGGCGGGGGCGGGGGCGGCGGCGGCGGCGCGGTGCAGCCGGCCGCGGCGAGGAGGACCAGGAGGGGGAGAGAGGCGCTCCGCATGGGCGCCGAGTATAGGGGATCGCGCGCGCTGCGCCGGGGGGGCGGGCCGCGGGGACGCCTGCCCGCAGGGCCCGGTCGGTGGGTGTTCGGGCCCCGTGGCTGGGCAGCGCCCGTCGTAAGCGGTTCAATTTCAGTTGATTATTGACTCGACGCCAGGTGTCGGAGGGTGCTGCTAATCTGCGCTCCCGTCGCTGGCGGCAGGCGCCGCCGGGACCGAACGAAGAACGAACGAGGCGAACGCTCAGCCCCCAGCAAGTCCGCAGGAAATCCTCGAGCGATCCCCGCCGGTCCGCTGCTCATCCACGGCAGACCGCATCCGATCGCCCCCGAGCAGCCCCCGCGGACCCCATGGACCGACGGCACCGACGAGCACAGGAGAGTTGCGATGGCGCGGAAGAAGAAGAACGAGAAGCCCGAGCAGCAGGACCTCAAGAACACTCCCCGGCTGCAGGCGCTCGAGCTGACGCTCGAGCAGATCACCAAGGCCCACGGCCAGGGGGCGATCATGCGGCTGGGGCAGGACGCCAAGGCCGAGATCCCGGCGATCTCGACCGGCTCGCTCTCCCTCGACATGGCGATCGGGGTGGGCGGGCTCCCGCGCGGCCGGATCACCGAGATCTACGGGCCCGAGTCGTCGGGCAAGACCACCCTCGCCCTGACGGTCGCGGCCAACGCCCAGCGCAAGGGCGGCGTGGTGGCCTACATCGACGCCGAGCACGCGCTCGACCCGGTCTACGCCCGCAAGATCGGGGTCAACCTCGACGCCATGCTGGTCTCGCAGCCCGACTCGGGCGAGCAGGCGCTCGAGATCGTGGAGCTGCTCACGCAGTCGAACGCGGTCGACGTGATCGTGGTCGACTCGGTGGCCGCGCTCGTGCCACGCGCCGAGATCGAGGGTGAGATGGGCGACTCGCACGTCGGTCTACAGGCGCGATTGATGAGCCAGGCGCTGCGCAAGATGACCGGTGCACTGAACTCCGCCGGCACGACCTGCATCTTCATCAACCAGCTCCGCGAGAAGATCGGCGTCATGTTCGGCTCGCCGGAGACGACCACGGGCGGGCGGGCGCTGAAGTTCTACTCGTCGGTCCGCCTCGACATCCGGCGGATCGCGCAGATCAAGACCAGCGAGGGCGCGATCGGCAGCCGCTGCCGCGTGAAGGTCGTCAAGAACAAGGTCGCCCCGCCCTTCCGCCAGGCGGAGTTCGACATCCTGTTCGCGCGCGGAATCTCGTGGCACGGCGACGTCCTCGACCTCGCCGTCGAGCACAAGATCGTCAAGAAGTCGGGGGCCTGGTTCTCGTTCGGCGAGACCCGGCTCGGCCAGGGGCGCGACCGGACGGTCCAGCTCATGGAGGACACCCCCGACCTCGCGGCCGAGATCGAGCAGGCGCTCCTGACCAAGCTGTTCGAGGAGGAGGCCGCCGACGACCCGGACGAGGCCCGGGTCGAGGCGGCCGCCGCTACGACCGACGACTAGCGGACTGCGCGCCGGCGCGCGGCGGGCTCCGCCCGCCCGCGCCTCGCGCGTCGGGCCGCGCCGAAGTGCTACGCTGCGCCCGTGAGCGATGCGCCTTCGCCCGAGTCGAGCGAGCCGAACCCCGAACACCGCCGGGACCATCGCCCGCCCGGAGGCGCCGCCGGAGCTCGCGACCCCGCGCCCGCCCAGCCCACCCGCTGGGAGGTCCCGATCCCGCTCGGTCAGGGCCACGGCCCAGCCGACTCGTCCGAGCCGCCGCGCAAAGGAACGGGCAAGACGACGCGCTGGGACGTGGAGGCCAGGCGGCTCCAGGCGGCCCTC
>CAZMSZ010000091.1:19662-22125 GCA_964569055.1 uncultured Planctomycetota bacterium | reverse complement strand
GCCCCCTACTCCACCCGCACCACGATCCGCGCCTCGGGCTCGGCGGGCGGGGTGAAGGGGGAGTGGCGCTCGAAGAAGCGGGTCAACAGGTCGAGCAGGGAGTAGCCGGTGTCGCGGCTCTCGAGGGCGCGCGGGAAGGGGTGGCCGTCGCCGCCCTGGGCCAGGAAGCTGTTGGTCGCCACGAGGTAGGTCTCCTCGGGGTCGAGCGCGCCGCCGCCGATCGTGACCTCGCGCAGGCGCTGGCCCGCGGGGCGCTCGGGGTCGCACACCACCACCGCGCCCGAGAGCTCGAGCAGCTTGCCGGTCGAGTCGAGCATGCCCTCGAGCAGGTCGCGCAGGTCGCGGCCGCGCATGCGGAGCGTGTAGACCGTGTTGCCGAACGGCGCGACCTGATAGACGTCGCGCCACAGCACCTCGCCCGCGGCGAGGTCGGCGCGGATCCCGGTCTTGTTGTGGAGCGCCACGTCGGCGCCGGTCAGCTCGCGCATGAGGTCGGTGTGCAGGTTGCCGAGCGCCGAGGAGCCGTAGCCGCGCACGCGGCGCAGCGGGGCCGTCAGCCTGCCGACCGGCTGGCCCGCCTTCTCCTGCACGCGCGCCACGAACGGGGCCAGGGTCGCCTCGAGGTCGTCGCCGGCGGGGACCAGGCTGGCGCGGGCCTCCACCTGCGGGCGGGCGTCGCGCGGGCCCTGCGGGTCGGGCGGGCGGACGGTCAGCTCGACCCGCCCGAGGAAGCGGGTCTTGTCGCCCGCCTGCACGATCAGCACGTCGCCCACGCGCTCGCCCTCGGGGAGGGTGGTGTGGCTGTGTCCGCCCACGATCAGGTCGATCCGGCCCGCGAAGCGGCGGGCGAGGGCGCGGTCGGTCTCGAGGCCGCTGTGCGTGAGCACGATCACGAGGTCCTGCGGCGGGAGCGCGAGGAGGACGTCCTCGAGCGCCTCGACCTCGGGTCGGAACTCGAGCCCGTCGGTCACGCCCGCCAGCGTCACGTCCTTCATGGCGCTGGTCGTGAGCCCGATCACCGCCACCTGCACGGGGTAGCTGCCGGCGCGGTAGGTCCGCTGCAGCGCCGCCGCCGCCAGCGCGCCTTGCCCCTTGCCGAGCCAGCCCGGGCGGCGCCGGGTCGTGGTCTCGACGATGTTCGCGCCGAGGAACGGGAAGGCCGCCCGGCGCGCCAGCGCCCGCGGGATCTCCAGGCCGTAGTCGAACTCGTGGTTGCCGATCGCCAGCGCGTCGTAGCCGACGTGGTTCATCCACGCGACCATCACCTCGCCGCCGGTGAGGTTCCCCTCGGGGGTGCCCTGGAAGATGTCGCCCGCGTCGAGGAGGAGCACCTCGCGCCCGGCGCGCCGCGCGGCGTCGCGCTCCTGACGGATCGCGCGCCCGAGCGCCACCAGGCCCGCGCTGCGGCCCTTGGGCTCGAGCACCTGCCCGTGCATGTCGTTGGTGTGGAGCACCGTCAGCTCGAGCGGCTCGGTCCAGGCGCGCACGGGGGTGCCGCGCTCGGTGCCCAGCCCGAGCGCGAGCGCCAGCGCGCCGGCCAGGGCGAGCCCCGCGAGGAGCCCGCACCAGGTTTGGCCCTGGGCCTGGGGAGAGGGGGTGGTCGTCACGGTGCGCTCCTGGCGTGGGGCCGCGAGGTTACCGCCGTTCCCGGCGCGGGCTCAACCCCGCGCGGTCCGTACAAGAAGAGGCGGCGGCCGGAGCCGCCGCCTCGTGGGGTTCGCGATCGCCTCGGCGCTACTGGAAGTGCCAGACGATGCCCGCCTGGAACACGTTGCCCTGGACCAGGCCTTCCCAGCCGTGCTTGCCTTCGCGCCAGTCGGTGATCCACAGGTCGACCGACGACTCCATGCGGAACGACCAGTTCTTGGCGAGCTTGTAGTCCAAGCCCAGGCCGAGCTGGCCGGCCCAGCCGTAGCTCGCCGGCAGCTTGCCGCGGATTCGGGTGGTCCCCGCCCGCACGCTGAACTCGCTCTCGTCGAAGTAAACCGCGCCCATGGCGACCCGCACGAACGGGGTCAGGAGGTGCGAGCGGAGGAAGCTCATGCGGTAGGTGAGGCCGGCCATGAACGTGTGGACGGTGACCTCGCCCCGCGCGGTGGCGCCGCCTTCGCTGAGCGCGTACTGCGTGCGGGTCACGCCCCAGTTGAAGTCGATGCCGATCTCGCTCTCCTCGCCCCCGTTGACCGTGAACCGGGCGCCGCCGAGGACCGCGCCGGTCGTCCAGTCGAGCTCGGGGCTGAAGATCGACCAGCCGGCGTAGAGCGAGAGCTCCACCGGGCCGCGGTAGTCGGGCATGATCGGCCCGAACTCACGCTCCTCGTCGGGGTAGTAGGCCGTCACCTCGACCACCTCGTCGGTCGACTCGGCGGTGTGGGTCTCGGGCTCGACGGTGTCCCGCGGCGCGATCGGCTCGGGCTCGGTGGGCGGCGGGAGGTCCGTCGGCGGCAGGTCCTCGGGAGGCAG
>CAZMSZ010000091.1:6518-19562 GCA_964569055.1 uncultured Planctomycetota bacterium | reverse complement strand
GGGCGGCATGTCGACGGGCGGCAGCTCCTCTGGGGGGAGGTCGCTCGGCGTGTCGGCGGGGGGCAGCTCCTCGGGCGGCGGCTCGTCGACGGGCTGGATCGGCGGGAGCTCCTCGGGCGGCAGCGTCTCCTCCGGCGTCTCGAGCGGGAGGAGCTCCTCGGGCGGCGGCTCCTCAGTCGGCGCGTCGATCGGCGGCAGGCCCTCCTCGGGGAGCGGCGGGAGCTCCTCGGGCATCTCCTCGGGCGGCAGCTCCTCGGGCATCTCCTCGGGCGGCAGCTCCTCGGGCGGCAGCTCCTCGGGCGGCAGCTCCTCGGGCGGCGTGTCGAGCATGGGCTCGCCCGTATCGTCGGGCATGGGCTCGAGGAGCGGCTCCTCGGGCATCGGCTCGGGCTCCGGCTCCGGCTCGGGCTCCGGCTCGGGTGCCCCCTCCGGCCCAGGAAGCGGCGGGAGCGGCACGAGATCGCCTTGGCGGATCCCGGTCACGTCCGCTCGCGGGACCTCGACCGGACCGTCGGCCGTCTCGATCACCAGCGTGTCGCCCTCGTCGCGTAGGCGGCCCCGCAGGACCTCCCCCGACTCGAGGGTGACCTCGACCTCGTACTCCGGCGCGACGGCCGGAGCTTCGCCTGCGCCCTCGTCCTGGGCCCAAGCGCCGGCCATGGCGAGCGACAGCAGGGCTGCGCAGGCCAGACCGCCGAACCAACGGAAGCGTCTCATCGCCGTCTTCCCCCTTTTTCCCCGAAGCCCGACCGATCGCGCGGCGCTCGACAGCCGAACGTAAGTCTATGCTAGATAGACCTTAGGAGAGTCGCGGCACCTTAGCAGTCACGCTCTCTCCGTGTCAAGGCGACCCTAGCGCCGGCTTCGGGTTACGGCGTCCCCCTGCAGAGTCTTTAGCACTTGTGGGGGTCGCAAGCCAGGTCAACCGGCACCCTGCCGGCCAAACCGGTGGTCGAGGTCGTCGAGCGAGAGCGCGAGGGCGGTCGGCCGCCCGTGGGGGCAACAGTGGCCTCGCCGGACCAGCGGCCGCAAGCGCAGCAGCTCGGCGATCTCGGCGTCGGTCAGCGCCTGACCGAACCGGACCGCGGAGCGGCACGCCAGCGACGCGGCCAGCTCGTGCACCAGCCCGCCGCCCTCGCCGCGCTCCTCGGGATCGAGCTCGCCTCTCGCGCCCTCGGCGAGCAGGCCGCGCAGCGCCTCGGGGATCCGCTCGGCCGCGAGCAGGCGGGGGGCGGCGTGCACGGCCAGCGCCCCTTGGCCGAACGGGACCACCTCGAAGCCGAGCGCGGCCAGGGCCTCGGCCCGGTCCTCCAGCGCCAGCGCCTCCTCGGGTGAGGCCTCCACCAGCTGCGGGAACAGGAGCTGCTGACTCTCGAGCGAGCCGGCCTGCAGCCGCTCGCGGATCTGCTCGTACAGGATCCGCTCGTGCAACGCGTGCGGGTCGAGGATCCGCAGCCCCTCCTCGGTCTCGATCACCACGTAGCGGCGGTGGATCTGCATGAACCTGCCGAGCGCCGCGGGCGCCGTGGCCGCGGGCGCGGAGGCCACAGGCGCGGAGGCCTGCGCCGCTGGCGGCGGGAGCACCGCCACCGCGGGCCCGACGCTCGAGGGCGAGGGCGACCCGGCGAACGCGGCGAACGGGAGCAGCCCCGGCTCGGGCGGGCGCGCGGCGGGGGCGCTCGCGGCCGCCGGGTCCAGGCGGTGGCGCGGGAGCCGCATGGCGAGCGCCAGGCCGCCCTCGCGCAGGGTCGCCTGCAGCGCGCGCACCACCGCGCGGAACACCTCGCGGTCGCGCCGGAAGCGGACCTCGGCCTTCTGCGGGTGGACGTTGACGTCGACCTCGCCCGGGTCGAGCTCGAGCCACAGCAGCACGCTCGGGTGGCGGCGCGGCGGGAGCAGGTTGTCGTAGGCCCGCTTGACCGCGGTGAGCAGCGTCACGTCGCGGATCGCGCGGCCGTTGAGGAAGAAGAACTGCTGCTGGCTGTTGCCGCGGCTGCGGTCGCAGGGGCTCACGTAGCCGCGCAGCCCGATCCCGTCCTCCTCGCGGTAGGGGACCGAGAGCAGGTCCTGCGCCAGCTCGCGCCCGAGGAGCTGCGCGATCCGCTCGCGTGGCTCGTCGCTCGCCGCGGGCGCGTCGATCACGGGCTTGCCGTCGCTCCTGGCGCGCACGTGCACGTCGGGGCGCGCCAGAGCCTGGCGCTTGAGCTCGCCGAGGAGCGTGCGCAGCTCGGTCTGCTCGTTGCGCAAGAAGGCCCGCCGCGCGGGGACGTTGAAGAACAGGTCGGCCACCTCGATCCGCGTGCCCTCGGGCATGCCGACCGGGCGCGGCGCGCCGAGCTTGCCGCCGTCCACCCGCAGCTCCGCGCCGGTCGCGCGGCGCGGGCGCGAGGCGATCGTGAAGTGCGAGACCGAGGCGATGCTCGCCAGCGCCTCGCCCCGAAACCCCAGGGTCCCGATCGCGAACAGGTCGTCGGCGGTGCGCAGCTTCGAGGTGGCGTGGCTGCTGACCGCGAGGCGCAGCTCGTCGGCCGCGACCCCCTCGCCGTCGTCGGTGAGCTGCAGCCGTCGGATCCCGCCGCCCTCCACCACCAGCTCGAGCGTGGTGGCGCCGGCGTCGAGCGCGTTCTCGACCAGCTCCTTGACCACCGAGGCGGGCCGCTCGACGACCTCTCCCGCCGCGATCTTGTTGATCAGCGCGGGCGGCAGCTTCTGGATCCGACTCACCGAGGCTCCGCGCGGCAAAGGCTGGCCGGGAGCCCGGCCCGAGCCGAGCCCCCGGCCACGCTCCGTCCCCCACCTTCCCCGCGAGGGACCGGGGCATGGTACGACCGGGCTCGGACAGGCCCCGCCTGCCCTTGCCCTTGCCCGCTTCCTTCGGGACGGTGCGCTCTGGCGTCAGCTCCCGTGCCCGTGCCTGTGCCCGTGCGCGTGACCCCTTCCCGTGCGCGGTCTCAACGCGCTGTCGCATATCGGCCACGCGACGCGAGCGGGTCACGGACCGCGTGAACGGGCACGGGCACCGGCACGGGCACGAGGCTCAATGCGGCAGCCTCTCGGGCTGCGGCCGCGCCGCGACTCGTACACTACGACCTCGGATAGACTCCCCGCCCATGCCCGCCCCCCTCGAGCTGCAGCTCCCCGACCCCGAGGCGACCCGCGCGCTCGGCGCGCGCCTGGGGGCGGCGCTCGAGCCGGGCCTGGTCGTGGCGCTGCTGGGCGACCTCGGCGCCGGCAAGACGGCGCTGTGCAAGGCGGCGATCGCGGCGCAGGGGGCGGTCGGCGAGGACGACGTGGTCAGCCCCACCTTCATCCTCGTGGGCGAATACGAGGGCCGCGTCCCCGTGCTCCACGTCGACGCCTACCGCCTCGGCGGCCCCGGCGACCTCGAGGCGCTCGGCTACGCGCTCGGCGAAGGCAGCGAGCGCGCGGCCCTGATCGAGTGGGCCGAGCGGGTCGAGGCGGCGCTGCCCAAAGACCGCCTCACGATCGCGCTCGAGCACGCGCCGATCGGCCGCGCGGCCCGCCTCCACGCGGGCGGCGAGCGGAGCGCTCGCGCCCTGGCGCGGCTCGCCGCGCCCGCTCCCTGAGCGCGCAGCCCCACGCTCCAGCAGGGCTCACCCGAAGCTGATCCCCATCGCGGCCGCGGTCTGCATCAGCTCGCCGTCGGCGTCGAGGGTGCGGACCACGTCGACCACCTCCTCCAGCGGGACCAGGCAGGTGTCCTCGCCGGCGATCCCGACCACGCGCCCGAGCTGGCCTTCGTGCGCGGCGCGCACCGCGGCGGCGCCGAAGCGGCCGGCCAGGATGCGGTCCTTGGCGGTGGGGTCACCCCCGCGCTGGAGCGGGCCGAGGACGGTGACGCGGTGCTCGGTGTCGCCGAGCCGCCCGGCGAGCTCGCGGGCCGCGGCGCCCTCGGGCTCGCCCGGCAGGCGCGTCACGCCCACCGGCCGGGCGCCCTCGGCCACGACCACGATCGTGGACTTCTTCCCCTCCTCCTGGCGCTGCTCGATCACCTCGAGCACGTGCTCGGGGCGGTAGGGGCGCTCGGGGATCAGCACCACGTCGGCGCCGCCGGCCAGGCCCGCCGAGACGGCGATCCAGCCCGACTCGCGGCCGGACACCTCCAGGATCATGGTGCGGTGCACGGTCTCGCCCGTGGTCTGGAGCATGTCGATCGCCGAGGTCGCGATCTCGACCGCGGTCATGGCGCCGAACGTGACGGCCGTGCCGGGCAGGTCGTTCTCGATCGTCTTGGGGATGCACACGATCGGCGCGCCCATTCGATGCAGGCGGAGCGCGATCGCGAGCGAGCCGGCGCCGCCGATGCAGATCAGCGCGTCGAGGCCGAACCAGCGCACCGTCTCGAGGATCTCCTCGGAGCGGTCGGCGCCCGCCTCCTGCTCGAACGGGTTGCCGCGGTTGCAGCCCAGGATCGTGCCGCCGCGGCGCACGAGGCCCTGCACGTCGGCCGGCGCGAGGGCCCACAGCTCGGGCGGGCGGAGCAGCCCCTCGAAGCCGCGGCCGATCCCGAACACGTCGGAGCGGTAGCCGTGCACCGCCGTGCGGACGACCGCGCGGATCACCGCGTTCAGGCCAGGAGCGTCGCCGCCCCCCGTGAGCACGCCCAGGTTCATGGACCAGACCCCGCTTTGCCGCAACTCGGAGGATTGCTAGCATTAGAGCCGTCCCGGTGCGGGAAGGAAGGCCCCGACGCCATGCCGTTCCTCGGTGAAGAGAACCGCCGCGCGGCGCGGATCAAGTTCCGCCTCACGGACAACCTCGAGGCCCGCTACAAGTGCCTGTCGCACCTCGACGAGTTCCAGTGCGACGCGGTGTTCGCCGGCGCGGTGCTCAACCTCAGCAAGGGCGGCGCGCTGCTCGTCGGCGAGGTCCCGGGGCGCGAGTGGCTGCCGCGCCTGGGGCAGGGGCTGGTGCTGATCGGCCTCAACCTCATGGTCCCCAACGGGCGCCCGGTCAAGGCGCTCGCCTCGCTGCGCTGGACCCGGCCGGCGCCCGAGGGCGTGACCTTGCCCGAGCGGCTCGGCCCCGGGCCGCACTACGAGCTGGGGCTGCAGTTCGAGCAGATCGACCCCGCGCAGCTGACCGCGCTCGAGAAGTTCCTGATCGGCCACCAGCTCCGCACGCGCCGCTTCTCGCTGCGCGACGAGCTCAAGCGCGGCGGGATGTAGCGGGCGCGGTGCGCCTCCGCGCGGCGCTGCTGGCGCTCGTCCTGGGCGCGACCGGCCTGGCGGGCCCGGCGCGCGCGCAGGAGGACTCGCGCGCGGCGGAGGAGGCCGAGGCGCGCGCGCTGGCGGCGCGCCTGCGCGAGGGCGAGCTCGCGGCCCGACGCGCGGCGCTGGAGCGGCTGCTCGAGCTCGGCGACGCCGCGCGGCCGGTCCTGCTCGAGCTGCTGGCCAGCCGCGACCCCGAGCTGCGGTTCCACGCGCTCTACCTGCTGCACGCCCCGCTCGGCGAGCTCGAGCGGCGGCTGGTCGAGATCGTGGTCGGCCAGGGCCCGAACGCCCCCACCTATCCCGCCGCCCTCGCCACCTACCGCGAGATCGTGGAGGAGGCCCAAGGGGAAGGGACCCGGCTCGGGTTGGTCGGGCTGGTGCAGCGCTACGCCGACCCGGGGGCGTACGACGCGCGGATCCTGAGCCTGGCGCTCGACCTCCTGCGCGAGCTGGTCGGTCGGGCCGCGGCGCGCGGCGAGCTCGGGACGGCCGACGTCGAGGGGCTGCAGCGGTTGCTCGGGCTCGACCTCGGCGCGGCCGCCTACGACTTGGTCCCGCTGTTCGCCGCCGTCCCGTGGGGGGTGGCCCGCCCGCTGCTCGCCGAGGTGCTGCGCGAGGGGCGCCCGCGCGAGCAGGCCCGGGCGGCGCTCGTGTTCGCCGAGGTCGTGCCCGAGGAGCGCGCGCTCGCCGAGGCGCTCGTGCCGCTGCTGACGCTGCTCAAGGTGCCCGAGCCTTCCACCCGGCTGGCCGCGCTGCAGGCGCTCGACCTGCTGCCGCTCGGCGCCGACGGCCGGCCGCTCACGCCGGTGGTGTCGCTGGTGCTCGACGGCGACGAGGAGGTCGCCGAGGCGGCGCTGAGGATCGTGGGGGAGCGCGGGCTCGCGCTGGCGCGCGAGGCCTGCGAGCAGGTCGTGAGCGACCGGGCCGGCCGCTCGCCCGCGCTGCGCTGCGCCGCGGCGCGCGCGCTGGGCCTGCTGGGCGACCCGGCCGCCGAGGCCGCCCTGCTCCCGCTCGCCGACCCGCGCCGCGAGAGCGACCGCGCGCTGATCGTGACCGCCGGGTGGGCGCTCGGGGCGATCGGCTCGCCGCGCGCGCGCGCCGTGCTCGAGAAGCTGATCGCCACCCCGATCCTGTCGCGTGAGCCCGCCCTGTACTCGGGGCTGGCGCGCCTCGGCGCGCCCGGGCTCGAGGCGCTGCGCGCGCTGGCCCGCCCCGGGGGGCCGCTCCCGCGCGATCGCGACGACCTCACCACCGTGCGCGCCCGCGCCGAGCTGGCGATCGGAGCGCTGGCGATCGCGCCGGGGGGCGAGGCGATCGAGCTGCTGGCCGAGATCGCGCAGCAGCCGCCCGTGCCCGCCGTCCTGCCCGGGACGACCGAGCGCGAGGCGGAGGAGGCGCTCGAGGCGCTGGGCGACCGGCGCGAGCCCGAGGCCGCGGCCTGGCTGGCCCGGCTGCTGGTCGCGCCCCACATGCGAGACCACGCCAGCCTCCTGCTGCGCCTGGTCGCCCAGGCAGGCCTCCCGGAGCGAGCGGACGCCGGGCTCCGCGAGCGGGTGGCAGCGCGCCTCGTCGCGAGCTTGGGCGAGCCCCGCGCGAGCGCCGCGCAGGTCGCCGAGGTGGCGCGGGCGCTGGTCGGGGTCGACCCCCAGCTCGCTCAGCAGGCGCTGCGCAGGCAGCTCCAGGGCCCCCGCGCCCGCCAGGGCGAGCTGGCGCGCGACCTCGCCTGGAGCCTGGCGCGCGCGGGCGACCCGAGCCTGGTCGAGGTCTACGCGATCCCGTACTCGCGCGGGGTGCTCGAGAAGGACGTGCCGCAGCAGCGGGCCTTCCACCTCAACGCGGTCGGGATCGACCTGCTCTACGCGCGGCGCTACGCCGAGGCGATCGTCGAGTTCCGGCGCATGCTGTGGTGCAACCCGGCCGACGACGTCGCGGCCTACAACATCGCCTGCGGCTACGCGCTGCTCGGCGAGCCGCAGGCGGCGCTGCACTACATTCGCCGCTCGGTCGAGCTCGACTCGAGCCGGGCGCGCCACATGGAGACCGACGCCGACCTGACCTCGCTGCTCGGCAGCCCGCCCTTCGAGCGGCTCTTGCGACGCATGCGGCTGGCGACCGAGATCAACTTCGAGATGCCGCGCTACTACGACCCGCCGCGCTGATCGAGCGCCGCGTCGAGCTCGGCGTTGGCGGCGAACCACGCCTCGATGCCGCGCTCCGCCGCCGCCGGGTCGTGCGCCGCGACCGCCTCGAGGTAGTCCGCCAGCGCGAGCAGCGAGCGGCGGAGCGGGTCGCGCACGGCGGCCCCGCGCGCCTCGCGCTCCTGATCCAGGCGCGCCGCCTCGGCGCGGGCCTCGGCCGCGAGCGCCCGCGCCTCCGCCGGCGCGGCCGCGCGCTCGCGCAGCGCGTCGGCCCGATCGGCGAGCTGCTGCTGCCTGTGCAGCGCCGGCTCGAGCGCGGCGATCGCGCGCGCCTCGGCGACCCGCGGGGTGTGCGCCAGGCCCAGGCCCACCCCCGCGAGGACGAGCGCCAGGGCGGGGATCGCGAGCAGCCGCCGCCTGGAGGCCGGCGCGGGCGGGAGCCGGCGGGCGAGGAGCACCCCCGCCAACCCGCCGGTCACGAGCCCGCCCACGTGGGCCGCGTTGTCGATCGGGAACGCCAGGCCGAGGAGCACCCCGAGCACCAGGTTGGCGACCACGAACAGGGCCAGCGTCCGCCCGAGCCGCTCGAACACCGCGCGCGGGATCACGCCGCGCTGCACGACCACGAACCCGATCAGCGCCCCCGCCACGCCGAACACCGCGCCCGAGGCGCCCACGCTCCAGGCCTGCGGCGCCCAGGCCGCGCTGGCGAGCGAGCCGCCCACCAGCGCGAGCAGGTACACGGCCGCGAAGGCCAGCCGCCCGAACAGGCGCTCGGCCACCGAGCCGAGGTCCCACAGCACGACCATGTTGAGCGTGAGGTGCAGCAGGCCGCCGTGGAGGAAGCCGGCCGTGAGCAGCCGCCACGGCTCGGCGCCGAGGCTCAGCGCGCCTCTCCCCGCGCCGTGCGTCAGGAGCGGCGAGCCCGCCGGCCCCGAGAGCGCGCTCTGGAGCAGCCAGGCGAGCACGCACAGCGCCAGCAGCGTGGGGGTCACCACCAGCCGCGGCGTGCTCGCGCGCAGCCGCGCCAGGAAGTCGCCCACCTCGGCCCGCGCGCGCCCCGCGGCGAAGGCGCGCTCGGGGTCCGCCTTGGCGAGCGCGGCCTCGGGGAGGGCGAGCGCCTCGCGCAGCTCGAGGAGGGCGCCCGCGGCCTCGGCGCGCGGGCCGGCCGCCACGCCGCCGGGGGCGTGCAGCACGACCGGCAGCTCGAGGTCGGCCTCGAGCCGCGCGGCGGCCGCGGCCGCGCCGCCCGGGTGCGGGAAGGCCTCGAGCGCGTCGACCGCCAGCGCGACCACCGCGTCGGCCGGGAGCGAGGAGCGCGCGGCCACCGGCAGCGGCTCGACCCCGCTGTAGGGGAGCGCGATCCACATGCGGTGGGGGCGTCCGCGGCCGCCGCGGCGCAGGAGCAGGACCAGCCCCGTGCGCCAGGAGGGCGTGTCGAACGCGCCGGCGTAGCGGGCCCCGCGGCCGAGGAGCCCGCGCTGCAGGCGCTCGTGCGCCACGAACCGCTCGGGCACGTCGCGGGTGATCGGGGTGGTCTCGGCGACCCGGCCGCTCACGCGCGGGCCCCCTCGCCCAGGCCGAGGCGCTCGAGGATCAGCGGGCACACGTCGGTGGCGGCGAAGCGGGCCCGCTCCGCCGCGCGGCTCGAGCCGATCAGGAGCGCCCCGTCCTCGGGCGTGGCGGGCGGGCGCCCGTGGCTGCCGCGCACCAGCGAGCCGTCGAGCGGGATCACGTCGAGCACCGTCCGGAAGCCGAGCGCCTTGCGGGCCAGCTTCCAGGCGATCCGCGCCTTGACCGCCACCTTGGTGGGGTCGAGCAGCAGCTCGCAGGGGTCGTAGCCCGGCTTCTTGTGGATCTCGACCGTGCGGGCGAAGTCGGGCGCGAGCGCGTCGTCGAGCCAGTAGTAGTAGGTGAACCAGCGCCCGGGCGCGGCGAGCGCCACCAGCTCGCCGGCGCGCGGGTGGTCGAGGCCGACCCCGGCCAGCTCCTCGCGCCCGAGCACGCGCTCCACCCCGTCGGTCCGCTCGAGCAGCCGCCGCACCGCCGCCACGTCGGCGGGGTCGCGCACGTAGACGTGCGCGAGCTGGTGGTCGGCCACGGCGAACGCCCGACAGGCGCCCGGCTCGAGCAGCTCCCACTGGTCGAGGTTGAGCCAGGGCTCGAGGTAGCCCGCCTGCCGCAGCACGCGGTTGAGGTGCACCGGCGCGCTCACCTCCTCGATCCCATACTCGGAGACGACGAGCACCTCGCACCCGTCGGCCCGCGCCTTGGCGATCAGGCGGCCCGCCTCGGCGTCCACCTCGCGCAGGGCGCGCGCGCTCTGGGGCGCGCGCGGCCCGAACCGCTGGTGGTCGTAGTCGAGGTGCGGCAGGTAGACGAACGTCAGCGTGGGCCGCTCCCGCTCGAGCACCGACAGGGCGGCGTCCACGATCCAGCGGGTCGAGGCGATCGAGGCCGTCGGCCCCCAGTAGTTGAACAGCGGGAACCGCCCCAGCTCGGCGTTCAGCCGGCCGCGCAGGGCCGGCGGCGCGCTGTAGCAGTCGGGGACCTTGCGCCCGTCCTGCAGGTAGCCCGGGCGCGGCGTCAGCGACCAGTCCACCTGCGCGAACATGTTGAACCACCAGAACAGCTGGGCGCAGGTGAAGCCGGGGTCGCGCGCCCGCGCCAGCTCCCACACCTTGGGCGCCTCGATCAGGTGGTTCGACTGCTTCCAGAACGCGACCTCGGCCCGGTCGCGCCAGTACCAGCCGTTCCCCACGATCCCGTGGCGGCTCGGCGGCTGCCCCGTCAGGTAGGTCGCCTGGACCGAGCAGGTGACCGCGGGGAGCACCGGGTCGATCGGCGCGGCGAACCCCTCGTCGGCGAGCGCGGTCAGGTGAGGGGCGTCGGGGCCGAGCTGTCGCCGGGTGAGCCCGACGACGAGGAGCACGAGGAGGCGGCGCATGCGTGCAGTGTACGGGAGCGGCGCACGGCGGCGGGTCGCGCGCGCGAAGCTCGCTCCCGAGCGGCCGTCGCGCGACGAGCGCCCGCCGGCGCGGGCGCGCTCCGCAGCGGTGAGCCCGAGGTAGCGAAAGGGGGGACCGCCAGTAGAATCCCGCCGCGCGACCGCCGGGAGGCGCGCGGAAGGAGCGCTCATGACCCAGACCGTCGTCCTGTTCGGTCCGCCCGGGTGCGGCAAGGGCACCCAGGCCGCGCGGCTGCACGAGAGCCTGGGGATCCCGCACGTCTCGACCGGCGACATGTTCCGCGACCACGGAGAGCGCGACACGCCGCTCGGGCAGCAGGCCAAGGCGATCATGGCGCGCGGGGAGCTCGTTCCCGACTCGCTGACCAACGCCATGGTCGAGGAGCGGCTCGGGCGCGACGACGCGCGCGCCGGCGTGCTGCTCGACGGCTACCCGCGCAACGTGGAGCAGGCCAAGGAGCTCGACCGCCTGCTCGCCGCGCGCGGCCTCGAGGTGAACGCGGTGGTGGTGATCGAGGTGCCCGACGCCGAGCTCAAGGAGCGCCTGCTCGAGCGCGGCAAGCGCTCGAACCGCCCCGACGACCAGGACCCCGCCACGATCGCGGCCCGCCTCGACGTGTACCGCGCCCAGAGCGAGCCGTGCATCGAGTACTACATGGAGACCCGCCCGAGCGCCGTGCACCGGATCGACGGGGTGGGGCCGATCGAGGCGATCACCGAGCGGATCCTCAAGGCGCTAAAGGGCTAGCGCGCCAATCGGCCGGTACGATTGACACGCCGGGCGCGGGGTCTATACTCCACCCCTCACGACGCGCGGTAGAGCAGTCCGGTAGCTCGTCGGGCTCATAACCCGGAGGTCGCAGGTTCGAATCCTGCCCGCGCTATCTAGACCCAACGGAACGGGAGGCTCCTTCAGGGCCTCCTTTTTCGTTGGTTCGGACCGACCCTGCCCTGGCCCGTGCCAGCCTCAGGCCGGGACGCGCAGGGCGTCGATCAGGCGGGCCCGGTCGCCGGCCCACTCGCCCCGCCAGCGGGCGCGCAGCTCCTCGGCCGCGGTCACGCCCGCGGCGAGGCGGCGGGCCACCGGCGCGAGGAGGTCGCGCGCGCTCGCCGGCTCCTCGCCGGCGGCGATCCGGCGCTCGATCCCGGCCTGCGCGGCGGCGAGGGCCTCGCGCCCGACCTCGAGCAGGGTCCGCTCGCCCCAGCGGGTGGCGAGCCCCTCGCGCGGCACGGCCAGGCGCGCGGCCTCGCGGGCCTCGGCCTCGAGCCCGCCGAGCAGCTCCTCGAGGGCGCGCCGCCCCTCGGCGTCGTAGAGGAGGCCCGTCCAGAAGGCGGCCACCGCGGTCGACTCGAGCGGGCCCTGCCCGTCGGTCGAGCGCAGCTCGATCAACCCAGCCTTGAGCCGCACGTCGGGGAACAGCCCGCTGAGGTGCACCTCGAGGTCGTGCGGGCAGAGCGGCTCGCCGTCCGGCCAGCGTCCTGCCGCCAGCACCTCGCGGAACGAGGCCCCACGCATGGGCTGGTAGGCGCCGCCGCGCTCGCGGAACATCATGGGCACGTCGAGCGCCGCCTCGACGTAGTCGAGGAGCGTCGCGCCCGGCTCGGCCGCGCGCCTCAGCTCGCCGCAGCGCGCCGGGTCGGTGTACAGCCAGGCCTGGGCGCGGGTGGACAGGAGCGGCTCGTCGGCCTCGCGGTCGCCGTCGAATGGCGAGTTGGCGAACACCGCGGTCGCGAGCGGCGCCGCGAGGAACCCGAGCCGCACCAGCTCGGCGGCGTCGGCCCCGTCGCGGTAGTCGAGCGTGACCTGCACCGAGGTGGTGCGCTGCATCATGTAGTGGAACAGGCGGCCCGCGGGGCCGAGCGCGGTGAAGTAGTCGCGCATCACGCGGTAGCGAGCCTTGGGCATCCAGGACATGGCCTCGGCCGGCGCCGGCACCATGCTGCCGCCGAGCAGGATCAGCCCCTCGGCCTCGGCGGCGCGCGCCATGACGCTGAGCCGGTCGCGGACCAGCGCGTCGAGCTCGGCCAGCGACGACGCGGGCGGGGTCGAGAGCTCGACCTGCCCGCCCGGCTCGAGCGTGATCGTCTCGCCGTCGCCCTTGAGCGCGACCAGCGCGTCCCCCTCGTGCACGGGCGTCGGCCAGCGGCCGGCCGTTCGTAGGCGCGCGAGCAGCGCCCCCACCCCGGCCGGGCCCTCGTAGCGCGGGGGCTGCAGGTCGCTCGCCCGCACCAGGCCGAGCTCGATCTCGAGGCCGAGCTTGCGCTGGGTCCGCCCGAGGTCGGCGAGGTAGCGCGCGATGGCCTCCGCCGTGGCGGGCACGGCCGTGGCGCACGGGGCGTGGGGGTCGGGCGAGGCGTCGTTCACGCGCGGCTCCGCGGCTCGGGCAGAAAGCTACCACAGGAGCTCACACGGTCGTACCGCGACGCACCCAGCGTGCACCGGGCGCGCGGCGCGGGGGGTCGACCGGCGGTGCCCGGGCGGTCCTGCGAGCCCGACCTGGCTCGGTCGACCCGGCCTCTATGAGCGAGCCCTGGTGGGACTCAGTCCAGGCTCGCCGCGTCGCGCCGCTCGAGCACGTCCTCCCACCCGTATCGGCCCGGCTCGAGCCGGGGCGCCTCCCGCTCCACGGCCCGCGCGGCGACCTCGACCAGCTCCCACAGCACGTGGGCGGTGGCGCCGAAGGCCAGCGCGCCGTCGGCCTCG
>CAZMSZ010000091.1:0-6418 GCA_964569055.1 uncultured Planctomycetota bacterium | reverse complement strand
CAGCTCCCACAGCACGTGGGCGGTGGCGCCGAAGGCCAGCGCGCCGTCGGCCTCGAACACGGGCGAGAGGCGCTCGACCCCGTCCTCCCAGCGGTAGGGGATCGCGTCGATCGCCTCGCGCGCGAGGAGCGCGGCGAGGTCGAGGCGGAGCACGCGGGCCACCTCCCCGGGGTTGGGGGCGAGGGGCTGGGGCGGCGCCTCGGCCACGAACGGCTCGAGGCGGTAGTCGGAGGTGAACAGCGGGGTCGAGGAGAGCCGCCCCAGGGGGCGGGCGTCGCGCAGGCCGAGCTCCTCGCGCGCCTCGCGCAGGGCGGTCGCGCACAGGTCGGGGTCGTCGGGCTCGGGGCGTCCGCCCGGGAAGCACACCTCGCCCCCGTGGAGCGAGAGGCGCGCGGGGCGCAGCTCGAGCAGCAGCACGGGGGTGGGCTCCCAGATCAGCGGGAGCAGCACCCCGGCGCGGAGGTGGTTGGTGCGGCCGGGGAGCGGCGGGTGCTCGCGCGGCGCGTGGGCGGCGAGGGCGGCCTCGAGGCGCGCGGGGTCGAGCGGCGGGCTCAGCCCGTGACCCACGTCCCCACGCCCGTCTCGGTGAACAGCTCGGCGAGGAGGTTGTGCGGCACGCGGCCGTCGATGATGTGCGCGCTGCGGACGCCGGCGGCCAGCGCGTCGAGGATCGCCTGCACCTTGGGGATCATGCCGCCGGTGACCGTCCCGTCGCCGATGAACCCGCGCAGGTCGGCGGCGGTGGTCACGCTCACCTTCTCGCCCGCGCGCATCAGGCCCGGGATGTCGGAGAGGAAGATCACCTTCTCGGCGCCGAGCGCCTCGGCGATCTTGGCCGCGGCCGTGTCGGCGTTGATGTTGTAGGTGACGCCCTTCTTGTCGGTCCCCACGGGCGAGATCACCGGGACGTACTTGCGCTCGAGCAGCATGTGGATCACGTCGGTGTTGACCTCGGTGACCTCGCCCACCAGGCCGAGGTCGCGCCCGCCCGGCTCGAGCTTGCGCGCGGTGAGCAGGCAGCCGTCCTTGCCCGAGAGGCCCACGGCCCGGCCGCCGTGGGTGTGGATCCGGGTGATGATCTCGCTGTTCACCTTCCCGCTCAGCACCATCTCGACGATCTTGACGCTCGCCTCGTCGGTGACGCGCATGCCGTCCACGAAGCGGGACTCGCCGCCCAGCTTGTCGAGGGTGCGCGAGATCTCGGGGCCGCCGCCGTGGACCACCACCGGCCGCAGCCCGACCGCCTCGAGCAGGACCACGTCCTCGGCGAACGCGTGCTTGAGGTCGTCGCGCAGCATGGCGGCACCGCCGTACTTGATCACGGCGATCTTGTTCTTGAAGCGGCTGATGTAGGCCAGCGCGTCGACCAGCAACCGCCGCTTGAGCCCGGGCGAGTGGGTCTCGAGCCCGTCGGTCTTGGTGACGGCGTTGATCGACACGTAGTCGTAGGAGAGGTCGCAGCCCCAGGCCCAGGCGCTCGCCTCGCCCAGGCCGAGCGAGATCGTGTAGACCACCTCGGGCAGGCTGACGTCCGGACGGGCGCCGGTCGGGTCGCCGCCGCGCACCACCTCGGTGTCGCCGACCTTCAGGCCGACCTCGGCGGGGTCGAGCTCGAGCCCGAGCCGCGCCGCCCGGCTGCCGAGGGCCGCCAGCGCGCGCCCCCAGCCGTCCGAGTTGCCGAACAGCGACGACTTGAACAGGTTGCTCTCGATCACCGCGCGCGAGAGCGTGCGCGCCGTGGCCAGGTCGGGGGCCCCGTTCACCTCGACCGAGATCAGCCGGGTCGCGCCCTCCCCGTCGGCCGCGATCGCCCGGGCGAGGTCGCGGCACACCTCGTTCACGGCGGCCACGAACGGCGCGCAGCCGCGGTGGACGTCGACCTCGGCCGCCCCGTTGGCGAGGAGCACGCACATGTCGTTGGTGGAGGTGTCGCGGTCGACGCTGATCTGGTTGAAGCTCGCGCGCACCGCCTCGCTCAGGATCGCCTGCAGCTCCTCGGCCGGGCAGCGGGCGTCGGTGCACAGGAAGGCGAGCATGGTCGCCATGTCGGGGTGGATCATGCCCGACCCCTTGGCGATCGCCGTGAGCGTCACGGTCCGCCCGCCGACCTCGACCTGTCGAGACGAGACCTTGATCACCTTGTCGGTGGTCAGGATCGCGCGCGCGGCCGGCTCCGGGTCGGCGCCGAGGCTGGCCACCAGGCGCGGCACGGCGGCCACGATCGTGTCGATCGGCAGCGGCTTGCCGATCCCGCCCGTGCTGGCGGTCAGCACCGCCTCGGCCGACACCCCGAGCGCCTCGCCCACCGCCGAGGCCATGCGCCGGTCGTCGTCCGCCTCCTGCGGGCCGGCCATGCAGTTGGCGTTGCCCGAGGAGACCACCACCGCGCGCACCCCCGCGCAGGGCGTGAGCGCGCGGGTGCGGTCGGCGCAGGCGGCGCGCAGCCGGTTGGGGGTGACGGTGGCCGCCGCCTCGCAGGGGAGCTCGGAGCGGATCAGGGCCAGGTCGGGGCGCTCGACCTTGATCCCGGCGTGGAGGCCCGAGAACTGGAAGCCGCGCGCGAGGGGGGGGTCGCTCATAGCAGGCCGGCCGTCTCGTCGAGGCCGAGGATCAGGTTGAGGTTCTGCACCGCCTGGCTGGCGGCGCCCTTGAGCAGGTTGTCCTCGCTGGAGAACGCCTGCGCCATGCCGCCCTTGATCGCCGGGCCCACCGCCACGCGGCAGGTCGGGGTCCCGACCACCCGAGACAGGCCGACCGCCATGTCGGGGGTCACCACCTGCACGAACGGCTCGCCCGCGTAGCGCTCGCGCAGGCAGGCCTCGAGGTCGGCGGCCGTCGTGCCGGGCGCGACGGGGAAGTAGGCGCTCACCAGGAGCCCGCGCCGGCAGGGGAGGAGGTGCGGCGTGAAGATCACCTCGCGCCCGAGCCCGCGCTCGATCTCGGGCACGTGCTGGTGGTTGCCGACCTTGTAGGGGTGGTGGTTGTCGGCCAGCTCGTTGTAGAGCAGGTGCTCGGCGTTGCTGCGCCCGGCCCCGGTCGCGCCGCTCTTGGCGTCGAGCACGATCGGCCCGTCCGCGACCAGCCCGGCCGCGAGGAGCGGGCGCAGCGCCAGCTGCGTGGCCGTCGGATAGCAGCCCGGGTTGGCCACCCGGCGCGCCCCGACCAGCGCCTCGCGCGCGTACTCGGTCAGCCCGTAGACCCACTCGGGGTCGGCCCGGAACACGTTGCTGAGGTCGACCACCCGCACGCCGGCGGCGGTCCAGCGGGCGGCGAGCGGCGCGCTGGCGTCGTGGGGGGTCGCGAGGAGCACCGCGTCGACCCCGGCCGGGTCGAGCTCGGGCCGATACGTGACCCGCCCCGCGGGGCCGGCGATCCCGAGCCGGTCGCGGACGGTCGAGCCGGCCCAGCGGCTCGAGCTGGCCGCGACCAGCTCCACGCCGGGATGGCGCGCGAGGATCCGCGTCAGCTCCATGCCGGAGTAGCCCGATGCCCCCTCGATCGCGACCCGCTGCATGCCACCTCCTCGCTTTGGCGGGCGTGGAGGATAGGGTACGCGCCCGCCGATTGGATAGGGCGAGGGCGGGCGGGGGCGAGGGCTGGGGCGGCCTCAGTCGCCGGCGAGCACCTCGTCCAGCGAGGTGGCCACGAGCGTCCGCTCCAGCTCGGACTCGGTCGCCGTGTCGACTCGCTCGAGGACGACGGCTGGGAGGTCGGACCCGAACTTCGCCCGGAGCTGCCGGTCGTGAGGGTTGGGGACGCTCGGCATGGCGGCGAGATTGTAGCGACCGTCCCGGTGGACCTGCGGCGCCCAGCCGCCCGGCCGCCGGCTACGATCCATGCCGAGGAGCTCATGACCGACTTCCGCCGCTTTCAGGGGACCGACCGCTACCTGACCAGCGAGGCGCTCGAGGCCGCGGTCAACTGCGCGCTGGCGCTCGAGCGCCCGCTCCTGGTCAAGGGCGAGCCCGGCACGGGCAAGACGCTGTTGGCCGAGGCGATCGCCGAGGGGCTCGGGCACCCGCTGATCCGCTGGCACGTCAAGAGCACCACCCGCGCGCAGGACGGGCTGTACGTCTACGACACCGTGCAGCGCCTGTACGAGTCGCGCTTCGGCGACGGCGACGTCAAGGACATCGCCCGCTACATCAAGCTCGGGCCGCTCGGGCGCGCGTTCGCGGCGGACGAGCGCGCGGTGCTGCTGATCGACGAGGTCGACAAGGCGGACATCGAGTTCCCCAACGACCTGCTCCACGAGCTCGACCGCATGCGGTTCCACATCGTGGAGACCGACCAGGAGGTCGCGGCGCGGCACCGGCCGGTGGTGGTGATCACCTCCAACAACGAGAAGGAGCTCCCCGACGCGTTCCTGCGCCGCTGCGTGTTCCACTTCATCGACTTCCCCGAGCCCGAGCTCATGAAGCGGATCGTGCGGGTCCACCACCCCGACCTCGACGAGCGGCTGCTCGGGCAGGCCCTCACGGCCTTCTACCAGCTCCGCGAGGTCGGCCGGCTGCGCAAGCGGCCCAGCACCAGCGAGCTGGTCGACTGGCTGGCCGTGCTGCGCGCCTCGGGCACCACCGAGGTCTTGCTCGAGCGGAACCTCCCCTACCTCGGGGCGCTGATCAAGAAGGAGCAGGACCTGCTCGCGCTGCAGGAGCTGCTCTCGTCCGCCAAGGGGCGCGGGCCCTGGCGGCCGGGCCGCTGAGGTCGCCGTGCGCGTGCAGGTCGCGCGCTGGAGCGACCCTTCGCGGCCGGGCGACGGCGCGCGCCTGTTGATCACGCGCTACCGCCCGCGCGGCGTGCGCAAGGGGGCCGAGCCCTGGGACCGCTGGGACAAGCGGCTCGCTCCCAGCGAGGCGCTGCTCGACGCCTTCCTCGGCAAGCGGCGGGTGGGGCGCAAGGTGGTCGGCGAGGCGAAGCCGATCCCGTGGGCCACGTTCGCCGCGCGCTACCGCGAGGAGATGGCCGGCCCCGAGGCGGCCGAGGCGCTGGCCGAGGCGCGCCGGCTCGCGCGGGCGGACGGGGTCACGCTGCTCTGCTACTGCGAGGACGAGACCCGCTGCCACCGCGCGCTCGCGCGCGAGCTGGTGCTGGGGCGCTGAGCCGCGAGGCGCTCAGGCGCCTCCGCGCCCGGTGGAGGGCGCGCCGCGCTCCGCCCCGACCCCGGGCTGGGGCTCCTCCACGAGCTTGCGCCACTCCTCGACCACGGCGGCGACCTTGAACTGCTCGCGCAGATGGACCCGCGGCCGCCCGCGCTCGCGCCAGCGCAGCAGGGTCCGCAGCGCCGCCTCCGGATCGCCGGCGTCGATCAGCTGGTCGGGGTCGCTGAGGACCTCCTCCGCCGCCCCGAACCGGTGCGCGAGGACCGGCGTCCCGAGCGCGTTCGCCTCCGCGTACACCAGGCCGAACGTCTCGGGCTTGCTCCGCTGCGGGAAGAACACGCAGAACGACTCGCGCACGTGCTGCATCATCTGCGGGTGACTCTGCGGGCCGAGCAGCACGATCCCGGGCTCCTCGAGCATTCGGGCGTCGAAGCCCCGGCGCGCGGCCGGGTCCGAGTAGCCGGGGTGCGCGACGTACAGCCGGTGGCGCGGGTCGTGGGCGTACACCGCGCGAAACTGGACGATCACCTCGCCCAGGCCCTTGGCGGGCGCGCTGAAGAACAGCAGCTTCCAGGGGTCGACCGGGGTGTCGTCGGGGGCGAGCCCGTCGGCGATCGAGTTGTAGATCGTCCGGATCTCGTAGTGAGCGCGCGGCCGGACCCGGTCGAGCAGGCGGGCGAGGCCCTTGCCGTGCGCGTGCTCGCGCGCCAGGCCCGCGTGGAACTTCGACACGGTGACCACCGTCCAGCGCCCCGCGGCGAGCGTCCGGCGGTACTTCCACACGCGCCGGATCCGCCGCAGGTCGTGGCTCCAGATCACCAGGCGCGCCCCGGGATACCGGCGAGTGAGCTGGGGGACCTCCTCGAACCGGCCCACGGCGTTGACCACCACGTCGGGGCGCTGGGCGCCCGTCATGGAGAGCGCGCTCTCCAGCGTGATGAAGGTCGCCGCGGTGGTCTTGGGCAGGTCGCTGGGGCGCAGGTGGTGCGCCACGTAGACGTCGTGCCAGGCGCCGAGCCCCTCCGCCACCCGCAGCACCGAGGACTGAGTCCCGCCGATCGCCTCGGTCCGGAGCGATGACTCGTCGTACGGCTTGGCCGTGTGGGTGTCGACGAACAGGACCTTCTTGCGCATCCGACCGCGCTCCGCGCGGCCACTATCGCTCAGCCCGCTCCCGAGTCCAGGGCCAAGCGCGCCGGGCGCGAGGAGCGCCCGGGCTGCATGGGTTCAGGCCCCAGGAGGCACGCCACGTCCGAGTCGCGCAGGGCGACGCTCCTCGAGTTCACGAGGCTGCTGTACGCGCGGCCGCTCGAGCC
>CAZMSZ010000090.1:8128-22285 GCA_964569055.1 uncultured Planctomycetota bacterium | reverse complement strand
GCTGCTCGAGCAGGAGCGCCGTGCGCCGGGCCGTCGCCAGCGCCGGGGGGTCGGACGGGGCCGGCACGTGCAGGTCGCCGAGCTGCGCGAGCCGCTGCCGCACCTGGCCGCCCGCCTCGGTGAGCGCGGCCCGCCGGCTCACTCGCCGCTCGGGCTCGGCCTGGAGCTGGTCCTGCTCGGCGCGGGCGTTCTCGAGCTCCTGCTCCGCCTCGTCGAGGCGCTGCTCGGCCCAGGTCGCCGTCGCGTCGGCCGGGACGTCGAGCGGCGCGGCGCTCGGCGGCTGCGTCAGCTCCTCGCGGATCTTCGCCAGCAGCGCGGGCGCCTCGGCGGCGCGCCGCTCGTGCTCGGCCGCGCGCTGCGCCCACTGCTCGACCTGCGCCAGCGAGGCGAGCGCGTGCTGGTAGGCCGCGCTCGCCTGCTCGCGCGCCGCGTCGTCGAGCCCGGCCGCGGCGAGCGCGTCGAGGCGGGCCTGAACCGCCTCGCGCCCGAGGTCGAGCGCGGGCTCGGGGCCCGGGTCCGTCGCCGGCGCCGGCTCCTCCTGCCCCCGCGCGGGGGTGAGGCCGCAGCAGAGCATGACGGCCAGGGCGGCGAGGGCGGTGGTGCGCGCGCGCATCAGGGTCCTCCTCCGGGGGGCCGCGATTCTCGGCGCTCGGCGCGGCCAATGGAACCCGCAGCAGGACCTGCTCCCTCACTTCGTGTCGAAGAACAGCACGATCTCGAGCACGATCAGGATCACGATCGCGAGCTCGAGGAGCATGGTGCGGCGCGTCTCGAGCTGCCCCATGAACAGCTCGTACATTTGGGCCACGCGGCTCTGCTTGCGCAGCACCGCGTCGCGCCACAGCGGGATCCCGAACCGCTCGACGGCGCCGCGGTAGACCCGCGCCAGGTAGGCGTCGCCGACCACCTTGACCGAGTTGTCGAGCCGCTCGGTGACCTCGGTGATCTCGAGCCAGCGGCGCTGGACTTGCCGCACCAGCGGGCCGTAGGGGCTCCACAGCAGCCGCTTGGGCGACCGCACGCCGAACACGTCGTCGAAGATCCGCTCCAGCTCCTGATCGAGCAGCTCGTCGTAGCTGCGCAGGTTGATCAGGTGCGCGGCCGCGAACTCGAGCACGTCGACCACGTCCTCGGTCCCGGTCGGCTCGAGCACGAACGCCACCTCGGAGTCGACCAGCACCAGGTCGTCGTCGAGGTAGGAGAACGCGCAGCGCAGCCGCTCCACCAGCTCGCCGGCCGCCATGGGCCGCTCGGCCACCTCGCCCTGCAGCAGCTTGGCGAGCACGTCGCGCTGCCCGAGCACCTCGGCCGCGGTCGGGTGCCCGGCGAACGCCTCCACGTAGATCACCGTGTACACCATGGCGCTCGGGCGGAGCGCGCCGCGCAGCAGCGCGTCGCCCAGGCGCGGCAGCAGCGCGTCCACCACGGCCCGCGCGTCCGCCTGGGGGCGCGGCGAGTCGTACAGCTCGCTCAGGAGCGGGAGCAGCTCGGCGAGCGTGGCGCCGGGCTGGATCTGGTAGCGGTAGCGCACGGCCACCGTGCCGTAGTCGTACAGCCGGGTCGACGTGCGCTTGAGCCGCTGCCCGCCCTCGAGCTCGACCTCCGCCGGCTCGAGGCCGACGTCGAGCGGGAGCGACTTGATCGCGAGCGAGTCGGCGCCCGTGCGGGACAGGCGCAGGCGCTGCGTCGGCTCCCCGGCCGAGAGGAGCGCCTCGGCGCGCTCGAGCACCAGCTCGTCGCCCACGTCGAACAGGACGGTCCGGATGATCGAGGCTCGTTCGAGGACCAGCGATTCGGAGGCAGGAGCGCTCAGCACGCCCTCACGATACGCCCGCGCTGCGGTCCTGGCTCGCGCCCGCCGAGCCGAGGCCGGCCCGCAGCCGCGCGCAGACTTCCGCCAGGTCGGCCGGCCCGACCAGCGGGTAGTGGCGCGCGCTGGCGCGGGTCAGGGCCGCCTCGAGCTGCGCCGCCAGGCCGGGCGCGGCCGCGGCCAGGCGGGCGGACGGGACCCGCGGGCCCAGCCGGGCCACGACCCACGGGTCGTCGCCTCCCAGCCGCAGGAGCGCCAGGAGCGCCTCGGGCTCGACCGCCTCGGCGGACGCGCGCCGGTCGACCAGGGTCAGGTAGTCGCTCGGGCCGAACCCCTCGACCAGCTCGCTCAGCAGGCGGCGCGTGCGGGCGCCGACCGAGTCCGGCCCGACGAGCGCGCCGAGCTCGAGCACGTCCGCCCGCCGGCTGGGGAGCAGCGCCGCGCCGCCGCGCCGCTCCGCCCAGCGGCCGAGGGCGTACAGGTCGACCGCCAGCGAGAAGCAGCCGTCGTGGAGCGCCACGTGGGGGTCCCCCTGTCCCTCGAGCTCCTCCAGGGTGGAGGTCGCCTTGTCGGCCACCAGCCACACCAGCCGGCCGCCCGCGAGCTCCCACAGCCGCTGCCCGAGCCGGAGCGCGACGACCGGCCACAGGAAGGCGGCGTCCTGCAAGCGCGCGGCGTACTCCGCCAGCAGGCCGTCGAGCTCGGGCTCGCCGTACGGCGCGGGGCCGGCGGGCGCCTCCTCGAAGCGCAGGCGCATGCGCACCAGCGCGCGCGGGTCGGCGAGGTCGGGCTCGGGACGGCTGGAGGTGACGTTGACCGGCCGCTCGAACAGGCGCCCGCCGCGCGCGGCGAACGCGTCCTGGGGGAGCGAGTCGAGGAGGTAGTGCGCGACGCACACCAGCGGGTGCGGGCTGGCGCCGGGCCGCAGCACCTCCCCCGAGCGGCGCAGGTGGAGCTCGCCGTCGCTGGCCGCGTCGAACCGCGCCACGTCGAGCAGGCCGCGCTCGAAGAACGGCGCGAGCGCCGGCTCCGCCAGCCAGGCGGTCACGTTGCGCTCGGCGAGGTCGGTCAGGACCAGCCGCGGGCGCGGGCAGCCGGGCAGCGGCTCGGCCGCGAGCAGCTCCTCGAGCTCGCGCGCGAGGTGGAACCCGAGCTCCCCCGACCCGGCCGCCAGCTCGACCACGTGCAGCGGCGCCTCGCTCGCGTCGCCGCGCCGCTCCGCCAGGAGCGAGTGGATCACCCGCGCGTAGCGCCCCGCCACGAACGGGTTGCTCGTCACGTACGACGGCACGCCGCGGCTGCGCCAGGCGTCGGCCCCCTCGCGCTCGTAGAACGCGCGCTGCAGCTCCCACAGGAACGACGCCGAGAGGCGACGCCGCCCCTCGAGGAGGAAGCCCCAGCCGGGCACGCGCGGGCTCGCCATGCACCCTCCGCGCGGGGGTCGCCCGCGCGGGCGCGATTGTCGCCGGGCGATTCCCGGCGCGTCACCAGCCGTGCCCGTGCGGGCGAGCGCTTGCCTGCCGTCCGCCAGCGCGCACACTGGGCGCGTGGAGCCGTTCGCGCGCGGGGCCGACACCTACCTGGCCGAGCTGCTGCTGGCGGAGGGCGCGATCGAGCCCGAGGCGCTGGCGGGGGCGCTCGCGGCCGCTCGGGCGCGCCGCGCGAGCGGCGGCACGCTGGCGGCCGTCCTGCGCGAGCGCGACCTCGTGGACGAGGCCCGCCTGCGCGCCGTGCTGGCGCGGATCGGGGCGCCGCCTGCGCCCGGCCGGCGGCTCGGGCCGTACCTGCTCGTGCGAGAGCTCGGCGCGGGCGGCATGGGGACGGTGTTCGCCGCGCGGCACGAGGCGCTCGGGGTGGAGCACGCCGTGAAGGTGCTCCCCTGCGGCGAGGAGCCCGAGCGACTGGAGCGGTTCCGGCGCGAGGGGCGGGCGCAGGCGGCGGCCGACGCGCACCCCAACGTGGTGCGGGTCCACGCCCTCGAGGAGCAGGACGGCTTGCTGTACCTCGCCATGGACCTCGCGGCTGGCGGCGACCTCGCCCGCCGGATCGGGGACGGGCCGCTGCCGCCGCTCGAGGCGGCGCGCCTGGTGCGCGACCTGGCGCGCGGGCTGGCGCACGTCCACGCGGCGGGGGTGCTCCACCGGGACATCAAGCCGGAGAACGTGCTGTTCGACGAGCAGGGGACGCCGAAGCTGGTCGACTTCGGCCTGGCCCACGTGGCGGGCGAGGCCACGCTCACCCGCAGCAACGCCTTCCTGGGCACACCCGCCGCCATGGCGCCCGAGCAGGCGGCGGGGACGCCGCGCGAGGTGGACGAGCGCACCGACGTCTACGGGCTGGGGGTGGTGCTCTACCAGTGCCTCACGGGGCGGCGCCCGTTCGACGGGCCGAGCGTGTTCGAGGTGATCCGGCAGGTCCTGTTCGAGCCGCCGCTCCCGCCGCGCGCGCTGGCGCCCGAGGTGCCCGAAGAGCTCGAGGCCGTGTGTCTGCGCGCGCTCGCCAAGGAGCGCGAGGCGCGCTACCCCGGCGCGAGCGCGCTGGCCGACGACCTCGAGCGGGTGCTGGCGGGGCGCCGCTCGTGGGCCAGCCACGCGGCCCGCCGGCTCGCGTCGCGGCGCCTGATCCTGCTCGCCCCGCTGGCGGCGGCGCTCCTGTGGGCCGCGGTCCCGCCGCCCCGCCCGGCGGGCGCGCCCGAGGCGAGCGGCGCCGAGGAGCCCGCCGGGGCGGACGGAGCGGTGAGCCCGCTCCTGGCCGCCTTGCGCGCGCTCGACCCGGCCGCGCCCGACCCGTACGCCGCTGCCCTCACGGCCTGGGACGCGGCGCGCCCAGCGGCGTCCGACGAGGCCGCCGAGGGGGCCCTCGCCACCTTCGCGCGCCGCTGGGCGGGCCGCCTCGACGAGCTGCCGCCCGAGGCTCGCGCGGCGCCGGTCCGCCTGCTCCTGCTCCTCGGCGCCGAGCCCCACGCGGACGCGCTGCTGAGCGAGGCCGAGACGCTGGGCCCGATCACCCCCGCCCTGGCCTGCCTCCGCCTGCGCCTCCACCTCGCCCGCGGCGACCGGGCCGGGGCGCGGGCCGCCGCCCGCGCCGCGCCGCCCGAGCTGCGCGAGGACGTGGCGTTCCGCGCGCTTGCCGCGTTCGCGCTCCGCCTGGCCGAGGACCACGAGGCGGTCGACGCGCTCCTCGGCCCGCGCGCGCCCGATGAGCCGGCGGCGCTGCGGGTCCACCGGATCGGTCATCTGCTCGAGCAGTACCGGGGCGACCGGCCCGAGACGCGCGAGCTCCTCGACCGCGCCAACCGCGAGCTGAACGCCTGGGGCGAGGGGGCCACGCCCCAGTGGCACATCCTCAAGCTGCAGCTGTTGGTGGCGCTGCGCGGGGGCTGGGACATCCCCAACACGGTGGGCGACCTCGTGACCGTGCAGTGGCGCACCTACTTCGTGCGGCAGTTCGGCGAGGTGCTCGGCAACGTGCTGAGCGACGCCTGGCTGGTCGGCGGCGTGGCCGACCCGCTGAGCTGCGCGGCCGACCTCGCCAGCAAGCAGTACGAGCTGGTGGCCGGCAACCCGGCCGAGCACGCCCTGTTCGTGCGCGAGCTCGACCGCATGCGCGCCTTCGTGCTCTCCTCGGTCGACCCGCCGCGCGCCATGGCCGTGCTGCGCGAGGCGATCGCCCGCGAGCCGCGCAACCCGCGCCTGCGGATCACCGCCATGTGGATCCTCCACCGCCGCGTGACGCGGGCGCACGCCTGGGGCTCGGCCGGCCGCAAGGCGATCATGGCCGAGGCCATGGAGCACCTCCGCTGGACGTTCCTGGTCGCGACCGACCAGGAGCTGCACGAGGAGGCGCCCGAGCTGGTCCTCGCGGCGCGCAGGTTCCTGGGCGATCCGGATCGCCCGCGACGCTGAGCTCGCGGACCGGCCCTCAGCGGGCGCGATCGGGACTACTGGTTCGACGAATCGTTCGGGTCGCTCGGCTGGGTCGAGCCCGAGCCGCGGACCGCGTCGCGGGTCTCGCGCCGCTGCTTCTCGTTGCACCCGCCGAGCGCGAACACGAGGGCGACGAAGACGAACAGGACGCGCGGAGGCGTGCGCATGAGGGGCTCCTTCCGCCGCTCAGCTTAGCGGCGGTCCCTGGCGGACGCACGCGGTCGCCCGCAGCTTCGCTTTTCCACTCGAGCGGCCGAGAGGGCTGGGCTATCGGGAGGAGAGCTTCGCCTCCAGCTCGCGCGCCTTGGGCGTGGTCATGTTGCGGAGGGCTGCCAACAGCGCGTCGCGCAGCTCGGGGCCGAGCGGCTCCTCCGCGCGCGCGGCGAGCGGCTCGAGGGCCGCCGGCGCCGCGAGCGTGGCGATCGCCGCGCGCGCGTCCTCGGCCAGGTCGGGCGCGTCGAGCTGGTCGGCCGCCTCGAGCAGGTAGCCCGTCGCCAGCTCGCTCCCCGAGTGGGCCAGCAGCGCGGCCAGGCCGCGCCGCTGCTCGGGCGCGGTCGGCGCGCTCAGGAGGAGGCGGCCCGCCGCCTTGTCGAGCTCGGCGCGCGCCGGCGCGTCGAGCCGAGCCACCGCCTCGTCCACGAGCAGGTCGTGCGCGCGCGGACGCGCGCCGGTCCGCCAGCCGCTCAGGACCTCGGCCAGCTCGGCCTTGGTGCCGCCGCGCACGCGCTCGTCGAGCCACGCGCCAAACGCGCCGGAGTCGACGGGCGCCGGATCGGGCGCCTCCTCCGCGCCCGCGCCGTCGCTCGTCGGCTCGGGCTCGCTCGGTATGGTCTCGGGCGCGGGGCGCTCGGCGGCCGCCTCCGAGGCGGGGGACGCGGCGTCGGGCGCCACGGGCGCAGGGCGCGCGCTCACCGCGTTGTCGCGCGCCTGCTCCGCTTCCAGCGCGGAGCGGTGGGCCAGCGCGGCCGAGCGCTCGCGCAGGGCCGCCTGGTGATACCCGAGCACCCCCAGGACCGCCCCGAGCGCGAGCAGCCCGAGGAGCGCCCTGCTCACGGCGCCTGGGTGGTCTTGGCGAGCACCATGTAGCTGCCGCTGCCGCTGCTCGAGTAGTGGCGCACCTTCACGTAGCCGATCGTGCCGGCCTGCACGGTGAGCGTCACGCGCGAGCCGAGCCCGAACCCGGGCGCGTCGTCGTTGCTCGCCAGCAGCGTGACCCCGTCGGTCGCGTAGACCTCGAGGACGGTGTCCATGTCGGCCAGGGGGGCCGCCTCGAACACGTAGGTGTAGGTGGGCGGCGGGAAGATCTTGGGGACCGCCTGCAAGAGCTGGAAGAAATCGGCGTCGCCCGCCTCGATCTCACCGGGCGCCGGCGCGCCGTTCACGTGCAGCTCGCTCGCTCCCTGCGGCCCGTTGGCGTGGTCGTCGCTCGCGCCGCGCGAGGCGCGGATCGAGTAGCTCCCCGTCCCGCTCGCGCTCCAGTGGCGGACCTTGGCGAACAGCGCGCTCCCGGCCCCGGTGGTGTAGACCACGCGCGAGCCGAGGCCGTCCCCGCCGTCGTCGTCGCTGACCAGCAGGTTGCCGCTGCCGTCGTAGAGCTCGAGCACCGTGTCCATGTCGCCCACGACCTCGGTCTCGAACACGTAGGTGGCCTGGGGCGGCGGGAAGATCATGATCACGAACTCGCTGATCGTGAACACGTCCACCTCGCCGGCCGGGTCGATCGCGCCCGCGGTGGCCGGCGCGCTGGGGTCGAGGTCGAGCACCGTCGCGGTCTGCGGGGTGTCGCCGTGGTCGTCGCCCGCGGGGGCCGGGCTCTGCAGCAGGCGCTGCTCGATCGCGGCCAGCGCGTCCATGACCGGGCCGACCTGCGCCGCCCACGGCCCGTAGACGCCCAGGCTGCCCTCGATCGTGGCGCGGTAGGCGAGGGCCTCCACCACCAGCTGGAACGTGGTGGGCGCGACGATGTACGTGTTGGGGTCGGGGATCACGCGGTCGACGTTGGCGAGGTCGCCGGCGAGCACGGCCTGCTCGAGGGCGCGCAGCTCGGCGGGCGTGGCCTGACCGTCGATCGGCAGGTAGCGCGCGGTCGGGCTGGAGCGCACCAGGCGGGCCTTGCCGCTCGGGTCGAGCTCGAGCGTGGTGGTGAGCTGGCGGAAGTCGACCGTCGTGCGCTCGATCCGCTGGAAGGCCGCGGCCGGCGCGCCCGCGGGCGCGAGGACCTCGACGTCGTCCACGAACCAGCCGGCGAAGTCGTTGGCGTAGGGGTCGCCCGCGTCGAACTCGAGCTCGAGCACCAGCTCGCTCCCGGCGGGGACCTGCAGCCTCAGCTCGTGCGAGTGCCAGGTCCCCATGGCGCCGCAGCGCGCGGGCGAGCCGCTCGCGGCGGTGCCGGCGAAGGTGTGGCGCTCCACCACCGCGCCGTCGACCTTCAGCAGGAGCGAGCGCTGGTCCCACCGCGCGCCGGTGGTCTCCGTCTGGTAGTTGCAGCGCAGGCGGACGGTGACCTCACCGCCCACGGGCACCGCGATCGCGGGGCTCGCGGCCGCGCCGCGGGGCGAGGCGGCGTAGCTGACGCCGTCGTTGAAGTTCAGGCTGCGGCTGCCCGAGTAGGCGGCGCCGCCCGGCGCCGCGGCGGGCGACTCGTCTGCCGCCCACAGCCCGTGGGTCTGCCAGGTGGCCTGGCCCTCGAAGTCCTCGGAGTAGATGACGCTGCTCTGGGCGAAGCACGGGGCCGCCGCCAGCACGAGCAGGGCGCTGAGCGAGTGGATCCTCACCTCGGCACCTCCTTGTTGGGCGCTGGCCCAAGCACGGCTTAGGCCGCGCTGCGTCATGAGCTGCAACGCGCGTAGGGTAAAGCGGTTGTGCCCCAGACTCAGCGCCCTCGACGACGGCGGATAACGCAATGCGTCGTCCGCCTTCCGAAAACGGGAAGGCCGCGCCGGCGCCAACCTCCCGTGCGGTCGCCGCGCTCAGGCCTTGGCGGGCGCCCGCGCACCGCCAGGTCGCGGCGCGAGCAGGCCGCGAGCCCGGCGCGAGCGGGCCTCGCGGGCGCAGCCCAGCACGCTGCACCCGCCGTGCTCGCTCCAGCACTCGGCGTGGTGCAGCACGTCGCACGACGCGCAGCGCACCGCGCCCGCCCGCCGCAGCGAGCCGATCGGCTGGCGACAGAACGGGCACTGCGGCGCCGAGGCGCGCCGCTCGAGGTCCAGGCCCGACGGGCGGGCGTCGTTCGGCGCGGCAGGATCGTGGCGAGCGAGCGGCTTCGCCCGGAGTGCGTGCAGCGCCGTCGCGATCACGATCGTCGAGGTCAGCCACAGCAGCAACACGGCCAGTCCAGAAGGACCGTGGTGCCCCGGGTCGCCGCACAAGCACTCGATCGCGAGTTGGAGCACGACGGCACCGTAGCGACGCGTCGTGGGTCGGTCAACGTCGCGTCCGCGAGCGTTACGCTGAACGCATGGCGCTCCGCGACCACTTCCAGCGCCCGTTGAGCGCGCACACCCGCTGGAGCGCGCTCCTGAACGCGTGGGCCACTCGCCTCGCGGCGGACCTCAACGGACGCCTCCCGGAGCGGTTCTTCGCCGAGCCGAACGTGCAGTTCGGGATCGAGATCGACGTCGCGGCCTGCGAGGACCCGCGGGGGCCGGTCGCGCGCTCGCCTTCCTGGCAGGTGGGGCCGCCGCTCGCGACGCTGCCGTTCTCGCGCACCAGCGACGTGGTCGAGGTCCGGGTGTTCGGCGACGAAGCGGGCCCGGTCCTGGTCGGGGCGATCGAGCTCGTGAGCCCCTCGAACAAGGACCCGCCCGAGCAGCGGAGCGCGTTCGTCTCCAAGTGCGACGCCTACCTCCAGCGCGGCGTCGGCCTGGTGATCGTCGACGTGGTCACCAGTCGCCGCGAGAACCTGCACCGCGAGCTGCTCGCGCGGTTCGGGAGCGGGCGCTCACCGACCAACGGCTCCGACCCGGAGCTGTACGCCGCCGCGTACCACGGGGTCGAGCGCGAGGGCCAGGCCGTGCTCGACCTGTGGGAAGAGCCGCTCGCCCTCGGCGCGGCCCTGCCGACCGTCCCGCTGTGGCTGCGCGGCCTGGGCTGCCTCCCGGTCGAGCTCCAGCTCACCTACGAGGGGACCGCCCGCGACCTGCGCCTCCCGGCCTGACGCGCCAGCGGCGCGCCGCGGCCGTGGGGCCGCGCGCCTCGAGCCACACCGGGATGCCGAGCCGCTCGGCGAGGTGCTCGGGCAGGCGCTCGCGCGGGACCGCCTCCAGGAGCGGGCGTGCGCCGGCCAGCCAGGCGCCGAGCCGCTCGGTGTGGGCGAGGTCGGGGCGCGCGATCAGGCGGCGCACCACGCCGGTCTCCGCTTCGATCAGGCCCGGCGGCTGCTCGTCGGCCTGATAGCCCGACGCGAGCGGCGCCGGGTCGGCCACGCGGTCGAGGTGGGTGAGCGCGAGGCCGTCCACGTCGCCTGCCGCCTCGAGCGCGTAGCGCAGCAGCACCAGGTCGAGGGGGCCGCGGCGGAAGGCGCCCTGCCAGCCGGCTTCGTCGTTGTGCGGCTCGGGGAGCGCGCGGTCGTGCGCGGGGTCGTGGGTGGGGAACGGCCCCGGGCCGTGGCGGGTGGCGTAGGCGCGCAGCACGCCGAGCACGCGCACGCGCTCGCGCGCCGCGCCTGCCTCCGCGAGCAGCGCCAGCGCGCCCGCGGGGGTGCAGTCGCTCCAGGTGGTGTGGGGGTGGAACCCGAAGCTCTGATCGAGGAGCACGCCCTGGGCGCCCTCGCACACCACGACCTCGGCCGCTGCCAGGAGCGCGCTCGCCTCGCCCGGGTCCACCACGCGCAGGCGCCCGGCGAGCGGGGCCCAGGCCGCGAGGACGCGCTCGGGCGCCTCCTCGTCGGTGAGGAGCGCCCACTCGCTCGCCCCGCGCGGGTCGGCCAGGGCGGCCGCCGCCGCGAGCTCGCGCCGCTTGCGCGCCTGCTGCGCGCGCAGCCGCGCGGCGAGGCGGCCTGGGTCCGCCAGGTCGCCCGCGCACAGCGCGTCGGGCTCGCCCGCCAGCGCGTCGGCCACCGCCTCGCCCACGCCGACCCCGCAGGTGCCGTGGGCCGCGCTCCCGCGCAGCAGCTCGCGCAACCGCCCGGCGGCCTGCTGGAACGGTGTGATCACCGGCGCGCGGCGGTCGATCGTGGTCCGCTCCAGCGCGTCGGGGACGCCCACGCTCGCCAGGCGCGCCGCCTCGACCCGGAGGCCGCCGGGGTGGAGCACGAAGGCCGGACCGAGGTGCGTGCGCACGCCCGCGACGAAGCTCCCCGCCCCGAGCTGCGCGAAGGTGTGCGCGCGCCCGCCCGGGAGCACCACGGTGTGGCCGGCCTGGGCGCCGCCGTTCCAGCGCACGACCAGGCGGGCGCCCCGGTCGCGCACCAGGAAGTCGACGGTGGCGCCCTTGCCCGCGTCGCCGAAGCCCAGGTCGACCACGACCCAGGCCTCGCGGATCACCGCGCGTGACCGCTCGGGCCGTCGCCGTACGGCAGGTCGCTCCCGCCCAGGCGCGGGCGCGGCGCGCCGTCACGCCCCAGCGCGGCCGCGAACGGGGTGAGCGCCTTGGCCACCGCCGCGCTCTGGTGCTCGCTCACGCCCGCCAGGCGCAGCTTCTCGACCAGCTCGCCCAGCGAGGCCACCGCGCCCTCGAGCAGCGAGACCAGGCCGGCGGCCACGTAGCTGGTGTCGTCGGGGTCCTCCATCACGATCACCCGGTCGCCCAGCACGTCGCGCCAGAGGCGCCCCACGTTCTGGCCGCGCTGCGGGTCGGGGATCAGGAAGAACGGCTCGAACGCGCGCTGCGCCTCCTCCACGATCGCGGTGATCGGAATGTCCGCGGCGAGGACGTCGCCGATCAGGCGCTTCACCTGCTCGCGGCTCACGACCGGGTTGGGCGGCTCGTCGCCGGTCATGAACAGGTAGCCGCGCCGGCCGCGCTTCTCCACGCAGTCCATGGCGGTGTGACGCGCTGCGAAGTACATCGCCAGCTCGTAGCTCTCGTTGCCGCCCCCGCCGCCGCCCTCGAGGTAGAGGTTGGTCAGCCACTGGTCCATCAGGCTCTCGGTCGACTCGAACTGCCCGACCTGCAGCGGGGCGCGGTCGCCGCCCCGGCCGGCGTAGCCGATCCCCATGAACAGGACCTGCGGGTCGGGCACGCCGGCGTCGAGCATGGCCTTCATGAACGTGGGCAGGGTCTGGGTGGCGAGCTTGGCGGGGATCTCGCCCATGGAGCCCGACACGTCGAGCGCGAAGATCACCCCCACCGAGGCGGGGTGCGCCACGCTGTCGCGGCTCTCGCGCACCTTCACCCCGAACGGGTTCATGAGCTCGTGGCAGGCCGACTGCGTGAACACCTCGCGCGGCGCCGCGCTGGCGCGGGCCGACGTCATGGCGACGTGCGCCTCGTGGCTGTAGTTGCCGAATCCCATGGCGGGTCTCCTGGTCGTGCTCAGCCCGGGATCGACCACCCGGGCATGGGGAGCGGGTTGTAGCTGGGCGGACCGTGGACCTCGGCCGAGGCGCGGTCGACCTCTGCGCGCAGGGCCCACGCGTCCGCGTGCTCGCCGCGAGCCGCGGCGCGGACCACCTCGCCCAGGGCGCCGGGCAAGCTGCCGGTGCGCGCCCCGTCGGGCGTCCCGCCCGCGGCCGCGAGGGCGCAGCGCGCGGCCATGGCGAGGTCGCTCGCGGGCGAGGGCCAGCGCTCGCGCCACACCGCCTCGGGGTAGAACGGCTCCCAGCCGGCGCACACCGCGGGCAGGCGCTCGGCGTGGCCGCGGGTCCAGGCCCCGGCGGTCGTCCAGCCGATCAGCATCGCGCCGTGGTCGCGCGGGTGGACGAGCACGTGCGGCGGCAGCACCGCGCCGTGGACGAAGCCCGCCTGGTGGACGAAGCCGAGCAGCTCGAGCAGCCGCTTGAGCAGCCACACCGCCACCCGCCCGTCGACGCCGCCCGGGTGCACCGCGCGCACCTCCTCGAGCGTGTGCTGAAAGCCGCTCTGCCAGCGGAAGATCGAGACCGGCCGCGAGTGCGGACCGCTGGAGATCAGGCCGTGCGCCACCGGCTGCGGCAGGCGCGTCACGAAGTGGCTCGCCCCCTGGGCGGTGCTGTGGTGCAGGCGCGCGAGCACGTCCCACTCGCGGCGGAGGAGGTCGGCGTCCCCGAGCGCGCGCAGGACCTTGATCACCACCGCCTCGCCCAGGCGCATTACCCAGCGCCCGCGGTAGACCTCGCAGGCGTCCCCCGAGCCGAGCCGCCCTTCCACCACGTAGGTGCGCCCGCCCGCGGCGAACAGCGGCCGCCCGTCGTCGGGGTGCGCGGAGTGGACGGGCTGCCCGCGCGGCCCCGGCGCGTTGTGGCAGCCGCAGTAGCTGCACACGACCACCATCTCGGCCCAGCGAGCCTCGAGCGGGGCCCCGCAGCTCGCGCAGAACTCGACGCGCATGGCCAGGACGGTAGCAGGCCGCGCGGCGCCGCGCATGGGGGGGGAGGCCGTGGGGGTGTCGTGCACGGCCCGGGTGGGCGGCCTCGACGCGGCGAGCACCGGCCTGTCGGAGAGGCGCGGTAGCTTCTTCAGGGAGTTCGTGAATTGTTCGCATTGGGTGGGCCCGCAACCGGGCCACGACCGGGCCCTGTGCGGCCGGTCTGCTTTGGAGTCGCTAAAGTACGGGAGGAATCTCATGGTGCCGCGAGGAGGCCCCGTGCTGGAGGGCGCGGTGCAGACGAGCCGTCGCGAGCTGCCGCCGCTGGAGAGCGGCGACCGCCTCGACCGCGAGGAGTTCGAGCGGCGCTACTGGGCCATGCCGCCGGACGTCCGGGCCGAGCTGATCGGCGGGGTCGTCTACGTGGCCTCTCCCGCCCGGATCCGTCACGGTGACTCTCAGGGTGACCTCGTCGTGTGGCTTGGCACGTACCGCCACGCGACCCCGGGCACCCAGGTGCTGGACAATGCCACGGTTCGGCTGAGCGAGGAGGACGAGGTCCAGCCCGACGCGCTGCTGCGGATCCTGCCGGCGCTGGGCGGCAGCTCGCGCGACGAGGACGACTACGTGGCGGGGCCGCCAGAGCTGGTGGCGGAGGTGGCGCTCTCCTCGGCAGCCTACGACCTTCACCAGAAGCTCGCGCTGTACGAGCGGGCCGGCTGCCGCGAGTACGTGGTCGTGGTGGTGCACGAGCGCGAGCTGCGCTGGCTGCGGCTGGAGGGCGGGCGCTACGTGCCGCACCTGCCCGACGCCGACGGGGTCACGCGCTCCCGCGCGTTCCCTGGGCTGTGGCTCGACGGCGCCGCGCTCCTCCGCGGCGACGGCGCGCGGGTGCTCGCGGTGCTCGGCGAAGGGCTGGCGAGCGCGGATCACGCCGCGTTCGCGCGCGAGCTGGCCGCCCGCACGCCGCCCGCCTA
>CAZMSZ010000090.1:0-8028 GCA_964569055.1 uncultured Planctomycetota bacterium | reverse complement strand
GCGCGGATCACGCCGCGTTCGCGCGCGAGCTGGCCGCCCGCACGCCGCCCGCCTAGTAGCCCTAGCTAGTAGGGCGGCCGCCAAGGCCGAGCACGAGCACGAGGACGGCCTCAGGGGCACGCGCTGGGCCGCACGTCAGGGCGGGAACTGATGCAATCTCCCTTGACGGACCACTAGCCCGGGCCGGCGGTGTGGTCCTCGAGGTTCTTGAACTCGGCGCACGGCTTCGCCAGGCCGAGCCAGTACGGGAGCGAGCGGAACACCAGCGCCACGCGCTCGAGGAAGCGCCGCCAGTAGGGGCGCTGCAGGGGCGGCGGGAGGTCGGCCTCGATCTCGACGATGTCGACGTAGTAGGTGCGGGTGCGGCCGAGCCCCTCGAAGTCGTGCTCGAGCTCGCGGGCGAAGGCGCGCACCGCGGGGTCGAGGTCGCGGACCACGGGCTCGGTCATGAGCACGTACTCGCGCACGGGGACGTCGTTCTTGAGCATGCGGTGCACGAGGATCACGTCCACGCCGGCCAGCTCGGTGTTGCGCTTCACCCGCTGCAGCGCGACCTCGCCCACGTGCGCCACGAACTTGAGCGTGAGCGTCGCGACCTCCACGCAGCCCTTGCAGTCACACAGCTGGTTGACCGTCATGTCCTGCCTGCGGCGCAGGAACGCGGCGCGAATGTTGGCGACGGTGGTCCCGACCCAGCTCTGGGGCTCGTCTTGGATCGGCGCCCAGAAGAAGGCGGCGTCCCCCTCGAGCTTGGCGAGCTTCAGCGGGCGGCTGCCGTCGATCACCGCCTCGAGCAGGCGGGCCACCGCGTCCTGCGCGTGCGCGAGCGCGAACCGGTGCTCCTTCATGAAGCGCGTGTAGCCGCCGATGTCGGCGATCAGGAGCACGGCGCGCTGGATCGTCACGCGCGCATGGTACCCGGCGCGGCGGGCCGACGCGCAGCCAGGCCGCTGTCCTCCGCTGGGGGCGTCGGCTCGCCCCGGGGACCTGCCCCATGAAGCCTGCTCCCGACCTGACCTGCCTCAGGCTGGGCGAGGCCCGAGCTGCTCCACGATCGGCTGCCGCAACACCCGCCGCTCGCGCCCCACCGGCCGCGGGCGGCACCCGGCGTGAGCGGCCGCTCAGCGGTCACGCCGCGAGCGGGCCCGCGCGCTCAGGGCGCCTGGAGCTCCAGCGCCATGGCGAACCAAGGATCGACCCCGACCGCGACCGCCGAGGTGCCGACCAGCCGGAACCCCGCGCGGCGGTAGAGCTCGATCAGCGGCTCCTTGCAGATCAGGAGCACGCGCACCACCCCCGGCAGCGCGCCGGCCCGCGCCACGATCGCGCGCACCAGCGCGCTGCCCACCCCCTTGTGCCGCTCCGCGGGGGCCACCACGACCGAGTGGACGCACAGGCTCTCGCCGGTGGGGTCGTGCTCGCGCATGCTCTCGTGGGTCAGGGTCGCGCTCCGCGCGCGCGTGCCGCACACGAAGCCGACCACCTCGCCCGCGGCGTCGGCGGCGACCAAGAACGCCTCGCCGGCCCAGGTGAAGCGGTAGTCGAGCATCTCGGGGGTGGCGGCCTCGTCGGCGGGGTAGCTCGCCTGCTCGAGGGCCGCCACGCGCGGCAGGTCGCCGCGCTGCACGGGGCGGATCGTGATCACGGTCCCAGGGTAGCGGCCGGTGCGGACATGCCAACGCCCGTGACGCACGCGGGCACGCCGCGCCGGCGCCCTCGCGTTCGCGCGGTCTGCATGCGAGGCTCCCGCCCTCGAAGCGGGGCGTCGCTTCGCGCCGGCGCCCCGGACGGAGCGATCCCATGCACCTCGTCGTCCGGCTCACCGCCCCCGCCCTGCTCGTGCTGGCCGCGACCCTCCCCGCGCTGGCGCAGGAGGAGCTCGTCGGCCGCTGGCAGGGGACCCTCGAGGCGGGACCGCAGCGGCTCCCGCTGGTGATCGAGATCGCGCGCGAGGGCGGGACCTGGAGCGCCGCGCTCGACAGCCCGCACCAAGGCGTGCGCGGCATGCCGTTCGAGGCCGTCGAGGTCGCGGGCGCGCAGGTCACGCTGACGCTCGCCGCCGCGGGCGCCTCGTTCACCGCCAGCCTGCAGGACGGCAAGCTCGCCGGGACCTGGAACCAGGCGGGCGCCAGCTTCCCGCTGGTGCTCGAGCGCGTGGTCCCAGGCGGGGCCGACCTCGCCCGCCCCGAGCGCCCGCAGGAGCCCAAGCCGCCGTTCCCCTACGACGCGGTCGAGGTGAGCTGGCGGCACCGCGACGGGGCCCTGCTCGCGCCCGGCGCGGCGGCGGAGGGGGCGGTCACCCTGGCGGGCACGCTCACGCGCCCGCGCGGCGAGGGGCCGTTTCCGGCCGCGATCCTGGTGACCGGCAGCGGTCTGCAGGACCGCGACGAGACGCTGCTCGGGCACCGCCCGTTCCTGGTGCTCGCCGATCACCTCACGCGCCTGGGCTTCTGCGTGCTGCGCTACGACGACCGCGGGGTGGGCGGCTCGAGCGGCCCGCCCACCGAGACCACGCCAGACATCGCGCGCGACGCGCTGGCCGCCTGGCGCTTCCTGCGCGCCCAGGCCAAGGTCGACCCCGAGCGGGTGGGCGTGATCGGCCACAGCGAGGGCGCGCTGATCGGGCCCACGGTCGCCAACGAGGAGCAGGGCGTGGCGTTCTTGGTCCTGCTGGCCGGGCCCGGCGTCCCGGGCGCCGAGCTGCTGGCGGTGCAGTCGCACGGGGTCGCGGCCGCGAGCGGCGCGACTCCCGAGCAGCTCCGCCTGACCGATCAGCTCAACGCCGAGCTGTACGCGGCGGCGATCGCCGCCGAGAGCACCGAGGCGGCCCGCGCCAGCCTGGAGCAGACCGTCAAGGACTGGCTCGCGACCCTCTCCCCCGACGAGCGCGCGGTCCTGCCCCAGACCGACGAGGAGATGGTGGCGGGCGCCAAGGTGCTCGCCTTCCGGTGGTTCCGCCACTTCCTGGCCTACGACCCGCGCCCCGCGCTCCGGGAGCTCCGCTGCCCCGTGCTGGCCCTCGGCGGCGGCCACGACCTGCAGGTCGACCCGGCCCAGAACCTGCCCGCGATCGCGGGGGCCCTGGCCGAGGGCGGCAACGAAGACCACGCGGTGATCGTGCTCCCGCGCCTGAACCACCTGTTCCAGACCAGCCCCACCGGCGCCCCGAGCGAGTACGCGGCGATCGAGGAGACCTTCGCACCGCTCGCCCTGCGCACCCTGAGCGACTGGCTGCGGGCGCGCTTCGTGCGGGAGTGAGGGCTCAGCGGTCGGCGAACTCGCCCAGCGGCCGGCGCTCGTCGAGCAGGCGCAGGAGCGCCTCGAGCGGCGCGGGATCGGGCGGGGTCCCCTCGAGGGCGGCCGCGGCCGCCGTGCCAGCCGCCGCCCAGCGCCGCCCCTCGTCGACGGCTCGCGAAACGCCGTCGCGCGCGCTGTTCCGCGCGCCGGCGAGGTCGCCCGCTCGGAGCCGGAGCGAGGCCCGGCGGAGCCACCAGCCCGCGAGCGAGCCCTCGCGCGCCCCGACCCGCAGGAGCGCGTCGAGGCGCGCGACCAGCTGCGGGGGCGCCTCCTCGGCGGTCGCGTCCCACAGGAGCGAGACCGCGCGCGCGTACTCGGCGACGTTGTCGGAGCTGGGCTCGATCGCGGCGAAGTAGCGCTCGAGCAGCGCGAGGGCCTCGTCGCGCCGCTCGCACTCCATGAGGCACCACGCCCAACGCATGAGGAGCTCGGGCCGCAGCGCCAGGGTGCGCGAGGCTTGCTCGTAGTCGGCGAGCGCCTCCTCGAACTGGCGCAGCCCCTCCAGCGCGTAGGCGCGGCGGAGCAGCAGCCCCGCGCGCTGCTCGGCCGTGAGGTCGCCCTCCAGGATCGCGCTGGCTCGGGTGACCGCGTCCTCGAGCCGCCCGAGCTGATCGAGGGTCCGCACGATCAGGTACTCCATGTCCAGGCGGAGCCCGGGGTCGCTGGCGGTCGCCAGCGCCCGCTCCGCGATCGCGAGGAACCGCACGAGCAGCGGCTCGCCGAACTCGGCGTCGAGGTGCTGCCAGGCGAAGTCGGCCGCCTCGAGCTGCACCTCGTGCGCGTGGGGAGCGAGCTCGGCGAGCTCGGCGATCCGTAGCCCGAGGGCGGGCGCGTCGCCCGACAGGAGCATGAGCGGCGTGCTGCGCCGGAGCAGCGCGAGCACCAGCTCGAGGTCGAGCGTCGCCGGGTCGAGCGCGCGAGCGGTGCGCAGCTCTTGGATCACCGCGTCGAGGTCCTGCAGGGGAACGGCGCCCTCGGCGCGGGCCAGCACGCGGACGAGCGGGGCCACGCGCCGCAGCGTGGCGGCCGCGAGCGGCGGCCCGTCCGCCCCCAGGGCCCCCGGCCCGAGCGCCTCCAGGCGCGCGAGCTCGCCCGAGGCGAGCGGGCGGCCGCGCTCGAGCGCGGCCCGCAGGCGCGCCAGCAGCGCGGCGCGCCCCAGCGTGCTCAGCGCCGGCGGCGCGAGGCGGCTGGCGGTCGCCCGGGCGAGGCGCTCCTCGGCGCGGGTCAGGGGCGCGCCCGGGTCGGCCAGCTCGAGCAGCCCGCGCAGCGCGTCGACGCGCGGGTCGGACCCGCCGAGCGCGCGCTCGAGCTCCGCCGCGGCGCGCTGCGCCTGGACCGGCCGCTCGGCGCGGAGCGCGGCGAGCCCGCTCAAGAGCTCCAGGCTGGCGAGCGCGTCGGCGTCGCCGGGGGCCCCCGGCGCGCTCAGCGCGCGTCGCCACGCCTCGAGCTCGGCCTCGTCGGGCAGGGGAGCCTCGCCCTCGAGCACGCGAGCCACCGCCTCGCGCGGAGCGCCGACCTCGCCGCCGCCCTCCGCCAGTCCGGGCCGCCGCGCGAGCGCGACCAGCGCCACGAGCGCGGCGAGCGCCGCCGCGCTGAGCAGCGCGAGCCGGACGCGCCGGGCGCCGCGCTCGGGCCGCGCGAGCGCCTCGCGCAGGGCGCTCGCCAGCGCGGCCGCGTCGGGGTAGCGCCCGCTCGGCGCGAGGGCCAGCGCCCGGCGCGCGACCGCCTCCAGCGCGCGCGACGCGCCGGGCTCCCGGGCGATCGGCGGCGGCCCGGCGCGCTGCTGCAGGCGCAGCGCGTCCAGCCCGGGGCCGGGGAAGGGGAGCTCGCCGGTGAGCGCGAGGTGCAGGAGCACGCCGAGCGCCCACACGTCGACGGTCGCCCCGAGCTCGCGCTCGCCGCGCAGCACCTCGGGCGCCATGAACGCGGGCGTCCCCACCGCGCCGCCGGTCTCGGTCAGGCGCTCGAGGTCGGCGGCGTAGGCCAGGCCGAAGTCGGTGACCCGCGTCCGGCCGGCGGCGTCGACCAGCACGTTGGCCGGCTTGAGGTCGCGGTGGAGCACGCCGCGCGCGTGGGCGTGCGCGACCGCCTCGGTGACCTCGAGCACCCAGGCCAGGCGCCCCGCCGCGTCCCGCTCGCTCAGCGCGTCGTGGAGCGGGCGCGCCCCCTCCACCCGCTCGAGCACGAGGTAGGGCCGCCCGCCGTCCTCGCCCGCGCTGTAGACCCGCACGATCCCGGGGTGCTCGAGGCGCGCCGCGAGCTCCCCCTCCCGCCGCAGCCGCTCGCGCCAGCCGCCCTCCGCCGAGCGGAGCAGCTTGAGCGCGACCACGCGCCCCGCCTCGCGGTCGAGCGCCTCGTACACGACCCCGTGCCCGCCGCTGCCGAGGGCGCCGCGCAGCTCGTAGCGCCCGTCGATCACGCCGACGGGGTCGACCCGGTCCGTGATCGGCGTGGGCCCGCGCAGGTCCACGGTGGGGTCGTCGTGGACGGGGCGCGGCGGACCTCGATCGGGCGAGGGGGCGGTCGGCTCCTGCGGCGCTGAGCTCACACCGTGAGCCTACATGAGGGCGGGCGGCGCGGCCGGCGCTGGAGGACGCGGTCACCCTGGCGGCGGCCCTGGCCGCAGCCCGAGGAACGGGCTGCCATCACTCGTCGGCGAACCCGCCCGCGGGTCGGCGCTCGTCGAGCCAGCGCACGAGCGCCTCGAGCGGCGCCGGGTCGGGAGGGATCCCCTCGAGCGCCCGGGTGGCCAGGTCCGCGTTCGCCGCCCAGTGCAGCCCCTCGTCCACCGCTCGCGCGAGGCCCTCGCGCGCGCTCGCCCGGGCGCCGGCGAGGTCGCCGGCTCTGTGCCGGAGCAAGGCGCGGCGGAGCCACCAGCCGGCGAGCGAGGGCTCGCGCGCGCCCGCCCCGAGGAGCGCGTCGAGCCGCGCGAGGAGCGGCCCCTGCGCCTGGCCCGCGGTCGCGTCCCACAGGAGCGCCACCGCGCGGGCGTACTCGCCGACGTTGTCGGAGCTGGCCTCGACCGCGGCGAAGTAGCGCTCGAGCAGCGGGACGGCCTCCTCGCGCCGCTCGCACTGCAGGAGGCACCACGCCCAGCGCATGAGGAGCTCGGCGCGCAGCGCCAGGCTGCGCGACGCCTGCTCGTAGCAAGCGAGCGCCTCCTCGTAGCGCTCGAGCCCCTCGAGCGCGTAGGCGCGGCGGAGCAGGAGGCCCGCGCGCTGCGGGGCGGTGAGGTCGCGTCCTGCGAGGAGGGCGTCGACCTGGGTGATCGCGTCCTCGAACCGCCCGAGCTGGTCGAGGACGCGCACGATCAGATACTGAAAGTCCAGGCGGATCGCCGGGTCGCGGGTGGTCGCCTGCCCCCGCTGCGCGATCGCGAGGAACCGCGCGAGGAGCGGCTCGCCGAAGCGGAGGTCGAGGTGCTGCCAGGCGAACTCGGCCGCCTCGAGCTGCGCCTCGTGCCGGTCGGGAGCGAGCTCCGCCAGCGCGGCGACCCGCCGCGCGAGGGCGTGCGCGTCGTCGGGCAGGAGCATGAGCGGCGTGCTGCGCTGGAGCAGCGCGAGCACGAGCTCGACGTCGAGCGCCGCCGGGTCGAGCGCGCGAGCGACGCGCAGCTCCCAGATCACCTCGTCGAGGTCCGGCAGCGAGAGGGCGCCCTCGCTGCGGACCAGGCCGCGACCGAGCGGGGCGACGTGCCGCAGGACGGCGGCTGCGAGCGGCGGCCCGTCCGCTCCCAGCGCCCCCGGCCCGAGCGCCTCGAGGCGAGCGAGCTCGCCCGCGTCGAGCGCGCGGCCGCGCTCGAGCGCGCCGCGCAGGCGCGCGAGGAGCGCCGGGCGCGCGAGCGCGCCCAGCGCCGGCGGAGCGAGGCCGCTGGCGGCCGCCCGGGCGAGGCGCTCCTCGGCGCCAGCCAAGGGGGCGCTGGGGTCGGCGAGCTCGAGCAGCCCGCGCAGCGCCTCGACACGCGGGTCGGAGGTGCCGAGCGCGCGTTCGAGCTCCGCGGCGACGCGGCGCGCGTGGGCCGGCCGCTCGGCGCGGAGCGCCGCGAGCCCGACCAGGAGCTCCAGGCTGGCGAGCGCGTCTGCGTCGCCGGCCGCGCCCGGCGCGCTCAGCGCGCGTCGCCACGCCTCGAGCTCGGCCGCCTCGGGGAGCGGCGCCTCGCCCTCGAGCACGCGAGCCACGGCGGCGCGCGTCGGCCCTCCCTCGTCGCTCGCCCTCGGAGCGGGGCGCGTCGGAGCGGGCCGCAGCCCGAGCGCCACCAGCGCCGCCAGCGCGGTGAGGGCGGCCGCGGCGAACAGCGCGAGGCGGACGCGCCGCGGGGCGCCGCTGGGGCACGCGAGGGCGGCCCGCAGCGCGGTCGCGAACGCGGCCGCGTCGGCGTAGCGCGCGCCCGGCGCCAGCGCCAGCGCCCGCTGCGACACTGCCTCCAGCGCGCGCGAGGGGCCGCTCCGCCCGGCGATCGGCGGCGGCCCGGCGCGCTGCTGCAGGCGCAGGGCGTCCAGGCCGGGGCCAGGGAAGGGGAGCTCGCCCGTGAACGCGAGGTGCAGGAGCACGCCGAGCGCCCACACGTCGACGGCGGCCCCGAGCTCGCGCTCGCCGCGCAGCGCCTCGGGGGCCATGAAGGCGGGCGTCCCCACTGCGCCCCCGGTCTCGGTCAGGCGCTCGAGGTCGGCCGCGTAGGCCAGCCCGAAGTCGGTGACCCGCGCCCGGCCGGCGGCGTCGACCAGCACGTTG
>CAZMSZ010000089.1:9420-22362 GCA_964569055.1 uncultured Planctomycetota bacterium | reverse complement strand
GGCGCCCTTGGCGGTCGATCTTCGACGCCAGGGAGCTGATCCCACCAGCGACAGCTCTTGGCGGTCTCGGCCTGCCAAGGCGCGCACGAGCATCGGATCCCCCCCGACTCGGACCCGGGACCTTGCGACCGCGCTCGGTTACCCTCCGGGGGCGACCATGCACACCACCACCCAGCTCGCGGCGCAGGCCATGGACCACGGGACCCCCGACAGCCGGGTGGCCCACGCGGCGCTGTTCGAGCGGATCCTGCGGCGGGTGCACCGCTACTTCCAGCGCATGGTCCGCGACCCGCACGAGGCGGACGAGTGCCTGCAGCAGACCATGGTGCTGCTCGAGCAGAGCCTGGTCGAGCGGAAGTACGAGGCGGGGCGCAGCTTCAACACCTGGATGTGGCTCAAGGCGCGCACGGTGTTCGCCCAGTGGTGCCGCGAGCGCGAGCGGCGGCACGACGTGCTGGCGGGCGAGGTGGCGGGGCGGGCGGACCCGCTCGGGGCGCGCGAGCGGCAGCTCGACTCGGCCACCGTGCTGGCCGAGCTGCGCGAGCGGCTCGGCGAGGAGACCTACGAGGCGTTCGTCCTGTACTACGAGGGCGGCCTGACCCAGGCGGAGGTGGCCGAGGCGCTCGGGCGCGATCGCAAGACCGTGCGCAAGCGGATCGCCGAGGCGCACCAGCTGATCGACCGCCTGCTGCGGTGACGCGCACGCAACCGCTGGCGTTCGCAAGGCTTACACTCGTGGTGACAGCCGGCTCCCCACCGGGCGACGCGTCGCCAGACAGGAGGGCGGTCCCGGGAGTGCCCCGGCCGGAGTTCGCATGAGCCGCAGCGCAGCGCCCCAGACCGACCTGCCCGAGTACGGCGTGCGCCGGCGCGACGTGGAGCGCCTGTTCGAGGACACCGCCCGCCCGCTCCCCGAGGGGTTGAGCGAGGAGGCGCACCGGGTGGCGGCGCGCGTGTTCGGCCTCGGCCCCGAGGCGCGCGGACCGGTGGGACCCGGCGACGTGCTCGGTCCCTATCGGATCGAGCGGCTGCTCGGCGCGGGCGGGCAGGCGTTCGTCTACGCCGCGCGCCACCGCGCGCTCGGACGGCGGGTAGCCCTCAAGGTCCCGCGGGCCGAGGTCGCGACCCGCCTGTTGCAGGAGGCCCGGCTCGCGGCGCGGCTCGAGCACCCGCGCGTGGTGCGCGTCGAGGAGGTCCTCGAGGCGGACATTGCCGCGGGGACCGTCCCGTTCCTGGTCATGGAGCTGTGCGACGGCGGGAGCCTCGACGCGCTCCTCGAGCGGCACCCCGAGGGGCTCCCCGAGCCCCGCGTGCGCGAGGTGGCGCGCGCGGTCCTCGAGGCGCTCGCGTTCGCGCACCGCCAGGGCGTGGTCCACCGCGACGTGAAGCCGGGGAACGTGCTGTTCGACGAGCACGGCCAGGCCAAGCTGGCCGACCTCGGGATCGGCAAGCTCGCGACTCCCGACGGCGATCTGCAGCAGTCGCTCGCGCTGAGCGGCGTGAGCCGCGAGGGCGTGGTCGTCGGGACGCCGCTGTTCATGGCGCCCGAGCAGCTCCAGCCGGCGCGCCTGCAGGGGGCGCCGATCGACGGGCGCGCCGACCTGTTCAGCTTCGGCAAGGTGCTGTTCGTGCTGCTGACGGGCGCCAGCCCCAGCACGATCCGCCCGCCCTCGCGCCTGCGCCCCGGGCTCGACCCGGCCTGGGACGACGTGGTGTTCCGCCTGCTCGAAGAGGACCGCGCCCGGCGCTACCCCGACGCCGAGGCGGTCCTGGGCGCGATCGCGGCGATCCCCGCCGAGGCGTCGCGGCCGGCCCTCGAGCTGCCGGTCGAGGTCAAGGTCCGCCCGGTCGAGCGGCCGCCGCTCCCCGTCGTCGCGGCCCCCGCGACCTCGCCCGCGGCGCCTCCTCACCCCGCCCCGCGCCGGGCGCGCGCGCTGCTCCTGCTGCTCGCGCTCCTCTCGGCCGGCCTCGGCGGGTTCCTCCTCCTGCGCGGCGTCCAGCTCCAGGACGTCCCCCTCGTCGCGCACGTCCACGGCTGGAACTGCCGCACGCCCTCGCTCACCGGGCGACAGCTCGCCATGGAGTGGTGGGCGCTGGGCGGCGGCGCGCTCCTGGCGGGCGCGTTCGCGAGCGGCATGCGCCGCGCGATCGGGCGCAGCGGGCGCGACCCGGGCCTTGTGGGGACGCTCCTCCTCGCCGGGCCGCTGGTGGCCTGGGCGCCGCTCCTGTTCCTGGCCCGCGCCGGGCTCCAGCGCGACCTCGACCGATCCCTGGGAGCCGTGCTCCGGATCTGGAGCCACGGGGAGGTCATGGCCTTGGTCGCAGGCTGCAGCGCGGCCACGTTGCTGATCGGCGCGCTGCTCCGCCACGCCCTCGGGCGCCCCCGGCCGGCCGGCGAGGTGACGCTCCCCGTGCGGGCCCGCCCCCGCCCGCGCCGCCGCCACGAGCGGAGGGAGGAGCGCGGCAGGGGCGGCGTCGTGCTTCGGGTGCTGGGCGTGATCACGGGCGTGCTCACGCTGGCGGGCTCGGTCGCGCTGGCCGTGCTCGCGGTGGTCGCGCTGGCCTTCGCGGCGCTGCTGCGCGGCTGCGCCCAGGCGCTGGGCGGGAACGTGCAGGTGAGCGGGGGCGTGGAGCCGTGGTGGCCGTTCCTGATCGGGGCGGGGATCACCCTGGGCCTGGTGCTGGTGGTCGCCTCGCTCCTCGGCCTCCTCCCCCGCCGCCGGCCCATCGAGGACGACGAGCACGAGGACGCGCCCGAGCACGGGTAGGGTGCGCTGAGGTCCCCGTCGTGCGCGGCGGGCGGTGCGGCCTGCCGCACCGACCGCCGTGCGTCGACACGGCGCGACGCGCGGAGCGCGTTGAACGCCGCGACCCACCAGCCGAGAATCGGGCCGTGAACGAAGCGCTCACCCTCGAGTTGAGCGGTCCCGAGGCGGTCCCCGGCGGACGCGTCGAGGGCACGATCACGCCGGGCCTGACCGCGAGCGACCGCGCGGGCCGGGTGCTGGTCGCGCTCGAGCGCTCGGGGCGGCGGACCGACGAGAGCCTGGTGACCGAGCAGGTGTTGCACGAGGGCGTGCTCGCGCGCGGCGCGAGCTTCCCCTTCACGCTCGCGCTGCCGGAGGGCGCGCCGCTCTCGTTCGAGGGGGAGGAGGTCTCGACCCGCTGGCGCGTGCTCGCGCGGCTCGAGGTCGCCTGGGCGCTCGATCCCGCGGTCGCCGCGCCGCTGCGGGTCGTGGCGCGGCCGCTCGCTCCCGGCGAGGACGCCGAGGCGGCGCGGGCTCCCGACTCCGACGGGACGTACCCCGCGCCCGCCTGGCTGAACGTGCTCCTGTGGCTGTTCCTCGGCCTGGGGTTCGTGCTGTTCAGCCCGATCCTGCTCCCGCTGTGGGCCCTGCGCTGGCTGCGACGTCGGCTCTCGGGGCGCTACGTGCGTGACCTGCGCCTCGTGCTCGACGGACGGGCTCTGCTGGTGGGTGACCCGCTGCGGGTGGGGGTGACGCTGCGGGTGCTGCGCCCGATCCCGGTGACCCGGCTCGCCGTGCGGCTGGTCCGGATCGAGCACTGGTGGGAAGGACCGCCCGAGGACCGGAGCCACCGCGAGCGCGCGGTCGTGGTGGACGAGCAGCTCGTGCTCGAGGCCGTCCGACTGGTTCCCACCGGTCCTGGAGCGTGCGAGCTGCGCGCCGAGGCCTGGCTGTCCCACCCGCCTGGCGAGCCGGCGAGCGGCTCGAACCTGAGCTGGCGGGTCGACGCGGCCCTGGAGCTGCCCGGTCTCCCCGACCTCGCGGCCTCCAGCGCGGTCGAGGTGCGCGCGATCGCAGCGCCGCCCGGCGAGGGTCGCCCCGCGAGCAACCCGCCCGCGGGGCTCACGCTCGAACCACTGACCTGAGGCGCCCGCCTAGGCACCTAGGCTATCCTGGGCCCCGTGCCGCTCGTGCTCACCGCCCTCTCGGCGCTGGTCCCCTCGCTGCTGCTGGTGTGGTTCTTCCGGTCGCGCGACGCGCACCCCGAGCCAGCGGGGACGGTGTGGGCCACCTTCGGGCTGGGGGTCGCGAGCATCGTCCCCACCCTGATCGTGGCGCTCCCGGTCGCGGTCGCGCTCGAGGCCGCCAGCCTCAGCCCCGTCCCGCGCGGCCTCCTCGACGCGTTCCTGTCCGCCGCCCTCCCCGAGGAGGCGTTCAAGCTCGCGGTCCTGCTCCTGTTCGCCGTGCGGCGCCCTGCGTTCGACGAGCCCATGGACGGGGTGGTCTACGGGGTGGTCGCCTCGCTCGGGTTCGCCACCCTGGAGAACGTGCTCTACACGGCGCAAGGGGGGCTCCCGATCGCGGTGGTGCGCGCCTTCACGGCGGTCCCCATGCACGCGTTCTGCGGGGCGGTCATGGGCTACTACGTGGGGCGCTGGCGGTTCCCGCAGGAGACCGGCGCCGGGCGCGGCGCGCTCGCGGCCGCCTTCGCGCTGCCCGCGCTGTTCCACGGGCTGTACGACTTCCCGCTGATGGCGCTCGGGCACATGGCGGGGGTCGAGTCGCAGCGCGGCCTCACGACCGCCGAGGGCGCGCTGGCCGCCACGGGCGGGCTCGGGCTGGCCGTGGTCGTGCTCGTGGCGCTGGTCGTGTTCGCCCTGGTGCTGCTCGGGCGCGCTCGCCTGGCGCAGCGGCTCGCCCTGGCGCAGGGGCGGCTGGTGCCGCTCGCGCCCGCCCCGCCCGCGCCGGCGCGTCCGCTGCTGGGCTGGTCCATGATCCTGGGCTGCGGCTGCCTGGCGAGCGCGGGCGGGCTGTTCGCGCTGTTCGCGGCGGCCGTGCTCCTGGTGGACGGCCTGGTCGCGGCGGACGAGAAGGCGAACGTGCTGCTCGGGAGCCTGGTGCTCGGGCTCCCCCCGCTCCTGCTCGGCCTGGCCGGGTTCGGCTGGGGGGTGCGCCTGTTGCCGCGCGCCGCCCCGCGCCGGAGCCGCTACGGAGACGCGCCGGGCTCCCCCTGAGGGGCCGCCGCACGCGGGGGCGGCCCCGAGCCGGCCAGCGGCAGCTCGAACTGGAACACGGCCCCGCCTGGGGGCGCGTTCTCGGCCCAGATCCTCCCGCCGTGGGCGGTCACGATCTTGCGGCACACCGCCAGCCCGAGCCCGGTCCCGCCGGCCCCGGTTCGGGTCGCGCTCGACTGCACGAACCGCTCGAAGATCGCCTCGAGCTCGGCGGGCGGGACGCCCGGCCCCTGGTCCTCGATCGAGAGCGAGGCCCAGCCGTCGCTCGCGCTCAGCGCGAGGCGGATCGTCCCTCCCGCCGGCGAGAACTTGATCGCGTTGCTGAGCAGGTTCCGCAGCACCTGCCCGATCCGGAGCGGGTCGGCGAGCACCCGGACCTCCTCCTCGGGCAGGCTCGAGCTGAGCTGCACGCGCCGCTCGACGCACAGCGCCGCGAACTGCTGCTCGGTCTCCCGCAGGAGCGCGCGCAGCGCGAGCTCCTCGAGGTGGAGCGGCATCTTGCCGGCCTCGAGCCGCGCGAGGTCGAGCAGCTCGTCGAGCAGCGTGAGCAGCGTCCGCCCGCCGCGCTCGATCTGCGCGAAGTACTCGCCCAGCTTCTGGCGGGGCGCCTCCAGCGTTCGGCGGGCGCCGAACCCCGCGAAGCTGAGGATCGCGTGCAGCGGGGTGCGCAGCTCGTGCGAGACGTTCGCCAAGAACTCGCGCTGCGCGCGCGAGGCCCGCTCCGCCGTCTCCTTGGCCTCGAGCAGCTCGGCGGTCCGCTCCCGCACCTGCTGCTCGAGGCCGTCGTGCAGGGCGCGCATCTCCTCGGAGCTGAGCTGGATCGAGAGGTTGAGCCGCTCCAGCGACTCGTCGAAGGAGCCGTAGCTCGCGCTGACCCGCGCCAGGAAGGCCTGGAGCTGGGGCGAGAGCTCGCCGGCCGGCGGGAGCCCGCTGCGCCGCAGCTGGCGGGCGACGAGGGGGTGGAGGTCGCGACCTTGGACGAGGCGGGGCGCGCGCACGCTCACTCGCCGAGCTCCTGGAGGGTGGTCACCGTCATGGTCTGGTTGTGGAGGTCGCAGCCCCCGAGCTCGCCCGCGCCGATCTCGCCGTACGAGTAGAAGCCGACCTGCGCGGTCGAGCGCGGCAGGAGCCCGAGCACGGCCTCCGTCTCGTCCTCCACCCGAGGCCCGAGCACGAGCCGGCGGCCGACGCAGCTGATCGCGAGCGAGAGGCAGGGGGCGTCGGGGAGGAGGGCGCCCGTGGCGAGCCCCGCCGCGGCGCTCGCCCCCTCGACCAGGCGGTCGAAGACCGTGTGCATGAGCTGCGCGATCGAGCCCTCGGGCATGTCCCCCGCGAAGGTCATGCTCTCCTCGCGCTCGTCGACGGACAGGACGGTGCGCACCACGCCCCGGCGCCCCATGCGCTCGGAGGTGAGGCTGATCGGGAACAGCAGGGCCGAGCTCGGCAGCTCGGCGGCGCGGGCGCCGAGGTACTGCTTGTAGAGCCGGAGCGCAGGGACCCCGTCGAGCTCGTGCAGGACGTTCCCCCGGGCGCGCGTGATCCGGCGCCTCGGCCCGAACGGCGCCCACCCCCCGACCGAGCCGGTCCCGACCTGGATCCGCTCGCCGTAGAGCGCGGCGAGCGAGAGGTGGCCGGGGCGAGGGGCCCCGTCGAGCAGGACCCAGGTGCGCGCGAACGCGGTCCCGTCGCCCGCCAGCCCTCCGCTGACGACCACGTCGGGGCCGACGGCCTCCACGACCCCCCGGATCAACTGGGTCCCGTTGACCCGCAGGCCGTCGCAGAACACGAGCACGGCGCGGAGGTCGGGGGCGCGCAGGCCGAGGGCCAGCTCGCGGGCGACGCGGTAGGACGACTCGGGCAGCTCGATCGGCGCGGAGGCCGCGCGGACGCGCGTGGCGTCGAAGGCGCACACCGCGAGCGACACCGACTCGTCGTCGACCTCCGCGCCCAGGATCTCGCCCGCGGTCGAGCAGCCGAGGCGCGCCGCCCGCGGGAAGGCGCGCGCGACCTCGGCCAGCGGCTCGGGGCGCTCCAGGAAGTCGCTGGCGCCGAACGCGAGCACCAGCGAGTCGGGCGAGTCGAGCTCGGTGGGCAGCGGGTCCTGCCAGTGACCCTCCTGCCAGCGCGTCGCGAACACCTTCACAGCACCTCCTGCCAGCGTGCGGCCGGCCCGCCCCAGCTCGTCACGCGCTCACGCCCGCCGCGGACGCGCCGGCGAGCGCCGTCTCGAGCGCGCGCTCCAGCTCCGCGAGGGGGTAGGGCTTGCGCAGCACGAGCTCGCGGGTCATTCCGGCGGCCCGGGCGGCCTCCACCTCCTCGCTGCAGCAGCCGGTGCAGAACACCGCCGGCAGGCCCGGCCGCTCGCTCCGCAGCAGCGCGAGCACGGCGAGCCCCCGCAGGGGCGCCATGCGCCAGTCCAGGAGCGCGCAGCGCACGTCGTCGCGCTCGCGCAGCAGCTCGAGGGCGCGCACGCCGTCGGGCGCGACGAGCGGGGCGAACCCCATGGCGCTCGCCATCTCCGCGGTGACCTCGCGCACGAGGCTGTCGTCGTCCACGATCAAGAGCGCGCCGCGCGTGGCCGGGCGCGCCTCGATCCGCGCCAGCCGCGTGCTCGAGGGCGGGGGCGCCCGCCGCGGTCGCGGAGCGGGCGCGTCGCCCAGCAGCGCCTCGACCTTGGCCAAGAGCGCGCTCTCCTCGAAGGGCTTGGTCAGGTAGTCGTCGGCGCCGGCCGCGAACCCGGCCTCTCGCTCGGACCCGAGCGCCTTGGCCGAGACGATCAGGAGCTTGGCCCGGCACGCCGGATCCGCGCGCAGCTCGCGGCACACCTCGTACCCGTCGAGCCCCGGCATCATGACGTCGAGCATGACGAGGTCGGGGCGGAGGGTGCGGGCGAAGGTGATCCCCTCGGCGCCGCTCCGCGCGCAGACCAGCCGGTAGGGCTCGCCGAGGATCTCCTCGAGGATCAGGAGGTTGGTCGGGTTGTCGTCGATCGCGAGGATTCGGGGCGGCGGGGGCACGCCGCTCCCTCAGCAAAACGGGTAGCCTGCCGTAACTCCTGACCAGCGTGCAGGGGTGGGGGCGTCGCGGCCCCCCTCCAGAGGGGGTCGACGAAGCTCTCCGCTTGGCGGTAGCTTGAGCGCATGGCCCAGGCGGTCTTGCTGCAGGAGGTCGAGCGCGGGCGCGTGTTCCCCTGCCCCGTCGGGCGCTGGCTGGCGATCGGGCGCGACCCCGCCAGCGACGTCCTCCTCGGCGAGAAGTCGGTCTCGCGCCGCCACTGCCGCGTGCGCGGCGAGCCGGACGGGCGGCTGCGGATCGCCGACCTGAGCACGTTCGGGACGTTCGTCGCCGGCGAGCGGATCGGCGGCGAGGCCTACGCGGCGCCGGGCGAGCGGATCGTGCTCGGCAAGACCTTCGCCCTCACGGTCGTCGGCCTGCTCGACGACGAGGTCTCGGTCGCCGATCAGGAAGAGCCGATCCCGCCGCGGCGGTTCGGCGCCCAGTGGATCCTGCTGCGCGAGATCGGGCGCGGCGGAATGGGGATCGTGTACGAGGCCTGGGACGAGCAGCGCCGGCAGCGCTGCGCCGTGAAGTGGCTGCGCGAGGGCGGGCGCGCCACGCCCGACTCCATGGAGCGCTTCATGAAGGAGGCCATGCTCCAGGGCGCCCTGCAGGACTACCCCGGCGTGGTGCGGACCCACGACCTCGGCACCGTGACGGGCTCGGGCGAGATGTTCTGCGTCATGGAGTACGTGGAGGGGCGCTCGCTCCTGCACCGCATGAAGGAGGGGCTGGAGCGGGTCGAGGGGGTGCGCCTGGTGGCCCGCGTGGCGCGCGCGGTGCAGTACGCGCACGAGCGCGGGATCGTGCACCGCGACCTCAAGCCGGGGAACGTCCTCGTCACCCGGGAGGGCGCGGTGCGCCTGACCGACTTCGGGATCTCCAAGGTGCTCGACGCGGGCGAGGGGCAGACGGTGACCGGCATGATGCTCGGCACGCCCGGCTACATGGCGCCCGAGCAGGTGTTCGACGCCAAGCGCGTCGGCCCGCTCGCCGACGTCTACGCGCTGGGCGCGGTGCTGTACACCGTCCTCACCAGCAAGCTCCCGATCCCCGAGAAGGCCCGCTCCATGCGCGAGGCGCTCGGGCAGCTCGTGAAGGGGAAGGGCGCGCCCTCGCCGCGCCACTACGACCCCACGATCCCGGCGGACCTCGAGGCGATCTGCCAGCGCGCGCTGGCCTTCGAGCCCGAGGAGCGCTGGCCCTCGGCGGCGGCGCTCGCCGAGGAGCTCGAGCGCTGGGTCCGCCAGGCGGACCCGCCGCAGGCGGTCAGCCTGAGCCGGCCGCGCTGAGGCGCGCCGGGGCCGCGTGCGCGGCACGCGGCCCCGCGAGACCGATCAGCGCGCGCCACCTTCGGTCGAGGCGGCGGCCGCCTGCCCCTTGGCGGGCTGGGGCGCCGCGAAGAACGCGTAGAGCGGGTCCGTGCCCACGCTCCCCGCGTTCTCGCGCTTGGTGGGCTCGCCGTTGCCCATCCCGATCGCGAGCCCGCCGTAGAGCAGCGTGCCACGCAGGGCCACCGCGAGCTTCCGGTCGCCCTCGGCGCGGAGCTCCTCGGTGACCGCCTGCGCGGTCGCCCAGGCGAGGTCGATCAAGGTGTCGCGCACCTCGCCCTTGTAGCGCTTCATGCGGGGGACGTGGACCAAGAAGCAGATCCGATCGGCGCGGACCTCGCAGTGCGTGACGAACGCGTCCTGGGTGAGGAGCGTCTCGGCCTCGCCCTCGTCGCCGGTGAACGCGAGATCCTGCAGGAACGTCATCTGCTCGCCGAAGCGCCGCGCCAGCTGCTCGGCTGCCGCCGTGTTCCCGAAGGCGACCCCGTCCGCGGCGCTGGTGATCTTGGTGTTGGCCGCCCAGAAGGCGTCCTGGCCGGGCTGAGCGGGCCCGCCGCCGATCAGCTTCGCGGCGCCGTACAGGGCTCCGACCATCAGCGCCAGCAGGAGCATGCAGCCGAGGAGCGCGTCCAGAGGAGAGCCCTTGCGCGCCCCCGTCGACTCGGGAGTGGAATAATTCATGTCGACTTCCTGATGCGTGTCGTCCTCCCCGGTCAGCTCGAGCTGCCGCGAGGCGCGTGCCGCGGCCCGAACAGGCTCGCGAGGCGGGCTCCCTCTTTTCACTCCCATTGCATCGCCGCCAACCCGCCCGGAATTGGGTTTCACGCCGGTGGCTACCCCGCGAGCGCGCGCTCGTCGGCGGCGAAGGCGTCGGGCGCGCGAGCCTGGTCGGCCTCGGGCGCGTGCGCCAGGTGCCAGCGCACGGAGGCCCGCAGCGCCTCGCGCGGGTCGCTGTCGGTCCAGCCGAGTAGCTCGCGCGCGGGTCGAGTCGACCAGCAGGTGCTGCGCCACGCTCCGGGTGAGGGCGAGGTCCTCGGGGACCCGCTCGTCGGGGACCGCCACCAGCTCGGCCTCCCACTCGGCCGCGGCGAGCAGCTCCTCGAGCCACTGGCGGATCGTCCAGGTGCGGCGCTCGCCGACGTTGAGCGTGACCCCGGCGACCTCGGGGCGCTCGACCGCCAGGCGCACCGCGGCGGCCACGTCGCGCACCCAGCCGCGGGTCCACAGGAACGTGCCCGCGCCGATCGGGATCCGGCGCCGCCGGGCGCGCACTCGCCGCAGCAGCAGCTCCTCGCGCCGCTTGGGGTCGCGCTCGCCGAACACCATGGGGAGGCGCAGCACGACGGCGTTCGCCGCCGCGTACTCCTCCTCCACGTCGAGCTTCTCGTACTGCGCGAGGTCGACCTCCGCGCCGGCCGGGCGCGGCTGGTCGCGGTACGGGTAGCGCTCGGCCCGCACCGGCGACGTCTCGTCGAGGGGCAGCGGATCGGTCGCAGGCGCCTCGGCGAGCACGGTCCCGAACGCGCGATACACGTCCATGCTCGAGAGCACCACCGCCCGCGTGCCCGCCGGCAGCGCCCGCACCGCGCCCGCCGCCCCCGCCCGGTCGAGGGCGCAGGTGTCGACCAGCACCTCGGGCCGCAGCTCGGCGAGGAGCGCCTTCAACGCGGCCTCGTCGCGGCGATCGCAGATCCGCGCGGGCGCCGGCGGCGGATCGATCGTGTGGCGCCGCCCGCGCGAGATCGTCACGACCTCGTGGCCGGCCGCGAGGAGCGCCTCGACGATCGCCGGGCCGATGAACGTGGTGCCTCCGAGGATCGCGACACGCATGGGGGGTGACTGTAGAGCAAGGCTGGGAACGTGGGGGGCGGGGCTGGGCCCGATTCCGAGAGGCTGTCGCATTCACCCTCGTGCCCGTGCGCATGCCCGTGCTCGTGTCCCGTCCCCTGCCGCTGCCGAAGAAGCGATCAACAGCGCTCGCGCTTGGAGCGCCGCCGGGCGCGGCGGGCCACGCGCACGGGGACGGGCACGGGCACGAAGGCTGACGCCCATGCGACACCCTCTCGACTGCTACCTCGCCGCGTAGCGGCCCCCGTTCTCCTCGGCCAGCTGGCGCAGGAGCGGGCTGCGGCCGCCGACCGAGATCGTGTGGATCGCGACCTGCCGGGCGGCGTTGAGGCGGCGGACCTCGCGCAGGATCTCGGCTGGGACCACGAACTTGCCCGCGCTCGGGGCGCCGTCGGTCAGGAGGTAGATCGTGTCCACCTGCGGGTCGAGGAGCGCGGCCTCGAGCGGGTCGTAGATGTTCGTGCCGCCGCCCGCCTGCAGCCCCTCCACGAACGCGCGCGCGGCCGCGCGCGCGGCGGCGCTGGCGGGCACCAGCCGCGGTTGCCAGGGCTCAAAGGCGCCGTTGAACGGGATCAGGTTGAAGCAGGCCCGCTTGGGGAGCGCCGCGATCACGCCCAGCAGCTCGCGCTTGCACAGCTCGAGGCGGTCGGCGCCCGCGCCCTTCACGTCGGCGCTCATGGAGCCCGAGACGTCGACCACGAACGTCACCCGGCGCGAGACCACCTCGGCGCCGTAGTAGGTGGGGACGCCGCGAGTGCGGGTCGCGCCTCCCTCGTCACCGCGCCGGGGCGCGCTCGCGGGCAGGCTGCCGAAGTCGTAGTCCTCGCGCACGGCGCGCCACCACTTGCGCCAGGCGGCGGCCTCGTCGCCCGGGTTGGCGTGGGTCAGCGCGCGCAGCGTCGCGAGGAGCTCGGCCTCGGGCCGTCCCCCGCGCGCGTCGCGGAGCGCCTCGACCAGCGCGTCGACCGCCGGCCTGCCGCCGAGGGCTCGCAGCGTGGCGATCGCCGCGAGCTGGACCGGCGCGGCCTTGGCCTCGAGCGCCTCGCGCGCGGCCTCGAGGGCGCGCGGGTCTCGAGCGTGGGCCAGCGCGGCCACGGCCGCGGCGCGCAGCCCGCCGCGGCGCTCCTCCGCCAGCTCGAGGACCGCCTCGAGGGCGGCGCCGGCCGGGCCGATCCGGCCGATCGCGACCACCGCGCTCAGCGCGACCTCGGGGTCGGCGTCCTCGACGCGCCCGGCCAGCGCGTCGAGCGCGCCCGTGCGCTCGACCCGCGCGGGCTCGGCCAGCGCGAGGTCGGCCAGGGCGTCACAGGCGGCGCGGCGGGCGGGGTCCAGCGGGTGGGCCAGCCACTCCTGCACCACCGCGCCGATCCGCGCGTCGCCGCAGCGCGGGGCCAGCGCGAGCAGCGCCGGGGCCGCGGCCAGGAACGGGGTGCGCCGCGCGAGCGCGCGCTCCACCAGCCAGGCGGCCACCGGGCCCTGGCGCACGCTCGTCCGCAGGGCGTCGGTCGCCGCGCGGCCGAGGGCGGCGGGCGCCGCGGCGTCGACCAGCACGGCCGCGAGCGCGTCGGCGGCGCCCGGCTCGGGGTAGCGCGCCAGCGCGCGCGCCGCGGCGAGCCGGAGGGGGTCGGGTTGGTCGGGGTCGAGCGCGGCCAGGAAGCGACCCAGCGGGGGCGGCGGCGTCAGCCGGGCCAGCGCCTCGAGCGCGACGGGGCGCTCGGCGGGCGG
>CAZMSZ010000089.1:0-9320 GCA_964569055.1 uncultured Planctomycetota bacterium | reverse complement strand
CTCGTCGGCCTGCCCGCGCCCGGCCAGGCCGAGCACGATCGCGAGCGCCGCCAGGGCGTGGGGGGGTGCGCCGGATCATGCTCCCTCTCCTCCGTCGGGCTCGGCAGACGCAGGGGACGCGCCAGGGCGGCTCGGGCGCGTAACGCACACGGGGCGCGGGAGATGCGCCCCCGCCCAGCTTTTCAGGCTCCTTTCGCCGCCAACCCACCCGGCGCGGGGATGGGCCGAGAGCGCGGGGGGGCGCGCCTGCCGTTCTGCTATAGTCGAAACGTGGCACGCGAGGGGTCGAATATCCGGTCCGACGGCGCGCGCGACCTCACCCGACTGAGCAAGCTGCTCGCGTTCATCCTGCGCCACCGCCCCGAGGCGATCGGCCTCGAGCTGGAGCAGCGGGGCGGCTGGGTCGACCTCGAGGCGCTGGTCCGGCAGATCAACGCCCACCGCCGCCTGCCCTACGCCCTCACCCGCGAGCTGGTGCTCGAGCTGCTCCGCGGCCCCGGCCAGGGGCGGTTCGAGCTGCGCGGCGAGCGGATCCGGGCGCGCTCCGGCCACTCGGTGCGGATCGTGCGCGTCGCCGCGCAGCCCGCGCCCGAGTTCCTGTTCGCGGGGCTCCCCGCGGCCGAGCGCGAGGCCCGCGTCGCCGGCGGGGCGCTCGACATCACGGGGCTGACGCTGCGCGAAGACGACGGCCTGTTCGAGCCCAGCGAGCTGATCGTGATCGAGGCGGGCCGCGCGGCGCGGCGCGGCGTCTCGTTCGACCCGCGCGGCGAGGGGTTCACCGGCGACGTCGTGCCGTTGAGGTACGTGCCGAGCCTGCGCCCCGGCTACGTGCGCGAGGTCTCGGCGGGCGGGGTGCTCGTGCGCGGCTGCGGCGAGGCCGCCGAGTTCGCGCTGATCCGCACGCTCCCCCGCGCCCGCGCCAGCGAGCCCGAGGACGAGCTGGCGCAAGCGCCCGAGCCCCTCGAGCTCGTCGAGGACGAGCTCGAGCTCGAGCCCCCGCCGGACATCGCCGACGCGCGCCTCGCCCCCGACCGACGCGCGGGCGGCGAGCGGCGGCAGCGCGACGAGCCGCCGCCGGGGGGCGTCGAGCGCCGCCGCGGCGAGAGCCGGCGCGTGCGCCGGCGCCGGCGGAGCGCGCGCTGGGCCGCCCAGGGGCGGCTCGAGCTGCCCAAGGGGAAGCTCGAGCCGGGCGAGACGATCGAGGACGCCGCCCTGCGCGAGGTCCGCGAGGAGATGGGGATCGACGGCGAGCTCGAGGTGCTCGCGGCGCTGAGCAAGAACCACTACTGCTTCCGCACGCCCGACGGGAGCAGCGTGTTCAAGACGGTCCACTACTTCCTGCTCGGGGCCGCCGTGGAGCCGACCTTCAGCCCCCGACGCGAGGAGGGGATCGTCTCGGTCGAGTGGTGGCCCGGCCCGCGCGCGATCCAGCAGGTCGCGTTCCCCAACCTACGCCCGGTGCTGGAGCAGGCCTGGCAGCACGTGATGGGAGCCGATGGCCGTTAGCCCCTGCATGTCTCGGTAGGTGCAGACGAAAGCGCGCTTCGATCCGCCGATTCCAATCGGCTCGTGCTCGTCTCCGCTCTCTGCGGTCTTTGCGCTCTCTGCGCTCGATCCTGAGCCTCCGACGCCCCAGGACGAACGCCCGCTGACCCGCCGTCGCCAACCCGCCGGAAGACGAGAGCGGCGAGCCACGCCGGCGTGGCTCGCCGCTCGTGTCGTTCGCGACCTCAGCTCGCCGCGTGGGCGGGCTCGCGCCGCTTGGCTCGGCCGGAGCTGCCCGGGCTCGGGGCCGGCTTGGCCGGGGCGCGGGGCGCCTTCTCCTCGCTGGCCTCGACCGCGACCAGCTCGGCCTCTTCCTCTTCCCGCTCGCGCCCGCGCTTGTTGTTCACGCGGATCAGCTTCTGGACCTTGTTGAACTGGATCGGCGAGACCAGCGGCTCGTGGCGCCCCTTCACCTTGATGTCGCCGAAGTGGACCCGGCCGACGTAGGTGTCGTTCTTGAGGATCCACGAGACGCCCGCCCGTGACCAGCGCTTGCCCCGGCGCGTGCGCAGGCCCTGCTCGTCGAGGAGCTTGATCAGCCGCTTCATGCTGCGCAGGCGCAGGTATTCGCGGAAGATCAGCCGGACGATGTCGGCCTCTACCGGGTCGGGCAGCAGCAGCACGCCCTCGCTGCCGCGGCGGGTGTAGTCGCGTCGGTAGCCGAACGGAGCCGGACCCGACTGGTGCTTGCCCGCCTTGGCCCCGGCCTCGCGCCCGCGCAGCAGGCGCTCGGCGATCTCGCGCCGCCGCTCGTCGTCGGACTGCGGCGGCGCGGGCTTGGGCGCCGGCTTGGGCGCGATCCGGGGCATGAGCTTGGCGAGCGCCTCGGCCGTGCGGGCGTCCGCCAGCAGCACGCGCTTCTTGTGCTCGGTCAGCTCGGCGACCGGGTCGAAGCTGACGTTGCGGGCGCCGAGGAGGCGGCAGGCGGAGGTGACGATCACCGCCTGCCACTCCTCCTCCATGGAGTCGAGGATGTTGATCAGGCCCGCGCGGGTCCCCTGCTCGGGGCCGAGCCCCGTGTCGCTGTGGACCACCTCGAGCACGAGGCCGGTCTTCTTGGCGAACGCCTCGAGCGCGCGCTCCTGCTCCTCGACGGACGGGAAGGTCCCCCGGACCTGCTCCGCCCAGGTCGTGCGTGCGTAGCCTACGACCTTCACCGCTAGCGGAGCTGTTCCCAGGCCTCGGCGGGCATGTCGTACGCGATCTTCAGCGCGCCGTTCGCGCCCGCGTAGACCGGCTCCTGCACCGGGCGCACGCGGCCCCCGCCGTAGGGCTGGAGCGCCTCCTCGATCGCGCGGTCGAGCCCGTGGATCCCGCTGCCGCCGCCGGCCAGGATCACGTTGTTGCGCAGGCGATCCTGGAACTCGGGGTCGAACGTGCTGATCAGGCGGTCCACCGCCTCCACGATCGGCTGCACGATCCGGCCGCAGCCCTTGCGGATCTCGGCGGTCACGTTGAACGGCGTCGGCTTGCCGTTGACGGGGAAGCGCACCACGACCGGCTCGGCCGCCTCGGTCACGAAGGCGTGCTTCTCCTTGACCTCCTTGATCATGTTCAGCGTGAACTGCGCGTCGGGGCAGCGGCCGCGGAACAGCTCGAACAGCTGCTCGTCGACGAAGTCGCCCGCCTGGGTCAGGGTGATCTGGTCGGTCTCGTCGGGCATGGAGCCCTTCATGCGGCACAGGTCGGTGGTGCCCGCGCCGATGTCGATCACCAGGCAGTCGTGGAGCTGGTCGAGGCCGTAGGCCACCGAGAACGGCTCGCTGCAGATCACCACCGAGTCGAGCACCTCGCGGGCCGCCTCGATGATCGACTGCTTGTTGTGGATCGAGGCCTGGGCCGGGCAGCCGATCACGCCGTACACCATCTGGCCGGGCTTGGGCCGCGCGAGCTCGACCGCGTGCAGGATCAAGGCCTTGGCCGCCTCCATGTTGCGGGACACCGCGTCGCTCGGCATGCCGGCGCCCTCGCTGTACTTGATCACGCCCTTCTCGAGCGGCTTGTAGATCTCGAGGGCGAGGCGGTTGGCGATCGCCTCCTCCCCGAACAGGACGTCCTTGCCCAGCAGCTTGCGGGACACGATGTCCTTGGGATACCCGACCACGCTGTGGACGGTCTCGCGCACCCCGTTGCTGGCCGAGATCGAGGTCCGGCTGGTGCCGAGGTCGATCCCGACGTACAGCACGCCGTCCTCGTCGCGACGGCTCGTCCGATTGAAGTTGTTGCTCTGCTCGTTCACGTCTCTCCCCCTAGGCTCTCGAAGCGGTTACCGGTTCGTTGTCCGGCGTCTGGCGGCACCCGGCCGCGGTCAGGTCTGGCTCGCGCGCAGCGCGAGGTTGGCGCGCACGAGGTTGCCGAGCACGCCGCCGCGCGAGGGCGCGGGCGCCGGCGCCGGCGCGGGCTCCGGCGCGCGGGCGGCGGCGGCGGTGGTCCGCAGCTCGACGTTCGCTCGCACCAGCCCGGCCAGGAGGCCCGAGCCGGCGCTCGCGCTGGCGGCGGCCGCCGCGGCGACGCGCCGCGGGCTGGGACGGGTGGTCGCGGTGCGGCGCGCGGGCCCGCTGGTCGCCGTGGCCTGCTCGCGGGCGGGGACGGCGCCCGGCACGAGCGCCTCGAGGCGCGGGGCGCGCTCGAACCGCTCCACGGCCCGCTCGAGGCGCGCGACCAGGCTGGCGAGGCGCGGCTCCGGGGTGGGCTGGAGGGCGGGGAGCGGCGCCGGGGCCCGCTCGCGGCGCGCGGCGGCGGCGCTCTCGGACTTGAGGCGAGCGACCTCGCGGGCGAGGTGATCGCGCTCGCCGCGGAGGCGCTCGACGTCGGCGGCGGCGGGGGCCCGGCGGAGCTCCTCGCGCAGGCGGGCCACCTCGTCGCGCAGGCGCGCCCGCTCGTCGGAGAGGCGCGCGATGATCTCGACCGCGGGTCGGATCGCCCTGGGCAGGCTGGCCGTCTCGAGGGCGGCCCCGGCGCGCGTCATGGTCTCCAGACGGTTGGTCATGCCCGCTCGCGCCTTCGCCTAGCGGCTGCCCTTGCCGGGGAACCCAAACCCGAACCCGAAGCCGGCGACCCCGCCCGCCGCCCGGCGCCCGGGCGTGGTGGGAACGGGAGCCGGGGTCGGCTCGGGGGCGGGCGGCGCGGCCTCGGCCTCGGCCTTCTCGGCCTCGAGCGCCTCGAGCTTGGCCGCGGTCTCCGCGAGGTCGAGCTCGAGGACCCGGCGCGCCTCCTGCGCCTCCTCGAGCGCCTCGCCCAGGTGCGTCACCCGATCCTCGAGGGCGTCCTTCTCGGCGGTGAGGGCCTGCAGCTCGCGCAGCCGCTCGCGCAGGGCGTCGCGCTCCTGGCCCACGTTGGTGCAGTCGAGCAGCACGCTGTCGCGCTCCTCCCGCAGGCGGTCGCGCTCGGCGCGGAAGCGGTCGCGCTCCTCGCGGAAGCGGTCGCGCTCGCCGCGGAACTGGTCGAGCTCGCGCTGGAAGGCCTGCTTCTCCACCTCGAGCTCGTCGCGCTCCCGCTCGAGCCGCGCCCGCTCGAGGGCGGTCCGCTCCAGGTTCTGGCTGAGCCCCTCGCTGCGGCAGCGCTCCTCGCGCAGCTTCTGCTCGGCCTGCTGGGTGATCCGGTCGAGCGCCTGGCGGGCCTTCTCGTTGTCGCGGCGCAGCCGACGGGTCTCCTCGACGAACCGCTTCAGCTCGGCGGCCTGGACCTTCTCGCCGACCACCCGGCCGAGCTCCTGGCTGACCTCCTCGAGCTCCGCCTGCAGCCGGCTGCGCTCGGCCTCCACCAGCCCGCGCGCGTGCTCGAGGTCCTTCTTCTCCTGCCCGAGCTTCTCGTTCTCCTGGATCAGCCGCTCGAGGCGCTTCTTGTCCGCGTCGACCGCCCGGTCGCGGGCCCGCGCCTCGACGCGCTCCAGCATCTCGAAGAAGCGCGAGCGCTCGATCACGCGCACGCTCTCGACGCGCCGCTTCTTCAGCTCGCGCAGGCTGAGGGGGCGCACCGCGGCGCGGAGCGCGCTGGTCAGGTCGCCGTCGACTCCCATGGAACCTCCTGGGCCGCTGGGGCTACTGCTTGATCGGAAAATTCATGCGGCTCCTGGAGGGGCGTTTTGGAAAGGACGGCGGCGGACCCGAGCGCCGATGCAACTGCTGGTACGACAAGGCCGCGAGCGAGGAGCGCGAGCCGCACCCGCGGCGCGTCTCCACATTTTGCCCCCAGGGGCCGACAGCCCTGGCCGGGTGGCTGGGGGTAGCGACGTCGCTCAGGCCGCGGGCGCGGGGGCGGCGTCTGGGTCGTCGCCCTCGGCGGCCTCGCGCTTCATCATGTTGGTGCCGGTGCGGGCCAGACCCAGGCCGAGCGCCATGAAGGCGAGCGTCACCAGGAACGCGCCCCGGTTGGTCTTCCAGGGCCAGGCCAGCAGCCGCAGGGCGCCGCCGTAGGACACGATCGAGATCACGGTCGCGGCCAGGTAGAAGCTGACCGCCAGGACGCCGCCCCAGAACGTGCTGCGCTGCAGCACCTCCCCCAGCAGGGGGGCGCGCTTGATCCGGCGCACCCACGCGAAGCGCACCGCGGCGGAGGCCGCGAGCAGCAGCACCCCGAGCAGCAGCACCGCGCCGACCGGCTCCCAGGCCCAGGGACCGTACTGAACGGTGAACGCCTTGAGGTCGGACCAGGAGAGCTGCCCCTCGCGCAGGCGCGTGGTGAACGTGAGCGTGGTCGCGCGCAGGACGGCCACGCCGCGCCAGGAGATCAGCGCGAAGGCGACCACCCCCAGGAAGCCCGGCCCTGCGATCACGCGGCCGATGTCCCGCACGAGCTGGCCGCGGGCGAAGCGCAGCTTGATCCGCGTGCCGACCGTCAGCAGCACCGCCCCGAGGGCCAGCGCGGCCCCGGCGAGGTGGTCGCGCACCCCCTTGGGCAGGTGCGCGAGGGCCTGGAGCTTGAGCGCGTCGACCTGCTGGTTGACCCCCTGCAAGGTGGTCACCACGTCGCCCTGACCGGCGTCGTTCGCCACGTCGCCCAGCACCTGGTAGATCGCCTTCTGGTGCTGGAAGTAGTCGAGGCCGCCCGCGACGGCGACCAGGGCCAGGCCGGCCGCGATCAGCTTGGTGCCGAACAGGCTCTGCGCCCGCTCGGCGGCCGCGGCCTCGAGCACCGCCGAGCCGAGGCGGGCGGAGATCCGCGCCGTGCGCCCCGACTCGGAGAGCGGAGAGTGGTGCTCGTCGTCGTCGGGGTCGTCGCTCACCGGACCGAGTGTGTTTGCGCGCCGAGGAGGTGTCAAGCGCGCCGGGGGCTCGACGCGGGCGAGCGTTTGGACTGGAAGGGAGTGCGAAGGAAACAGGGAATATCAACAGGGAACTGGAAACTGGGAATGCCAGAACGGCTGCCGCGCGGGCGCGACCGCGTTCACGGGGCGCTCGCGCTCAGCGACAGCCATTCCTCATTTCTAATTCCCTGTTCCTCGTTGATATTCTCTGTTTCCTTCTCTTCTGCTCTCACGCGACGGCTGGCGCCTCGACCCAGCTCACACGTTCGGCGCCGTATACTCCCGCGCGGCGACCCAGCGTCCCTGTTCGTCGTAGATCTGGATCGTGTTGACCACGTCCTTGAGCTCGCGCCCGGCGAGGCGCAGCTGCGAGCGCTCGACGTCCTCGAGCGCGGCGAGCGCGGTCTTCCACACCACGCTCGCGCGGCGGGTGTGCGACTGCCCCAGCGGGATCACGCGCAGGCTGACCGAGATCTCCCCGAGGGGGAGCGCCTCCTCGCCCACGAAGGGATAGTCGAGCACCTCCTTCTGCACGCGGAGCGCCCACATCTTCAGCTCGAGCGGGCGGAGCAGCGGGAGCAGCACCCCGAACCCCTCCTGCCCGATCCGCGCCGCGTCGCCGCACGCGAAGTCGGACCCCATCCCGAGCGCGTGATTCCGCGCGCGCCGCCACAGGCAGGCTCCGACCCCGCGGATCGCCTCGGAGACGCGCAGGCTGACCTGCGAGGGGTCCACGTTCCCCTCCGCCTCCAAGGTCTGCTTGTAGAGCCGCAGCGTGTCGACCATGCCCACGACCAGCCCGCCGCGCAGCTTGCCGCCGGTCATGTCGAGCATGTTGCAGTAGACCGAGAGCCGCTCGCGCAAGAACCCCTCGTTGTAGACGTTGCTGATCGGGTCGCGCAGCATGCACGAGGGCGCGGTCACCGCGTACGCGATCATGGAGCGCAGGAACTTCTCCACCTCTCCCCAGTCGTCGCGCACCGGCACCCGGTAGAGGGCCATCACCCCCACCCGCGACTTCTCGGGCACCCGCCCCGCCCAGTTGATGTACGTGAGCGGGATCGCGAGCACCGAGAGGTCGCCCGAGCCCATGTCGTCGGCGGGCTTGGGGTCGCGGATCAGGATCACCTTCTTGCGCTCGATGTCGCAGCCGTAGAAGCGGCCCTCCTCGAAGGCGAGCGCGATCGCCTTGAGCGCGGCCTTCTCGGCGAGCTGCTCGCTGTGCGGGAACAGCTTGCCGGGCACGAGCGAGGGCATGGTCTTGGCGTCGTTCTGGGTGACGCGCGCCCCCTCGCCGAAGCCCGCCTTGACCGTCAGCACCCACTCGCCGTCGTCGAGGTTGGGGATCGCGTCGGCGTCGTAGACGAACAGCGACACCTCGTCGCACCCGAAGATCTGCTTGACCTGCGCGCTGACCCGATCGGCCGTCTCCTTGGCCGCCCCACCCTCGAAGATCCGCGCCACCCCCTGGAGGAACTTGAGCAGGTGGTGGTCCCCGGTCAGCTCGACCTCGCCCTTGCGGAACAGCCGGGTCCACCCGCCGACCCGACCGGTGCTGCGTGCGTCAGCCACTCGCCCTCCTCGTGGCTGCATGTTGCCCAGCGAGCGGCCGCCGCACAAGGCGATGCCGGGCGGGGGATCAGGCGCCACCCGGTCCGCGCGGGCGTGAATCCCCGCAGCGACACGTGAGCGCAATGGGACCGGCGCGACTTCGGGGAATCCTGGACCGACGCTGGGTCCCCAGCCCCCGAGCCAGGGCCGCGGGGCGTGGGCGCTCGCCCGGCGAGAGGCGCGTCAGGTTCGGGACGGCGCCGCCTCCGCCCGACTTGCGCGACCCGCCCGGTCGGGGCGCTCGGGGCACGGCCGCTGCTCTCGGGCCGCCCGACGGACCTGATTGATCCCCGAGGAGCGGCATGACGCGGCTGAACCCCGAGAAGAACGAGCTCAACTGCAAGCTGATCTATTACGGGCCCGAACAGGCGGGCAAGACGAGCAACCTCGCCGCGATCGAAGAGCACCTCCGCGCCAAGCGCGGCCCCGCGGCCGACCTCGTGGCCGAGGCCTCCGAGCTCGAGCAGGACCGGCGCTTCGAGTACGTGAAGATGCCCCTGGGCCGGTTCGGGACGCTCGAGCTGCGCCTGCACATCTACGCGGTGCCCGAGCGCGCGATCGGCCGGCAGGAGGCGCTCCGCCGCATGATCCTGCGGGACCTCGACGGGGTGGTGTTCGTGGCCGACTCCTCCCGCCACGTCCTGGCCGCCAACCTGCACGCGCTCCGCTGCCTCGAGGAGGACCTGCACCGCCAGGGGCTCGACCCGGCCAAGGTGCCCGTGGTCTTCCAGTGGAACAAGCGCGACTCGCCCAACGCGGTGGCGGTGTCCGAGCTCGACGGCCTGCTCAACGCGCACCGCCGCCCCGGGATCGAGGCCCAGGCGGTGATCGGCAAGGGCGTGTTCTCGACGCTCAAGACGGCGGCCCGCGAGAGCCTGGACGAGTTCGCCAAGCGCAACAACCTCGACGTGCGCGAGAC
>CAZMSZ010000088.1:0-22480 GCA_964569055.1 uncultured Planctomycetota bacterium | reverse complement strand
TTTCCTGTCCTTCCTGCTTTCCTGCCCTCTCTTCTTCACCCGAGGGAGCCTGCAGCCAGCGACAGCCACCACCGAGCCGAGAGCCGAGGCGCCTTCCTGCTTTCCTGTCCTTCCTGCTTTCCTGCCCTCTCTTCTTCACCCGAGGGAGCCTGCAGTCAGCGACAGCTCTTGGGGCGTCCTCCGCGAGGCGGCCCTCCCAAATCGGCGACAGCCCACCCTCCCGTCGCGTTCGCTCAGTGCTGCTTGGGCCGCTTGCGCCGCGCCTTGCGCGGCTTGCGGGTGCGCTCGGCGCCCGGGGGGCCGACCGGGGCGGGCGCGAACGGGAGCTCGGGCACGAGGCGGACCTCCTTCACGCCGCGGCGCTCGAAGCGCCAGGGCTCGTCCGTCTCCGAACCCCGGACGGAGATCACCCCGTCCTCGATGCCGAGCAGCACGCCCTTGAAGTTGCGCCGGTCGCCCTGCTTCTCCTTGAGCGAGACCTGCACCTGCTTGCCGGCGAAGCGCTCGAAGTCCTTGGCGCGGACCAGCAGGCGGTCCACGCCCGGGGACTGCACCTCGACGAGGTAGTCGCCCGGGTCCTCGCCCTCGTCCTCGATCGCGGCGCGGATCCCGCGCGTGAGGCGAATGCAGTCGTCGACGCCCACCCCGCCCGGATCGCGGTCGACCCACAGCCGCACCACGTGATGCGGATGGTTGAGGAGGCGCACCAGCTCGAAGCCCTCGGCCTCGAGGACGGTGTTGACGCACTGGGTCAGGCGGCTGCGGTCCATGCGTCGAACATAGGCGCCCCCCAGCGGGACCACAAGCGACGGGTCGGGCATGATGCGCGCATGGACGCGGGTTCGCGCGACCTCGAGCGGCGGTGGAAGGAAGGGCGCGACCCGGCGGACTGGGCCCGCTGGCTGCGCGAGCGGCTCCGCCGCGGCGAGCTCGACCCGGCCGCGGCGCGGCTGGTGGAGCGGATCGCCGAGGGCGCGGTCGCGCCCCGCGACGTGAGCGTCGCGGCGTACCTGGGCGACCCGCTCGCGCTCGCGGTCGAGGAGCACCAGGCCGTGGCGCTCGCCAGCTACGTGCGCGGGTTCGACGCCGCGCGCGTGGTCGCCGGGGACGGCGCGATCACGAGCGACGAGCTGACCGCCTGGCTGGAAGGGCTGGTGCACTTCGGGCCCGAGCTCTTGGTGCGCGCCCTGATCGCCGCGGGCGAGGCCGCCCTCGACGCCTTCCGGCGCGACCCGCCCACGCCGCACCCGGCCGCCGCGGACTACCCCTGGGACTGGCGCGGCGAGGTGGCCCAGACCGCGGCGAACGCCCTGGCGCTGGCGCGCGACTGGGTGCGCTGCCCGTGCTCGGCCTGCGCCCGCCGCGCCGCGCGGGTCCCCTCGCTGTTCGACCCCTACAGCCCGTACTTCGTGGTGCTCGTGGCCGAGCAGGCGGTGCGCGCCGCGGCCTACAGCGAGCGCTGGCCGACCTGGCCCGACGCGCTGGAGCGGTGCGCGCGCGCCGTGGCGACCGGGATCGAGGAGGGGGCGCGCGGCGCGCTCGCGCCGAGGGAGCTGGTGCGCGCGATCGCCTGGGCGCTGGTGCCCGAGCTCCTCTACGGAGCGCCGCCCCTGGAGGACTGACCCGTTACACTCGGGCACGTGGCGACCGCCCCCCTCGCCCTGCGCAACGTGCTCGACGCGCTGCCGGCCGCGGCCCGGCAGCTCGAGCTGCGCCACGTGCGCCGGCGGCGCTTCCGCTGGGTGGTGTTGCTCGAGCTCCCGTTCAAGCTGCTCGCGCTGATCGTGGCCGCGACCTGCCTGTTCCTGATGTGGCTGGTGGCGCTCCTGGCCGACGGCCACGGCGGGCCCGACCTCGACTCCGGCGACGGGGGGGTCGGCGGCGGGCTGCTCGACGTGCGGGCGTTCGAGCGCTGGCACGAGCTGGTGCTGGTGGTCCAGGGCGAGGGCGGCGCCGCGCTGAGCGAGACGGCCTACGCGCCGGGCGATTCGGCGCGCGGCCACGCGGCCCTGGCCGCGGTGCTGGCCGCGGCGGATCGCCACGGGCTCGTGGTCCGCGAGACGCTAGCCGACGGGGTCGGCGAGCCGCTGGAGGTGTGGTTCGGGGGCCAGCCGCTCCTCGCCCACCCCGAGGTTCGCGACGCCGAGCGCGCGGAGCGGCTGCTGGCCGGGCACCAGGTCGCGGTCGTGCGCGAGGAGGGCGGCGCGCTGCGCGTGGTGCAGCGCGGGCGCGCGGTAGGCCGCCTGCGCGCCGGGGTCGCGTTCGTGCTCGCGCTCGCGCTCTCGCCCCTGCTGCTGGTGAGCGCCGCCTTCCGCCGCACGCTGCGCGAGACCTGGCTCGACCTGCGGGGCGTGCCGCCCGAGGCCTACGGCGTGGCGCTCGAGCCCGCCGGCTTCCTGACCGTCGAGCGGCGCCGGGGCGAGCGGCGCGAGGTCGTCACGCGCCTCGACGCGCGCGACCTGCTCGGGATCGCCTACTCCGCCTCCCTGGGTTACGACCGGGACGTGACCCGCCAACCCGCGGCCCTGCGGCTCCTGACGCGCGATGCCGCGCACCGGCTCGAGTTCGCGCTCCCGCACGAGGCGGCGGGCCACGCGCTGCGCGACCTGCTCCTCGCCCGCGCGGTGGAGCTGTGGGAGGGGATCCCCGCCACGACGCTGCGCCCGACCCGCTGCCCGTACTGCGGGCGGCTCTACCCGTTCGCGCCCGAGACGGTCTGTCCGAGCTGCGGCGCGCCCCCCGGAGCCTGAGCCGCCATGGAGCCGACCTCCCGGATCGGACCGTACGTGGTGCGCGGCGTGGTGGGCCGCGGCGCCATGGGCATGGTGCTGCGGGGCTACGACCCGGCTGTGGGTCGCGAGGTGGCGATCAAGCTGCTCCTGGCCGCGGCGGACCCGGCGCAGCGGGCCCGCTTCGCGCGCGAGGGGCGGCTGGTGGCCGCGCTCGACCACCCCGGGATCGTGCGGATCCACTCCGCCGGCGAGCTGCCCGACGGACGCCCGTACCTCGCGTTCGAGCTGGTGGAGGGCGCGCGGACCCTGGCCGACGCGCTCCGCGAGCTGCCGCGCCTCGAGCGCCTGCGGGTGGTGGTCGAGGTGGCCCGCGCGCTCGGGCACGCGCACGCCCGCGGCGTGGTGCACCGGGACCTCAAGCCCGAGAACGTCCTGCTCGACGCGGCCGGTCACGCGCGCCTGGCCGACTTCGGCGTGGCGATCGCGGGCGACCAGGAGCGCTTGACCCGCACCGGCGCGCTGGTAGGCACGCCGCTCTACATGGCGCCCGAGCAGCTCGGCCACCGGACGGGAGAGGTCGGGCCAGCCGTCGACGTGTGGGCGCTCGGCGTCCTCCTCTACGAGGCGCTCACCGACGCGCTGCCGTTCCAGGGGACCAGCCTGCCCGAGCTGGTCGCCGCGATCGCGCGCGCCCGCCCCACCCCGCCGCGCGGGCTCGACCGGAGCGTGCCCGCCGGGGTCGAGGCGGTGTGCCTGCGCGCGCTCCGGGCCGACCCGGCCGCGCGGTATCCGGACGGGAGCGCGTTCGCCGACGACCTCGAGCGCGCGCTGGTGGGCGGCCGCCCGGCCGCGGCCGAACGAGCCGCGTCGCGCCGGCTGGCGCTCGGCGCGCTGGCGCTCGCCGCGCTGGCGCTCGGCGCGCTGGCGGTGTGGGCGTGGACCCGCGAGGCGGCCTCCCCGCCCGAGAGCGCCGCGGCCCCGCCCACCGCTCCCGCCGACGCGAGCGCCGACGAGGTGACGACGCCCGAGCCGCCCGGCTGGCGGCTGAGGGCCGGTCAGCGCTTCCACTCGCGCGTGACGTTCCTGATCGGGCGGCTCGCGCCTCCCCCGGCCCTGGCCGAGGCCTACCGCCTGACGGTCGACCTCGACGAGCACGTGCGCGCGGTCGAGGCGGGCTGGGCCGCGATCGAGGCGCGCCTGGCGCGCATCCGCCTGCGGGCCAACGACCCCATGCCGTTCGACCTCGACACCGCGGGCACGATCCCCGACTTCTTCGCCTGGCGGCCGGACTGCACGTTCACCTACCGGCTCGAGCTGGCCACGGGGCGCCCGAGCCACGCGGAGGGGCTGACCGCGCTGCGGCGCAGCTTCATCCGCCTCGACCGCCAATCCGGGCTGGGGCTCGCAATCGACCGCGCGTTGATACTCCTCGACGACGAGCGGTTCGCGACCGGGATCGGCCCGCTGCTGGCCGTCCCGACCTGGACGGACGGGCCCACGGCGCGGCTCGAGCAGTCGCTCGAGGTGGGCCTGGTCAGCGACACCCGAGTCGACGTGACGTACGAGGTCGCGTTCGACGGCCTCGACACCCGCGCGCGCATGCTCGGCTGGCGCGCGCCGCCGACCTACGCCGATTCGGTCCGGGCGCTCACGATCGAGGAGCGGAGCCAGCGCTTCGCCGACGGGCGCCTGCTCGCGGCGGTCCTCGCGGGTGAGACCGACCTGACCGCGCCCCAGGAGGCCGTGCGGTTCCGCTTCCGGATCACCTACGACGGGAGCGGCGTCGAGGAGCCCGGCGCCGTCGCGGGCGACCCCTACGAGCGGCTCTACCGCGAGGGCGCGGAGAAGGGGCAGCCGCAGGCCATGGTCGAGCTCGCCCAGGCGCTCGGCGCGCGCGCCGCGCACGAGGAGGCGCTCATGTGGCTCGAGCGGGCGGCGCAGGCGGGCTCGGCCAAGGCGCTGTTCAAGCTGGCGCTCGCGCATCACGAAGGCCGCGGGACGCCGAAGGACTCCACGCGGGCGGTCGCGCTCGGCATGCGCGCCGGGGCGGCCGGCGAGGCGCGCGGCTACGCCCTCGCGGGTGAGCTCCTGCTCGAGGGCGACGGGCTCCCGCCCGAGCGGCGCGACGTCCAGCGCGGGCTCGAGCTGCTGCGCCGCGCCGCCGAGGCCGGCCACGGCCCCGCCACGCTGTATCTCGCGCGCACCTTGCGCGCGGGCAAGCGCGTGCCGCTCGACCTCGCCGGAGCGGCCGAGGCCTACCAGCTCGCCGTCGCCGACGGGAACGCGACCGCCATGCTGGAGCTGGCCGACCTCCTCATGAAGCGGCGCCCGCGGCGCCCCGACGACGTCGAGGCCGCCCGCCGGCTGGTCGAGCGGGCGCGAGCCGATCGGCCCGAGAGCACCAGCCGGCTGCTGAAGCGCTACCCCGAGCTGCGCTGAGCCGCGCGCTCAGAACGGCCCGGTCCGCCCGCGGTACAGCACGTGGGCGTACTCCGTCTCACCGTTCATGCGGACGAACTCGATCACGAGCTGCTGGGGGCCTGCGCGCAGGTAGCAGAACCCGCCCAGGGTGGCGGTGTAGAACGACTCCTCGGTCCAGCTCGCGCCGTAGGCCTTGTCGGGGCCGCCGGCCGCGCCGCTCACGAGGTGGTAGACGCCGCGGACCGGCCGGACGAGGTCGAGGATGTGGTCGTGCCCAGCCACGTAGATGTCGACCCGGTGGCGCACCAGGAGCGGCTCGAGGCGGCGGATCAGGGTGTGGTTGAAGCCGCGGGCGGTGTGGGAGTAGAGCGGGTGATGGCCGACCACCAGCTTCCAGGTGGCCTCGGACTTGGCGAGCTCTGCGTCGAGCCACTCGAGCTGCTCGGGGTCGCCGCTGCGGAACGTGAGCGGCTGAGTGTCGAGCACGAACAGCGCGAGCGTGCGCCCCTCCCCCAGCGGGCGGGTCACCGTGTAGTAGCGGGCCGGCATGCGCCAGCGCGGGTTCTTGCGCGCGTAGGCGAGCTGGGCCTGGGCGTTGCCGGCGTGGTCGTGGTTGCCGAGGCTCGCGAACACGGGCGCGTCGCGCAGCTCGGGCGCGTCGTACACCTGCTCGAACTTCTCCTTCCACTGGGGGTCGTCGGCCGAGCTGACGCCCGCTGGATAGAAGTTGTCCCCCGTGGTGAGCAGGAAGTCGAGCGCGGTCTCCTCGCCCTCGGCGAGCCGCCCCTGCTCGTCGCGCACGCGCTTGGCCATGGCGTCGGCCACGCGCCGCTGGTCGTCGCGCCCGGTGCCCCAGTCGCCGAACACGATGAACCGCTCGTAGTCGACGCCCGGCCGCGCCGGCGGGATCACGAACGTGGGGATCTCGCGCTCGGCGGCCGGGTCGCTCTGCGCGAACAGGTGACAGCCGCTGGAGAGGGTGAGCAGCAGGCTCAGCCCGAGCCGAGGGGCGAACCGCGAGCGGGTGGCGTGCACGAGGACCTCCGGTGCCGCTCATGGGAACCCGCTCGGGCGGCCCGCGCCACCCCCGCTCAGGCGGTCCCCGCCCCGCGTCCGCTGCGTATAACGTCGCCATGCGCGCGCTCCTCCGCGACCTGTTCCGTCAGCGGCTCCGCACCCTCCTCACGGTGCTGGGCGTGGCGCTCGGGATCTTCACCCTGGTCGTCCTGGGGGCGCTCGGCGAGCACTTCCGCGGCATGGTCGACGAGGCGAAGGGCTACGCCCGCGGGCTGGTGCGGCTCTACACCAAGACCAACGCCGAGGGGGTCAACCCGGGGATCACGCCCGAGACCCTGGCCCGCGTCGAGGCGCTCCCCGGGGTCGAGCGCGTGGCGCCCAGCCTGGTGCTGTTCCTCGACGGCTTCGACCTCGAGGACGACCCGCTGGCGTTCATGGTGCCCAAGCCGCTGGTGGAGGGCATTCCGCCGGGCGACGCCGAGGCGGTGCGCGGCATGGGCCTGCGGCTGCTCTCCGGACGCTGGCTGCGCGAGGGCGACGAGCACGCGGCCATGGCGATCGACTGGCTCGCCGCGCGGCGCGGGCTCGCGGTCGGCGACGAGCTGGTGGTCCGCCACAAGCGCTACGAGGTGGTGGGGGTGTTCCACGGGCCCGACACGCCCATGGTCCCCGCCGCCCTCGTCCCCTACGAGCCGCTCAACCGCGACCTCCTCCAGCCCGAGGTCGAGCGGGCGCAGCGCTTCTTCGGCGAGCTGCTCGAGCGCGCCCCCTGGCTCGAGGCGGCGCTGCCGCAGGTCGAGGGCGTCCCCGGCGGGGAGGGCGCCGCGCCGACCGACGAGCTCGCCAGGCGGTTCGCGCTCCAGCAGGGCAGCCTGTTCCGGATCTACCAGATCGTGCCCACCGACCGCTCGCCCGCGGGCACGCAGGCCCTGGCCGCGCGGCTGCGGGCGCAGCTCCCCGACCTGGCGGTGATCGACCCCGCGCGGATCGCCGAGCGCATGGAGCAGGCGGTGGCGCTCCTGGTCGTGATCACCTTGATCGTGACGGTGCTCTCGACGGTGGTGGGCGGGCTGTTGATCGTGAACACCATGGCCATGGCCGTGATCGAGCGCCGGCGCGAGGTCGCGATCAAGGCGGCGCTGGGCGCCACGCCGCTGCAGATCGCCGCGGAGTTCGTGCTCGAGGCGGCGGCGCTGGCGCTCCTCGGGGCCGCCGTCGGGATCGCCCTGGCCGTGGCCGCGATCGCGGCGTTCGAGCCCGCCCTCCTCGGCATGCTCGAGACCGGCGCCGCCCTGTTCCGGCTCACCCCGCGGCTGCTCCTGTTCGCCTGCGGCTACGCGGTGGTGATGGGCGTCCTCGCCGGCGGCGTCCCTGCGCTGCGCGCGGCGCGGGTCGACCCCGCCGTGACGCTCCGGGAGCTGTGATGCCCGAGCCCGCGATCGCGTGCGAGCGGCTGGAGAAGGTCTACCCGAGCGGGACGGGGGCGGTGCACGCCCTGCGCGGGATCGACCTGTCCGTGGCGCCCGGCGAGCTGGTGGCGATCACCGGTCCCTCCGGCTGCGGGAAGACCACCCTGCTCAACCTCATGGGGGCCCTCGACCGGCCCACCGGCGGCCGGCTGCGGGTGCTCGGCGAGGAGCTGAGCGGGCGCGGGCCGCGCGAGCGGGCCCTGTTCCGGCGCACGCGCCTGGGGTTCGTGTTCCAGCAGTTCCACCTGATCCCCACCCTGACGGCCCTCGAGAACGTGGCGCTGCCGCTGCGGTATGCGGGCGTGGCGCGCGCGGAGCGGGAGCGGCGCGCGGCGGGCTGGCTGGAGCGCGTCGGCCTGTTGGCGCGCGCGGCGCACCGTCCGCTCCTGCTGTCGGGCGGCGAGCAGCAGCGGGTGGCGGTGGCGCGCGCCCTGGTGGGCGGGGCGCGGCTGCTCCTCGCGGACGAGCCGACCGGGAACCTCGACGGCGCCACGGCGCGCGCGATCGTCGGGCTGCTGCGCGAGGCGGCGGGCGAGGGGGTGACCGTGGTCCTCGTGACGCACGACCTCGAGGTCGCCGGCGCCGCCGCGCGGCGGGTCCGCCTGCGCGACGGCGCGATCGAGGCGGACGAGGGCGAGCCCGCGCGCGCGGAGCCGGCGGCGTGACGGCGCGCTACGACGCGATCGTGCTGGGGGTGGGCGGGGTGGGGAGCGCCGCGCTGTTCCACCTCGCGCGCCGCGGGGTGCGCGCGCTCGGCCTCGACCGGTTCCCTCCGGGGCACGACCGCGGCAGCTCGCACGGCGACACGCGGATCATTCGCCTGGCCTACTTCGAGGGGCCCGACTACGTGCCGCTGCTGCGGCGCAGCTACGCGCTGTGGGAGGAGCTGGAGGGGCTCGCGGGCCGCCGCCTGTACGAGGAGGTCGGGCTGCTCGAGGTGGGGGCGCCCGACGGGCCGATCGTCCCTGGGGTGCTGGCGAGCGCCCGCGCGCACGGGCTCGAGGTCGAGGCGCTCGCGCCGGACGAGGTCGCGCGTCGCTTCGGGGGGGCGTTCGCCCTCCCCGAGGGCGCGCGCGCCGTGTTCGAGCGGCGCGCCGGGTTCCTCCACGTCGAGGAGTGCGTGCGGGCCCACGCGGCGCTCGCCCAGGCGGCCGGGGCGTCGCTGCGGACGGGGGAGGCCGTGCAGGGGTGGGCGGCCGAGGGCGATGGGGTGCTCGTGACGACCGACCGCGGGCGCTACGCGGCGGACCGCCTGATCGTCACGGCCGGGCCCTGGGCCGGGGAGGTGCTCGAGGACCTCGGCCTGCCGCTCGAGGTCGTCCGCAAGCCGCTCCTGTGGTTCGAGGCCAAGGACCCGCGCTACGCGCGCGAGCGGGGCTGCCCCTGCTTCTACTTCGAGACGGCCGCGGGGCACTTCTACGGCTTCCCCGCGCTGCCTGGCGCCGAGGGACCCGCCCTCAAGGTCGCCGAGCACAGCGGGGGCGAGCCGGTCGCCGACCCCCTCGCCGTCGATCGCGCGCTGCGTCCCGCCGACGAAGCCGGGGTCGCGGCCTTCCTGCGGGCGCACCTGCCGGGCGTGGGCGCGCGGCGCGTCCGCCACGCGGTGTGCATGTACACCCGCACGCCCGACGAGCACTTCGTGGTGGACCGCCACCCGCGTCACCCGCAGGTCGTGCTCGCCGCCGGCCTCTCCGGGCACGGGTTCAAGATGGCGAGCGGCCTGGGCGAGGCGCTGGTCGACCTCGCGCTCGGCGACGCCTCGTCGGCGACCGCGCCGTTCGCGCTGGCCCGCTTCGGGGGCGGGGCGGGGTAGAACGGCGTCGTGGACGACGACCTCTGGATCGACCCCGCGATCGAGCGGGCGCACACCCCGCCCGGCCGGTTCTACGCCGACCCGGCGCTGTACGAGCGCGCGCGCGAGCGGGTGTTCGCGCGCGCCTGGCACCTCGTGGCGGACGTGGCCGAGGTGGAGGAGCGCGGGACCGCGCGTCCGTTGACGTTGCTCGAGGGGTGCCTCGACGAGCCGCTGGTGCTGACCCGCGACGTGGTGGGCGCGCTGCGCTGCCTCTCGAACGTGTGCACCCACCGCGCGTTCCCGGTCGTGCGCGAGGCCTGCCGGGTCAGCGCGCTCAAGTGCGGCTACCACGGACGGCGGTTCGCGCTGGACGGGCGCCTGCTCTCCACGCCCGAGTTCGAGGGGTGCGAGGGCTTCCCGGCGCCGAGCGACGACCTGCCGCAGGTGCGGCTCGACCAGCTCGGGCGGCTGTTGTTCGTCTCGCTCGACCCGAGCGTCCCCTTCGAGGCGCTGGTGGCCCCGCTGCGCGAGCGGCTGGCGTGGGCGCCCTGGGACGCGCTCCGCCCAGACCCGGCCGGCGCGCGCGCCTACGACGTCGCGGCCAGCTGGGCGCTGTACGTCGACAACTACCTGGAGGGGTTCCACATCCCGTTCGTCCACCCCGGCCTGGCGCGCACGCTGGAGTGGCGGTCCTACCGCACGCTCCTGCTCCCGCGCGGCACGCTCCAGATCGGGGTCGGCCGCCCGGGCGAGCCCTGCTTCGCGCTCCCGGCGGACCACCCCGACCAGGGCCCCGACGGCGGACGGGTGGCCGCGTACTACTTCTGGCTGTTCCCGGCGACCATGTTCAACGTCTATCCCTGGGGCCTGTCGATCAACTGCGTCGAGCCGCTCGGGCCGACGCGCACCCGCGTGCGCTACCTCTCGTACGTGTGGGACGAGGCGCTGCGCGAGCGAGGGGCGGGCGCCGGGCTCGATCAGGTCGAGCTGGAGGACGAGGCGGTGGTGGAGGCCCAGCAGCGGGCGCTGCGCTCGCGGCTCTACCACCGCGGCCGCTACTCCCCCGCGCAGGAGCGGGGCGTCCACCACTTCCACCGCATGCTGACGGCGGCGCTCCGGCGCGACGATTGAGCGCCCGCGCCGCGTCGCGTACGCTCCGCGCACCTCTTGGGGCGCGCACGCCGCGCGCCCCGTTCCACCCAGGAGCAATCGTGCCCGTCGAGATCGCGTTCGCGGACGGCCTGGCCGCCGCGCTGAAGTCCCGCCCCGCTCACGTCGCGCTGTTCGCGCCGCGCCAGGCCCTCGACGCCGGCGCGTGGCGGAGCGTGTTCACCGGCGAGCGTCACCGCGCGCTGGTCGCCGAGCTGCTCGAGGGGGCGCAGCCGGGCGGCTTCGGCCGGCTGCGCAGCACGCTCACCGGGCTCGCCCCGCGGCGGGTCAGCGTGGCCGTGCTCCCCGACCGCCCCTCGCGCCACGCCTGCCCCGCCCGGGGGCACGCGATCGCCGCTTGCGCCGGCAAGCTCGAGCTCGAGCCCCGCCGCGCCGCGGCCCTGATCCTGTGCCTCGACGGCCCCGAGCAGGTGCTCGCGGCGGTCAACGCCATCGCGCGCAGCTTCCCGCTCTACGGCCGGCAGAGCGAGCGCAAGGCCGGTCCGCGCCTGACGGTGGCCGCCATCGATCGGCGCGGCCGCACGCTGCCGATCCCGGCGGCGGCGCGCGCCACCGCCGAGGCCACCCGCTGGATCGCGCGGCTGGTCGACACGCCGACGGCGGAGCTGAGCGCCGCCGAGTTCGTGAGCGAGGCGCGCGCGGGCCTGCGCGGGCTGGCGGGCGTGCGCGTGCGGGTGCTCGCGGGCGAGCAGCTCGAGCGCGAGGGCCTGGGCGGCCTGGCCGCCGTCGGACGGGCCGCGCGCGTCCCGCCGCGTCTGCTGCTGCTCGAGCACGGCCCGCGTCGCGCGCGCCGGACCGTGGCCTTGGTCGGCAAGGGGGTCGTGTACGACACCGGCGGTCTGAGCCTCAAGATCGGCGGCAGCATGCCCAAGATGAAGGGCGACATGGGCGGCGGCGGCGCGGTCCTCGGCGCGTTCCGCGTGCTCGCGCAGGAGGGCGTGGCGGGGCTGCGCGTGGTGGCCGCGATCCCGCTGGCCGAGAACGCGATCGGCCCCGACAGCTACCGCAACGACGACATCCTCACCCTGCACTCGGGCAAGACCGTCGAGATCAACAACACCGACGCCGAGGGGCGGCTGCTGCTCGCCGACGGTGTGTCCTACGTCGCGCGCACCTACGCCCCCGACCTCGTGATCGACGCCGCGACCCTGACGGGAGCGCAGTTGGTGGCGACCGGCAAGCGCCACGCGGCGATCGTCTCCAACCGCGACGGGGTCGAGGCGCTCGCGGTGCGCGCCGGCCGCGCGAGCGGCGACCTCGTCCACCCGCTCCCGTTCGCGCCCGAGCTGTACCAGCCCGAGTTCAAGAGCGTGGTGGCCGACATGCGCAACTCGGTGGCCGACCGCGCCAACGCCCAGTCGAGCTGCGCCGCGCAGTTCGTCTACAGCCACATCCAGGACCTCGACCTGCCCTGGCTCCACGTCGACCTCGCCGGCCCCGCGTTCCCCGACAAGCGCGGCACCGGCTTCGGCGTGGCCCTGCTCGCGCAGGTCGTCCGCTCCATGGAGGCGGGCGACCTGGAGCGTTGAGTACGGTGACGATCGCCTCGCGATGGCGCGATCCGAGCTTCGAGACAGCGCCTAATGCGGCACGAACCGCTCCACGGTCGCGACCAGCTCATCGAGCTCGACCGGCTTCATGAGGCAGCCGTCGGCGTGCAGCGCCTCGGCCTGGGCGCGGGCCGCGGGGTTGCCGCTCAGGACCACGACCGGGATCTTGCTGAGCACGGGGTCCGAGTGCATGGCCCGGACCAGCGCGGCGCCGTCCATCTTGGGCATCATGAGGTCGACCAGGATCAGCGCGGGCGGGGGCGCGCCCCGCAGCGCCGCCCAGGCGGCCTCGCCGTCGGCGACGCCGGTGGCGCGGAAGCCGTGCACCGTGAGGGCCATCCCCACGAGCTCGCGGATGTCCTCGTCGTCCTCGACGATCAGCACGGGACGGGTGGACGCGATCACGGGGTCCTCGTGCGCGGCAGCTCGACCGTGAAGCGCGTCACCTGCCCCGGGTTGCTCTCCAGACGCACGACTCCTCCCATGCCCTCCACGATCGTCCTCACGATGTAGAGCCCCAAGCCGAGCCCCCCGTAGTGCCGGGTCGAGACCCCCCGCTCGAACGGCCGGAACACGCGCTCCTGCATCTCCGGCGCGATCCCGATCCCGTGGTCCACCACCTCGAGGATCACGCGATCGACCGCGCCGCGCGCCGCGAGCTCGATCGGTCGCCCCAGCCCGAACTTGATCGCGTTGGACAGCAGGTTGGTGACCACCTGCTCCAGGCGGAAGCGATCCCACTGCCCGATCAGCTCGCCGGCGGTCGTGATCGAGAGCGACGAGCCGGAGCGGGTCAGGTCGCGACCGTGGCGGGCGGCGACGGCGCGGACCACCTCGGCGAGGTCGACCTCCGCGTAGTCGAAGTGCATCCGCCCGGACCGCGCGCGCCCCACGTCGAGCAGCTCGTCCACGAACCGGACCAGGCGCTGGTCCTCTCGCTCGAGGATGCTCACGATCCGGCCGACGGCCTCGGTGCTGCTGCGCCGACGCGCGAGCGTCTGGACGCCGAGGTGGAGCGCGGTCACCGGCCCGCGCAGCTCGTGCGCGGCGACCGAGATGAACTCCTCCCGCGCGCGGAGGGCCTCCTTCAGCTCCTCGCACAGCCGCGCGCGCTCGAACGCGAGCGACACCCCGCGGGCGAGCTCCTCGGCCACGTCGAGCTCGGCTGGGCCGTAGCGCCGGCGCGGCGCCGCGCAGAACGTGATCGCCCCGACCACGCCCTCGTGCCCGGTGAGCGGCACCGCGAGGAGCGAGCTGCCCTCGTGCTCGTAGATCGCCGAGTGCCCCGCCAGGACGCTCCGGTGCAGCTCGGTGTCGAGCTGCCGTCCGGGGTCGCGGGAGATCGAGATCGCCCGGCGCGGGGCGCCGTGCACGAGGAGGTCCACCACGCACGCATCGCCGAGGTAGGGGATCGCGCGCTGCGCCACGGCGGCGAGCGCCGGCTCGAGCTCGAGGGAGACGAGCAGCCGGTCGGCGTCGGCCAGGAACAGCGTCCGCTCCAGCAGCCGCTCGCGCTCGCTCACGTCGCGGAAGCTCCACACGCGCCCGCACACCTCGCCGTGGAGCCGCTGCGGCCGCGAGTAGCGCTCGAACACGCGCCCGTCCCGAAACCGGAGCACGTCGAAGCTCTCGCGCGTTGGCTCGCCGTACAGCTCGCGCACCATGAGCAAGAACCCCTCCGGGTCGTCCAGCTCCTCGGCCACCCGCTGCAACAGCGCCTCGTCGTCGCGCTGGGCCACCCGCTCGGGCGGGAGCCGCCACAGGTCCACGAACCGCTGGTTGTAGGCCGCGATCCGCCCGCCGCGATCCACGACCAGCAGCCCGTCCGCCGTGGCGTCGAGGGTGGCCTGCAGGAGCGAGATCGACTCCTCGAGGGCGCGCGTGGCCGCGACCCGCTCGGTGACGTCCCAGCAGCAGCCGACGACGCGCACGGGCTCTCCGCCCTCGCCGCACACCACGTCGCCTCGGCTATGGAGCGTGCGTCGCTCCCCGTCGCCGCGCCGGACCTGGAAGTCGACCGTGAACGCGCCTCCTTCGGGGCAGGCGTCGAACACGAGCGACTTGACCCGGGTCCGGTCCTCCGGCTCGACGTGCGCGAGGAGCGTGGCCGCGTCGGTCGCGGTCGTGTCGGGGTCGAGCCCATAGATCCGCCGCAGCTCGGGCGACCAGGTCACGACGTCGCGTGCGAGGTCCCACTCGAAGCTGCCGACGTGCGCCACCCGCTGCGCCTCCGCCAGGCGGGCCTCGCTCCGCTCGAGCCGCTCCTCGAGCGCGCGCCGCTCGGTGACGTCGATGGCGGCCCCCAGGCAGCCGACCACGTCGCCTCGCTCGTCGCGAGACGGGGCCAGCCGGACCTCGTAGCAGCGCTCCTCGAAGGTGTAGTGCACGTGCGTGGCGCGCCCGGCCAGGGCGGCGAGGTGGTGGGCCACCATCGGTTCGGAGGGGTCGCGGGTGCCGACCAGGTCGTAGACCGTGACCCCGCTGCCGGGCACCCGGTCCCAGTCCACGCAGGGCCGCTCCCGCATGGGCGGGCGCCCCAGCCCCTGCGTGATCCTGAGCTCGCGATCGGTGGTCCACACCGCCCCTGGGATCTGCTCGAACACGAGGCGCAGGTGGGCCGCGCGTGCCGCGTGGATCGCACCGCCATCGTCGTCCGGCATGCCGCTCTCTCCGAGGCCGCTCGCTCCCGGGCGTGGGACCCGGCCGGCGGAGCGCGGAGGCGACGGCGCGAACCCGGGGCCACGGCGTCCCGCGGCGCGCCGTCGGCGGAGGTCGTGTCGCCCCCGGGTGCGCGGCAGCCGCGCTGGCGGTCGCGCGCGCGACCTCGCGGGTCACGGCTGCCCCACACCTGGCGGTGGAGGGCCCACCCTCCGGGCGTCCGCGCTCCTGGGTTCGGGTAGCCTCTCCTCCATGGAACAGGCGATCGCGCTCGCCGTGCCCGTGTTCTTCGCCCTGATCGGCCTCGAGCTGCTCGTGGGCCGACGCCGCGGCGAGCTCGGCTATCACCTGCCCGACTCGATCACCAACCTCTCGTGCGGGATCGGCCAGCAAGTCCTCGCGCTCCCCGCGCGCGCGCTCACGTTCGGGGTCTACGCCCTCCTGTTCGAGCGGGTCGCGCCCGCCCACCTCGCCGCCGACGCCGCGGCGACCTGGCTGCTCGCCATGGTGGGCACCGACTTCTGCTACTACTGGTTCCACCGCGCCAGCCACCGCGTGAACGTGCTGTGGGCGGGGCACATCGTCCACCACCAGAGCGAGGAGTACAACCTCTCGGTCGCGCTGCGGCAGAGCTGGTTCCTGACCCCGCTCGGGGGGTTCGCGTTCTACCTGCCCCTCGCCGTGCTCGGCGTCCCGCCCCTGGTGTTCGCGGTCAGCACCACCGCGAACACGCTCTACCAGTTCTGGATCCACACCGAGGCGGTCGGCCGGCTGGGCCCGCTGGAGGCGGTGCTCAACACGCCCTCGCACCACCGCGTGCACCACGGGATCAACCCGCGCTACATCGACAAGAACTACGGCGGGATCCTGATCGTGTGGGATCGGCTGTTCGGAACCTTCGCGCGCGAGGAGGAGCAGGTCGTCTACGGCACCGTCAGCCCCCTCGCCTCGTGGAACCCGCTGTGGGCGAACGTGCACTACTACGCGCGGATCGCCGCCCTGATCGCCTCCGCCGCGCACTTGACCGACAAGCTGTGGGCGCCCGTGGCCCCACCCGAGTGGCGCCCCGCGGCCCTGGGCGGCCCCGTCACGATCCCGCCCGTGACCCGCGCGACGCGGCCCAAGTACCGCCCGCCGGTCCCGGCCGGCCTGCTCGGCTACGTCACGCTCCACTTCGCGCTGACCCTGCTCGGCTCGACCGCGCTGCTCGCCCTGCAGCACCGGCTGGACGCGGCCGTGGTCGGAGTGGCGGTCGCGCTGGCGGTGGCGAGCGTGACCGCGCTGGGCGGGCTGCTCGAGCGGCGGCGCTGGGCGTTCGCCCTCGAGGTCGCGCGGCTCGCGGCCCTCGCCGCCGCGGCCAACTGGCTGCTGTGGGGACCCGCCTGGATCCTGGGCGCCACCACGCTCCTGGCCGCCACCTCGGCGAGCTGGCTGCTCCGGCACCGGCCGGCCGCGCCTCTCGCGCCCGAGCCGGCCGCGCCCGAGCCGGTCTGAGCGCTCAGCGCCGCCCGGCGGCCTGCAGGACGCTGTCCGCCCAGGCGGCGTCCTCGGCCGACAGGGGCGGCGACGGCTCGCCGCGGTAGTCGATCCTGAGGTCGTAGCTGCCCGTGTCGTACACGTCGTCGAGCGCCCCGCGCAGGTCGATCTCGGGCTCGACGTCCCCGGGGCGGAGCGGCAGGGCGAACGCCGGCAGCCGGTCGCGTACGGAGAACGCGCGCAGCTCCCCCTGGGGCCGACGATCGCCGCGGCTGACCAGCACGCGGTAGTCCGACCGCACCGGCGTCCCGACGAGCGGCATGGGCTCACCCGCCCGCAGGAGGTCGAGCTCGACGAGGTTCGTGCGGGAGGCGAGGACGCTGCGGCGCTCGGTCTCGTACTGGCGGCGCCCGTCGCCGCTCGCCTCGTTCGTCGGCGAGAGGAGCTCCAGCACCGTCACGACCTCACGGTCGTCGACCCCCCGCACGACCAGGTAGGTCTCTCGCACCGGCTCGGGCACGGGCACCGTCACCGTCAACACCCGCCCGCCCCCTGAGCGGGGCGTCGCTCCGCCGCTCGACGGCTCGGAACCCGGCAACGTCGTGGCCGAGAGGTCGGGCCGCCCGACGAACAGCAGGCCCTCGTCGGGGTCGGCGAGGTAGGTCCGCTCCTCGAGCTGGACATAGTACCTCGGCCGCAACAGCGGCCCGAGGCGGCGGCGAAGCTCGGCCACGAGCGCGTTGTGGACGTCGGGCCACAAGAACGGGTGCTCGAGGTAGGGGTCCATGCCGGGGAACGGGCTGGGCATGGACCCATCGTATCCGCTCGTTCGCGCGCGGCCTGCCTACCTACCTGCCGAGCTCGCGGCGCGTGCGCGGCGAGCCGAAATGCCGGAGGTGGGATTCGAACCCACAAGCCCAAAGGGCAGAGGTTTTTGAAACCTCCGAGTATGCCGTTCCTCCACTCCGGCGTGCGCGCATTCTACCCAACCGACCCGGGCGGGCGCGCCTCGCCGCGCTCCTCCTACTGCAGCCGGAGCGCCGCGGCGTCGACCACCTGCCCTGGCAAGACCTGCACGCTGGGCGCGCCCGTCACGTCGAACGGGTCCGCCCCCGCGCCGGCCTTGAGGTAGTAGATCCCCGGGGGGAGGCCCTCGAACAGGTAGCCGCCGTTGCCGTCCGCGCGGGCGTCGTGGGGCTGATAGGTGTCGTCGTCGCCGCGCGAGATCGCGAGCACCGGGACGCCAGCCGCCGGCCTCCCGTCCGGCCCCTCGACGGCGCCGCGGATCCCGCCGCAGCGCTGGAGCACGAGGTCCACGTCGCGGCGCGCCCCGTCGTAGCTGACCGGCTGGTAGGCGGGCGCGTAGCCCTCCTTCTTGGCCGTGATCGCGGTGTCGCCGAGGTCGAGCCCGCGCAGGGCGTAGCGCCCCTCGGCGTCGCTCTCCACCCGCCGGGCGTTCACGGCCACCACCGCGCCGGCCACGGGCATCCCCTGGTCGTCGAGCACGCGGCCCTGGATCGCGACGGGCATCTCGGCGAGGGCCAGCAGCAGCCCCGTCTTCTGCTCGCCCGGCGCGAGGGAGAACGGGACCCAGGGCCCGACCCGGTTCGCGCCCGCCTCGGGCAGCTCGAGGCGGATCCGATAGGCCCCCGGCGCGCAGTCGCCCGCGAAGAACCCGTGGCTGGCGTCGAGCTGCAGCGGGCGCCGATCGACCCGGGTGTAGGGGTTCTCCTCGGTGCCCGAGGTGACCTCCATCACCAGGTCGAGCGCGAGCGGGAGCGCGGCGGCCAGCTCGGGCGGCAGCGCGAGGCGCCCCGAGATCGTGGCCGCGCGCGACACGACCAGCTCGATCGGGCCCGCCTCGCGGTCCGGCTCGACCGTCACGTAGGTGCGGTCGGACTCGGTCAGCCCGGGCCCCCCCGCCGAGACCGCGTAGCGTCCGGCGGCCAGGGTGGTGAGGAAGCTGCCGTCGGGGGCCAGGCCCAGCGCCACGGCGTCGAGCACCGCGGTGCCCTCGCCCTGCTCGGGGTCGACGAGGTTGAGCACCACCTCGCTCACCGGCAGGCCGCGGTCGTCGACGATCCGCCCGCTCAGGCGCCCCATCTCGGCCGGGGTGAGCTGGACGACCGCCACCTCCTCCCCCACGCGGGCCGGACCGAACGCGACGCCGCCGTGGACCCAGGCGTGATAGGCGCGCCCGTGGATCGCCTCGCCGCGGGGCAGGCCGCTCAGGCGCACCTCGCCGCTGGCGTTGGTGATCTGCGGCTCGAGCGGTGCCCCGCTGGCGCGCCGGGCCTCGATCCGCACCCCCGCCAGGGCGTGACCCTCGGGGTCGACGCAGCGGATCCGCAGGCTGGACGGTCCTTCCTCGCGCGCGCGCGGCTCGACGCCGCCGCGGGTCGCCGCGGGCGGCGCCTCGTCGGCGAGGTCGGGCTGAGGTCGGCGCGCCGGGCCCTCGTCGACGGCGGGCGGCGGCGCGGAGTCGTTCGCACGAGGCCGCGCGGGCTCGGGTCGCCCGGGCGTCTGCGCGGGCCCGCTCGCCGCGGAGCCGCCCCCGCCGGAGCGGAGCGGGCCGCCGAGCGGCGTGGAGTCGGGGGTCAGGACCAGCATGCCGAGCCCGCCGAGGACCCCGGCCAGCACCAGGCCACCCGCCATGGCATGGGAGCGCTTCACGCGGGCGAGTCTACCCCGGGACCCGCGCCCCGGTCGGGCGCATCTCGGCTCCACCGAGGAGTAGAGTCGGGTCCTGCGCCGGCACCGGGCGCGAGGAGGCTCCCGTGGGCTACCGCACGACCGCCGCGCTCGCGCTGGTCCTGCTCGCCGGGCTGGGGACGCCGCCCGTCCGGGCCGACGAGGGGCGCGCCCGACGCGACCGGGGCGAGGTCCCGAGCGAGGGCTGGGCGGTCGGCGCGCCGCGCGCGGTCGACGATCCGACCTCGTTCGTGGAGGTGCGCGGGCGGAGCTGCGTGGTCAGGACCACGGTCGGCGCGGAGGCGGCGCGCGACGTCGCCGCCTTCGTGGACCGGTTCCTCGCCTCGTTCGCGCGGATCTTCAAGGGCGAGTTCCTGCTCCCGCCGCCGCTCACCGTCCTGGTGCTCGGCCACGACGCGGAGTTCTCCGCCTGCTACGAGCGCGCCTACCAGCGCTCCGCCCAGAGCGTGCGCCGCGCCCTGTACGCGCCGCACCTCCGCGAGACCTGGCTGACGCTCGCCGGGGACGGGCCGAAGAAGACGCTGTCCGTCGAGACGGCCAAGCACGAGCTGACCCACCACATGCTCCACCTGTTCACCGGGCAGGCCCCGCTCCCGCCCTGGTTCGACGAGGGCGTCGCCTGCTTCTTCCAGTACTGGGACGCCCAGGACGGCAACCGGCGGAACTTCGAGGCCAACCTCGAGCGCGCCCGCACGGGCGACTTCGGCTACTTCCCGCGCGTGATCGCGGCCGCGTTCGAGGCGGGCACGGTCCCCACCCCCGCCGACCTGCTCGGGCGCGACTACGACCGCTTCCACCAGGTCGACGCCGACCGCGAGCGGCTCCACTACAGCGCGAGCTGGGCGCTGGTCTCGTTCCTGGTCTCGACCAAGAAGGGGCAGCGCTTCTTCAACGCGGTGCTGCGAGGCCTGCGGGCCGGGCGGGACCTGAGCCAGGAGCTCCCGCAGCGGACCCTCGACTCGCTGCACGAGGCCTGGCTCGAGGACCTGAGCGAGCGGATCGTCCCCGCGGCCAAGGAGGGTGACGACGAGGAGCGCTAGCCCGGCGCCTCGACCCCCCCGGCCGCCGCGCGCCGGCGCGCGAGGATGTCGATGGCGAGCACGATCGCGAGGCCCCCGAGCACGCAGCCCGCGCTGGCCGCGGCTCGAGCGTCGAGCGCCTCGGGCCACATCGGGCTCGAGCTGAGCAGCTTCTCCTTGCCGTGGAGCGTGACGTAGACCCGCTCTTGGAACGGCCAGATCACCCACAGCGTGCCGACCAGGATCCCGATCACGAACGCGAGCGTCCCCTGCTCGGCGCGCTTGAACAGCCAGCTCAGGAACCGGGCGAACGCGGCGATCCCGACCGCGCAGCCGATCGCGAACGGGATCAGGATGGTGGTGAGCGCGACCCACGCCCCGTCGCCGAACCGGGTCACCAGGGCGACGGCGTCGATCACCGGCTCGTACTTGCGCAGGATCAACAGCACGAACGAGCCGGAGATCCCCGGGAGCAGCATCGCGCAGATCGCGATCATGCCGTAGAGCAACATGAACACCGGCCCGTCCGGGAGGCCCTCGGTGGGGACCGCGGTGACGACCGCCAGCCCGAACGCGGCCCCGCCGAGCGCGGCCACCCCGTGGATCCAGGTCACACCGCGCCGCGCGACGTCACGCCCGAGCAGCACGATGCTCCCCACGATCAGCCCGAAGAACACCCCGTAGACCAGCTCGGGCGCCTCGCGCAGCCAGCGCGGCAGCACCTGGCTGAACAGCGCGATCCCGAGCGCCTGGCCCGCGCCGAGCATGACCAGGAACCGCCAGCCCACGTGGTCACGCAGCGCCGAGAACCGGCGCCCAACGAGGTGGCCGAGCGCCGCGCGGTCGATCGACTGGATCGCGGCGATCAGGCGGGGGTAGACGCCGGTGATGAACGCCATCGTCCCGCCCGAGACCCCGGGGATCACCTCGGCCAGCCCCATGCAGAACCCGCGGCCGACCAGCGCAGGGGCTTCGTCCCAGCGGGCGCCGCCCGGGATCGTGTCGTCGTCGGCCGAGGCCTCCGGCGCAGGCGAGCCAGCGTCAGCCGATGCAGCGCTGCTCGGGCTGCTCGAGGCATCGGGCGCGTCGGCTCCGCCTTCGGCTACGCTCAAGGAGGCCCCCTTCGATCGCGCGCACGCTAACCAAGCGCCGCGACGATGACGAGCGCCGACGCCCGCGCACGCCCGAAGCGGTCGCTTGACGCTCGATGACCCCCGGGGTAGGGTCGCGCCCCCGCGGGACACGCGGGCAGAACCCCAGGCTCGTCACGGAGTTGCGGTGGCGCGAGCGCCGGGCGCCGCCGGCGGGACGGGGCGGAGCAGGGCCTCGCATGTTGCAGATCCAGCAGCTGCGCAAGTTCTACGGCGACTTCCTCGCGCTGCGCGACGTCACGTTCTCGGTCGCGCCGGGCGACGTGGTCGGTCTGCTCGGCCCCAACGGCGCGGGCAAGAGCACCACCATGCGCTCGGCGGTGGGGTTCATTCCCTACTCGGCGGGCTCCATCCAGGTGGACGGGCTCGAGGTGGCGCGCTTCCCCGTCGAAACGCGCCGGCGGATCGGCTACCTGCCCGAGCACACCCCGCTCTACGGCGACATGCGGGTGCGCGAGTTCCTCACCTACCGCGCCAGGATCAAGGGCGTGCCGCGGCGCGAGCTCGCCGCGCGCGTCGACTACGTCATGGAGCGGACCTGGCTGCGCGACCGGGCGCGCCAGTTCATAGACACGCTCTCCAAGGGCTATCGCCAGCGGGTCGGCCTGGCCGACGCGCTGGTCGGCAACCCGCGCCTGTTGATCCTCGACGAGCCCACCATCGGCCTCGACCCCAACCAGGTGCAGGGCGTGCGCCAGTTGATCCGCGAGCTGGGCGAGTCGCACACGATCGTGCTGTCGACCCACATCCTTCAGGAGGTGGAGGTCGTCTGCAACCGGGTGGTGATCATCGCGCGCGGGCGCACCGTCGCCGACGACACGGTGAGCGGCCTGCTCGAGGCCCATCGCCAGCGAGCGTTCCGGGTCGGCCTCCGCGCCGACGCGACCACCGACGCCGTGCGCGTCAAGCTGGCCGCCGCGCGGGGCGTGACCGCGGTCGAGCCGCTGTGGGAGGCCTTCGACGGCCCGCTCCAGCGCTTCGACGTCGCCTACGGCGAGGACCTCCCCGAGGCCGCCGTGGGCGAGGCGATCTCGAACGCCGTCGCCGCCGCCGGCTGGGGCCTGATCGAGCTCGCGCCGCGCAGGGCCACGCTGGAGTCGATCTTCGTGCAGCTAACCCTGCGCGACGAGGAGGTCGCGGCGTGAGCGACGGCGAGCGGCCCGAGGAGGACGAGGGCGAGCGCGCGGAGGGCGAGCGCGCGGAGGAGTCGGGGGCGGAGTCGGAGTCGGGCACGGGCACGGGCACGAAGTCGGAATCGGGCACGGGCACGGGCTCGGGCTCGGGCTCGGCGGCGGCCGGGTGGCCGAGCC
>CAZMSZ010000087.1:0-22578 GCA_964569055.1 uncultured Planctomycetota bacterium | reverse complement strand
AGCGTGAACAGCAGGCGATGAACGGTGGACGGGGCGAGGCCGGAGCGCTGCGCGCTCCGGCCTCGGTTCGCTTGTGGGTGGCTGGTCGGTTAGCCGAAGTTCTTCGACGCGAACTCCCAGTTCACCAGGTTCCACCAGGCCTTGATGTACTCGGGGCGGGCGTTGCGGTAGTCGACGTAGTAGGCGTGCTCCCAGACGTCGCACACCAGGAGGGGCTTCTTGCCCTTGGCGATCGCGAGGGTGCCGGCGTCGTGGGTGTCCTCGACGGCGACCGAGCCGTCGTCGTTCTTGACTAGCCAGGCCCAGCCCGAGGCGAAGTGGCCGCCGGCGACGGCGCTGAACTTCTCCTTGAAGGCGTCGTAGCTGCCGAAGGCCTTGTTGATCGCGTCGGCGAGGGCGCCGGTGGGCTGGCCGCCGCCCTTGGGGCTCATGCTGTTCCAGTAGAAGGTGTGGTTCCACACCTGCGCGGCGTTGTTGTACAGGCCGCCCTTGGCGCCCTCGATGATCTGCTCGAGGGTCTTGCCCTGCAGGCTGCTGTCCTGCTCGACGAACTTGTTGAGGTTGTTGACGTAGGCGTTGTGGTGCTTGCCGTGGTGGAACTCGAGCGTCTCGGCCGAGATGTGCGGCGCGAGCGCGTCCTTGGAGTACGGGAGGGGGGGGAGGGTGAACGCCATGAGTCGGTCTCCTTGCTCTGCGTGGGCGGGCACCCTACCAGGAGGAGACGGCGTGATGGAGGCGGTCGGTCAGGCGGGGGACACGTTTCCAACGCGTTGTCCGCCAGCGTCGATCAGGGTGCCGCGCCGCGCGGCAGGGCGCCCAGTAAGGCGCGCTGCGAGCGGGTGAGGCGGATCCCCGGGCGGCTCTTGCGCATCAGCGCCTCGGCCTCGGCGGGGTCGCGCGCCAGGCCGCGGCGGAGGAGCACGGCGGCGGCGACGGTGGCCGAGCGGCCGTGGCCCGCCGCGCAGTGGATGTAGACCGGGCCGCCCACGGCCTCGATTCGCTCCACCAGCTCCGCCAGGCGGGCGGCGCTGGGCGGCGTGCCGTCGAGCGTCGCGGCGCACACCCAGTCCGTCTGGCGGCGCAGCTCGGGATGGACGGGGAACTCGGCGGTGAGGTCGACCACCAGGCGCACACCGGGCGGGAGGTGGCTCGGGCTCGGGCGGCGGCCGACCCACACCCCGGGCGCGACCTCGTGAGCCCAGGCCTGGCGACCGAGGACGCCCTGCAACCACCACAGGAACCAGGTCGCGCCGAAGAACGGCGCCAGGGCCACGATCAGCGCGGGGCGGAGCGTGCCGTCCTCGCGCTTGCCGAGGATGCCCGGCCCGAGGCCGAAGTAGGCCGCGGCGACCACCAGGCCCGAGACCCCCGGCCAGGCGAGCAGCCACCACGGGCCGCCGAGCTGGAGCGGGAGCGCGAAGCACAGCAGAGCCAGGGTGGCGACGAGCAGCCCGAGGGTCACGCGGTCAGCCTACGGCCTCTCTGCAGGGGTGGAACGGGTCGAGCACGGCGGACGTAACCGTCGGTCCGACGGCGCCGCGCGCTCCCCGAAACCGCACGCGCACGTCACGCTCTCACCGGGCGGCGAAGGGGGAACGATGACGCGTGGTCTGAGCGCGCTGCTGCTCGTCTGGCTGGTCGCGCCCGGGTGCGTGACCCCTCGGCTGCTGGAGTGGCGCAAGCCCAAGGACCTCGAGGCGCAGGGCGGTCGGCCACGGCCCGAGGCGCTGGTCCGCGCCGCCCGCACGCCCAGCGGCGTGATCCACCTCGAGACCCGGTTCCGCGCGCAGGGCGAGGTCGTGGGATCGGTGCGGCACTACGTGCTCGACCCCGCAGGGGGTCAGGCCGCGCCCCGCGAGACGTGGCCGTCGGCGGCGGGCCGGCTGATCGAGGCGGAGGGGCGCTTGAAGCTGCGCCCCTCGGGCGCGCCGTGGCCCGACGACGGCGTTCCGGTCGCGATCGTGCGGGCGAGCGGCGGCGAGGCGAGTGCAGACGAGCCGCCGGCGTTCGCGCTGCGACTGCGCGGCGCGCGCCTGGAGATGAGCGACGGGGGCGGCCGATTCCGGGACGTCGCCGGCTACCCCACGCCCGGCGCCCCGGCCAGGAGGGAGGGTCGCCCGCCGTTCGCGACGTTCGGCGTGGCGCTGCTGCTGCCCGTGGCGCTCGTCGTCGACACGGGCCTGATCGCGCTGGGGATCGCGACGATCCCGCTGTGGGCCCCCGGGGCGCTGTTCTGAGCCATGGCGGCGATCGGCCCGTCGACTCGAGCGCTCGGCCTCGCGCTGGTGGCGCTGCTCGCGCCGGGCGGCTGCGTGACCGGCGCGCTGCTCGAGGCGGTGGAGGATCGCGTCGAGACCCGCGCCGCCTTCGCGACCGCCCGCCCCGAGCGCCTGGTGCGCGCGGCGCGCGACCGCGACGGTGCGCTGCACCTGCTGGTGATCTATCGGCGCGACGACGGCGAGCGGGAGACGGTGCACGTCGCGGAGCGCTCGCGCGGTCCGGGCTGGCCCGCGACTCGCCCAGGCTGCGCCCTCCCGCGGCTCGCGCCGACCGAGCGCCCCTGGCCGGACGAGGGGGTCCTCGTGGAGGGCCTCACGATCGAGCGTCCCGGCGTGCTGTTCGCGACGGGCGGCGGGGAGGAGCGGCGGCCGATCGGTCGCCTGGCGGAGGTGAAGCGCTGGCGCGCGGCCGAGGTGCGGCCGGCGCGGCTGGCCGCGGTGCTCCTCGCGCTGCCGTTCACGCTCAGCCTGGACGCCGCGCTGCTCCCCGTGGGCGTCCTCGGCGCGCTGCAGCCCGAGGCCGACCGCCCGTTCCTGCCGCCGGGCCGCTGGGACGAGGAGGCCCAGCGCCGTCCGTCGCGCGCGCGCCGCCCGAACACCGTCGCTCCCTGACCGGAACCGTAGACCCTCGCCGTCGCCCGGCTGAAAGGAGGCGCCATGCGCCGCACCGTGGCCCTCTCCCTGTCCACCCTGCTCCTGTTGCCGCTCCTCCCGAGCGGCTGCCTGACCGCCGGCTTGTTCGAGGGGGCGAGCAAGGCCTGCCGCTCGCGCGAGGTCGAGGAGTGGGTGGCGCGGCCGAGCCGGCTGGTGCGCGCGGCGCGGACCGCCGACGGGGCGCTGCACGTTCAGGCCTGGTACGAGCGCTCGCACGACGAGCCCGAGCTGCGCCACTACGTGCTCCGCGCGACCGGCGCGCCGCGACCCGACCTGCCGCCCGAGGAGGCCTGGCCCGCGGTGTTGCCTCGGGTCGAGCCGGGCGAGCCGCTGCCCGAGCTGCAGCGAGTCGGCGACGCCTGGCCGCTCCCTGCCGTCCCGTTGCTCGCCCTGCCGCGGACCGCCTCCCCGGGCAGCGCTCCGACCGGGGAGCTCGACGAACCGGAGGCCCCAGCATTCGCGCTGCGCCTCGCGGGCAGCGAGCTGTCGCTGCGCCTCGGCGCGGACGAGTGGCGCCCGCTGGGGCGGCTCCCGCGCGAGACGATCACGGTGTGGGACACGAACTACTGGCCGATGGTGGGCGCGGTGCTGGCGGCACCCATCGTGATCTCGATCGACGCCGCGTTCATCGGCCTCTACCTGTTCGCCCTCACCGGCGGCGGGTGCTGAGCCGCTCACTCCTCGGGGATCCGGTGGCGCGCCCGCCAGCGCCAGGGCGGCTCGAACGGGGGTGGGCGCGCGGCCCGCAGGGCCGCCTCGGCCAGCTCGGGGAAGCCGCTGTCGCCGTAGCGGGCGACCGTGCAGTAGGCCAGGCCGTCGGCCACGAGCAGCGCCGCCAGCGGACGGCCGTCGACGAGGACGTGCACCAGCTCGCGCTGGTGGACGTCGCGCTCGCCGCGGCTCAGGAGGACCACCTCGCGTGCGGCGTCGAGCGCGTGGCGGGTGCGCGCCTTGGCGAGCGAGGCCCACGGCTCCTGATCCCCGTCGAACCAGGGCGCGCCGCGCTCGGGGGTGTCGACCGCCAGCAGCCGGAAGATCCGCCCGTCCGTCGCCAGCGTGTCGCCGTCGAGCACCACCACCGCCGCGGGGTCGAGCGGCTCGCGCCGGATCGGCGGCGCCCCGGCCGGCGCCAGGTAGCCGCCCCGCAGCGCGGCCAGCCCGACCCACAGGGTCACGCCGACGCCGAGCGCCACCGCGCGCCACTCCACCGTTCGCCCAGCGCCGGGGTAGCTCATGCCCCGCGCGGGTGCACGCCGCTTGCCGACCGGCCCGGCCGGGGCTTGCGGCGCCACACCGCCGGTGCGGCTCGGATCGGTCGCGCGGGGCCGCACGGAGTGAGCAACTCTTGCCCGCGCGAGCGGCGCGAGTGACACGAAGGGCCGCGGTGGACGCGGCCGGCGGTGTGGCGTAGGGTCGCGCGCGAGAGGTCCCCATGACGCGCGTCGCCCTCGTCGCCTCGCTCCTCGCGCTCGCGCTCGCCGCCCCGGCGGCCGCCGGCGACGAGGCCCCGCGGCTGTCGGTCCAGCGCCGCTGGCGCCTGGCCGCTGTGGCCTTCGACGCCGACCCGCGGCTCCGCCTCGAGCGCGTGTTCGCGCGCACCGCGCGCACGATCGAGCGGGAGCTGCCCGGGCTCGAGCTCGACGTCAGCGAGCCCGTGCGCTCCTACCCGCTCCCGAGCGGCGGCGTCGGCGGGACCGACCGGGCGGTCGCCGAGGCCGCGCTGCGCGCGGCGGAGGCCGACGGCCTGGCGATCGGCGAGTTCGACGTGATCTTCGTGTTCACGCCCCACGTGCGGGGGCCGTACTTCGGGCTGTCGCACCTCGACGTCGAGGCGAAGGACGGCACGACCGCGCGGGCGGCCTTGATCCACACCCGGCCGATCGGCCTGGCCTACCGCTCGCTGCTCGCCACGCTCGAGGGGCGGCCGCTCCCGGGGTTCCAGACCGAGGAGCCGCTCCCGCCGCGGGTGCGCGAGGCGGTCGCCCGCGTGCTCGCCTTGCTCGGGCCGCTGGTCGAGCGCGCGGACCGCTCGCCGCGGCTGGCCGAGCCGTTCCTGGCCGCGACCCTGGCCCACGAGTTCGGGCACTTCCTGGCGCCCGGCGACCTCGACGTCCGCGACGGCTACCAGGAGCGCTGGCTCGCGCACGCCACGGGCGAGCAGGACAACCCCGACGGGCACGGCCTCGAGTGCTGCATGTACAAGGGCCGCGGGCTGGAGTTCTACGTGCGCAAGCTGCTGGTGACGCGCGGCCGCCTGGTGCGGTTCTGCGACCCCTGCCGCGAGCAGATGGGCTGCGCGCCGCGCGCCCCGCGCCGCGTCCGGTTCTGAGCGAGCACGCAGCTCGTCAGAGCGGCTGGATCGCACAGCCGCGCGGACCCCGTCGATCGCGCCGCGCTTCGCTCCGGTACGTTGGAGCGAGGAGGGCGTCATGGGCGAGGAGCGCGCGTCGGAGCTCCCCTGGATCGCGCGCGTCGAGCGCGCGGGTCGCGTGTTGGCCCGCTCTCGCACCGCCGGCGCGGTGCTGCTGGTCACGGCCGCGCTGCTCGCGGTCGTCTGGGCCAACTCGCCCTGGGGCCACGCCTACGAGGCGCTGCTCGACCTGCCCGGCCGGGTCGGGCTGGGCGCGCTGACGCTCGAGAAGCCGCTCGAGGCCTGGATCAACGACGGCCTGATGGGGATCTTCTTCTTCGTGGTCGGCCTCGAGATCAAGCGCGAGGTGCTGGCCGGCGACCTTCGGACCTGGCGGCGCGCCGGCCTCCCCGTCGCGGCGGCGATCGGGGGCATGCTCGCGCCCGCGGCCCTGTTCGCGCTGCTCAACGTCGGCGGCCCGGGCGCGAGGGGCTGGGGGATCCCCATGGCGACCGACATCGCGTTCGCGCTCGGGGTGCTGGTGCTGCTCGGCGCGCGCGTCCCCTCGGCGCTCGTGGTGTTCCTCACGGCCGTGGCCATCGTCGACGACATCGGCGCGGTGCTCGTGATCGCGCTGTTCTACACCGACCAGCTCTCGCTCTCGAGCCTGGGGCTCGGCGGCGCGCTGTTGGCGCTCTCGCTCGGCTTCAACGTGCTGGGGGTGCGGAGCGCGGTGGTGTACTTCGTGGTCGGGACGCTGGTGTGGCTCGCGTTCCTGCAGTCGGGCGTCCACGCCACGATCGCGGCCGTGCTCATGGCCTGGACGATCCCCGCGCGCCCGCGGCTGGACGGGCGCCGGTTCACCGCGCGCATGCGCGAGCTGTTCGACCGGCTCCAGGCGGCCGGCGTGCCGGAGGGGCGGCGGCTGCTGGCGCACGACCAGCACGCGATCCTGGTCGACATGGAGCGCGCGGCCAGCGAGGCCTCGGCCCCGCTGCAGCGCCTCGAGCACACGCTCCTGCCGGTGGCCAGCCTGCTCGTCGTGCCGGTGTTCGCGCTGGCCAACGCCGGCGTGACGCTCGGCTCCGCCTCGCTCGGCGCCACGCTGACTCAGCCGCTGGCGCTCGGGGTCGTGCTCGGCCTGTTCGTGGGCAAGCCGGTCGGGATCCTCGGCTGCGCCTGGCTGGCGGTCCGGCTGGGGCTGGCCGAGCTCCCGCGCGGCGTGACCTGGCGGCAGGTGCACGCCGTCGGGGTGATCGGCGGGATCGGGTTCACCATGTCGCTGTTCGTGGGCAGCCTCGCCTTCGCCGACCCCGCCCTACGCGAGACCGCCAAGCTCGCGACCCTGGCCGGATCGCTCCTCTCGGCGGCCGTGGGGGTGCCGCTGCTGTGGAGCGCGACCCGGCCAGCGGCGCGAGCGACGGCGCCGGCGCGCGCCGAGCGGCGCGAGGCCCTGGCCGGCCGGTGAGGGTCAGCCGAACGTCGCCTTCACCTCGGCCGGGGTGACGATCACGTCGCGCCGCGCGCCGGTGCGCACGAAGTCCTGGATCGCCCGCGCCAGCGCGGCCGCCACCAGCCCCAGGAAGGGGAGGTGCTCGCCGCCCTCGCAGGTCGCCTGGCCGGGCGCGTCCTCGCCGTCGGGCGCGAACCGCTCGTCCCAGCGCACGACTCCGAACGTGCCGTCCGCCGCGACGGCGGCGTGCAGCAGCGGGACCGCGCGGGCCCGGGCGAGCTCGCTCAGGACCCGCCGGCTCGCCAGGTTGTCGAAGGCGTCGACCAGCAGGTCGGCCTCGCCGCACAGGACCGCGACGTTGCTCGCCTCGAGCCGCACGCCGAAGGCCTCGGCCCGCACGCCGTAGAAGTTGGCGAGCTGGAGCTTGAGCGCCTGGGCCTTGTTCTTGCCGAGCGACGGCTTCACGTAGGCCTGGGCGGCGAGGTTCTTGGCCTCGACCCGGTCGAAGTCGACCAGGACCAGGTCGGCCTCGAGGTTCCGACACAGGACCGCAGCGGCCGAACCGACGGCGCCGACGCCGCAGAACACGATCCGGGGCTTCGTCATGGAGGACCTCCCGCCTACCCGAAGGGGACCTTGGGCCGCAGGTACAGCCGGCCGGGGCCGTCGCCCGCGAACCGGTCGATCACGTAGTGGTCGAACGCGTGCGCGTCGAGCCGCCGCTCGTGCAGCCCGTGCAGCACGCCCGAGCGCACGACCTCGACCGCGATCCGCTTGAGGTCGAGGTCGCTGGTGTGCGCGTCGAACAGCCCGGGCACGTCGCGCGACACGCCGCGGTAGGTGATGTTCAGGACCGCCTTGCTCACGTCACTCCTCCTTCGCCGGGCTCATGCCCGAGCGCTCGCGCAGCGCCGCCGCCCAGGCGGGCTCGCCCTCGACTCGCCCCTCGCGCCCGGTCTCGTCGCGGGTGTACAGCCCCGCGGGCGAGACGACCGAGAACCGGAGCGGGCGCCCGAGCGCGCTGGTGAGCGCGGCCAGGGTCGTCCGGTCCTCGGTCGAGAAGGCGAGCGGGCCGAGCGGGTGCGAGTGCGCCACCTCGACCAGGGCGGCGCGGTGCGCCCAGATCGCGAGCCAGCGCGCCCGCGAGTCGGGCAGCCCCGTGGGCGAGCTCGAGGCGTCGCTCCACAGCACCTCCCCCTCGCGGCCGATCAGGAAGCACACCTCGCGCACGCCCCCTCCTCACTCACACCCGGCGGGTGACCACCAGCTGGCCGGTCGTGACCGCCTCGCGGATCACGCCCGGCAGGCTCGCGAGGGTCACCCGCCGGTCCTCGCCGTCGAGGCACACCCCCGCGTCGAGGACCTGCAGCCCGTCCGCCGCGACCAGCGTCTGGAACCGCGCTCCCAGGAACTGGTAGGTCACCTCGAGCTGTCGCCCGCCGTCGAGCGCGCGCAGCCGCAGCAGGCGCGCGCCCGCCGCGCTCAGCGCCGCCTCGACGCGATCGGTCGACGCCTCGCGCGCACGCGGAGCCGCGGCCGGCCGCGGCGCGCGCGTGCGCGGGGCGGCCCGCGCCCGCGCGCTGGCGCGCCGCGCCGCGAGCGCGCGCAGCGCGGCGGTGGCCGCGGGCGCGCCCTCCTCGGCGATCGCGCGGGCGTGCGGGCGCAGCTCGAGCGGCGACGCCGTCAGGCGCAGCTCGCGCCCGACCGCCGCGCCGAGCGCGTAGGCGAAGGCGGCCCGGAGCGAGGCCGGCGCGCCGCGCAGGTCGGCGAGCGAGCCGCGCTCCTCGAGCGCGCGGCGGGCGGCCTCCTCCGCGTCGCTCTCGAGCTCGAGCGTCTCGAACAGCAGCTCGCCCGCCGCCCAGCGGCGCGCGACCGCCGGCGCGAGCGCCGCCGGCTCGTCCGCCGGCAGGAACGCCACCGCGTGCGGGCGCGCCTGCTCGTCGATCAGAGCGGCGCCGAGGAGGTGCCCGCGCAGCCGCGGGAGCGGCGCGAGCGCCTCCTCGTCGGGCTCCGCCGGCGCGAGCGGCTCGGCCTGCCGCCCGCGCACGCGGAACCGCCACCAGCCCGGGGTGAAGGCCGGCGACCCGACCACACGCAGGCTGCGCCCCGGCGAGCCCACGCTGGGGCCGCCGAGGTAGGGCAGCACGTGCTGCTCCTCGCGCGCCAGGAACCGGTGGTAGTCCATGGGGTGGCCTCCGCTCGGTCGAGAAGTGGCGCGCGAGCCGTCATGCCCGCGTGCCCGCGCCCGCGCCCGTGCCCGCGGCCCGCGGCCCGTGCGCGTGACCCACGAGCGATAGTTGCGCCGAGCCGCGGTCGCGCGCGCTGGTTCGCCTCGGCACGACGGGCGACGTGCCGCGGGCCACGAGGACGGGCACGGGCACGGGCAGGGGCACGGTCGAGAGCTTCACTCCAGCCGTGCCCCTGCCCGAGCGCCTACGCCCCCCACGCGGCGTGCTTGTCGAGGAGCGGCGTCGCGAGGACCTTCTCGAGCCAGGCCGCCTGCCGGCCGAAGCCGGTCGCGACCGGGGCCTCGAGGATCGTGCGGAGCACCCGCGGGACCTGGTAGGGGTCCTCGAACTGCTCCACCCGCACGTCGACGAACGGCACCTGCAGCTCGGCGGCGCAGCGCCGCACGGTCGTGCCGCGCGGCCAGTGACGCGAGCAGTCGATCAGCGCCATGGCGTCGACCCGGTAGCCGAGCTCGCGGAAGGCGCTGGCGAGCGTGGCCCCGTCCTCGCCCGCCTCGTCGCCCGCCACGATCACGATCAGCTTGGCCGCCGGCCCGATCCGCACGCCGCCGCGGTGCAGCGCCTGCACCGCGGCCGTGTGCTGCGTCCCGCCGCCCGCCCGCAGCCCGCCCAGCAGGTGCTGGACGGCCTGGCGGGTGGGCGCCTTGGGCCGCAGGACGGTGCCGATCGTGTCGAAGGCCGCCGCGTGGAGCCGCTCGGGCGCGAACCCCGCCAGGATCCGCGCCAGCGCCTCCTTCGAGGCCTCGATCGCGCCCTCCATGGAGCCCGAGATGTCGACCAGGAACATGACGTGCACCTCGGCCTCGCCGCTCGCCGCGCGGACCGCCTGGCGGGCGGCCGCGTCGGCCGCCGCCTCGAGCGCCTCGCGCACCGCGCGCCCGCGGACGTTCTTGGCGATGTTCAGCGCGCGCTGGTCGGTCGCGGCCGCGACCGCCCGCTCCCAGCGCGCGCGGATCGCCCCGTCCTCGAGCAGGCCGAGCGCCTCGAGCGTGGGGGTGAGCTGCCGCAGGTCGCGGTCCGAGAGCGAGGGCAGGAGCGCCGCCAGGATCGCCGGGGTCAGCCCGACCTCCGCCGGGAGCCGACCCACGACCTCCTTGTACGACAGCCGCTCGGCCACGATCCGCGCGCAGATCGCCGCCTCGTCCAGCCCGTCGAACCGGGCCCGCTTGAGCAGCTTCAGCCCCTCGAGCCCGACCCGGCGGTGCCCGCCCGCGGCCTGCTTCTGCGCCCAGCCCAGGCGCTCGAAGAACGCGGCCGACTGCGGCCGGTAACCGGCCTTGCGCGCCAGCTTCACGATCGTGCCCTTGTAGCCGGCCTTGACCAGCCCCTCGAGCAGCGGCGGGTTGGCCTCGCGCAGCGCGAGCCACTGCCGCGCGGCCGAGCGCCACCGGCCCAGGGCGGCCTTGCGGCCGCTCGGGCTGGCGAAGCCGGCCTCGCGGTTGAGCGCCGCGATCTGCGCGAGCTCGAGCAGCTCGGCCACCCGCAGCACGGCCTTGGGCGTGAGCATCCGCTTCGAGTCCTTGCGGTACTGCAGGATCATGGCCTCGCCGATCGCGCGCAGGTCGTCCTCGAGGAACGCCACCGCGCCGTCGTCGTCGCGCACCGGCTGCCCGGCGCGCGGCTGCACGAGCATCAGCGCCGCGCAGGCGACCTTGAGGTCGCGCCACTCGGTCTCGAGCAGCGCGTAGCTGGCGAAGTGCGCCATGAGGGTCGGGTTGAGCCCGTAGATCTCGAGCAGGCGGCCGTACAGCTCGACCGCCGCGGGGGCGAACAGCCCGGGGGCCACGGGGCGCGCGCCCGGGTGGCGACGCAGGCCGCGGGCGCGGCGCGCGACCCAGCGCCCGTTCACGTCGAGGCCGGGGCGGTGATGCCACAGGTGCGCGCTCGCGCCGAGCACGAGGTCGAGCAGCCGCTCGGCGGGCCCGACCTGGCTCTCGGGGATCGTGGTGCGGACGGCGGTCGTCGTCATGGGTGCCTCCTGCGTGAGGGGGAGGCGGGCGCCGGAGGCGGGCGTCGGGCGCGCGGCGTCGCCGCGCGCCTCGATCGACCCGCCTCGCGGCGAGCGCCGCACCCGAGGGACATGCCCGCGATCGGCCCCACGGTGCGGGGCCTCAGGAGTCGAACCTGCGACGCCGATCGGCGCCGGCGTCGTGACCAAGTGCGTGTGGGGGCGTGTGGGCCGGGGGCGCACGGGGGACCGGGGGGCCCCGCGCGGGCTGTAAACCCCGTTCCGGACGCGACGCGGGCCGCCGCGCGTCGCGCGTCGGCCCTCGTCCGCTAGCTCGTTGGTGCACCCGAGTGAAGGAGCCGCGAGTACTTCTTCAGTATCGAGAACTGATGTCTTGCCAATTAGACGACGCCCCCGCGAGTGGAGGCGGTGGGAGTCGAACCCACAAGAGAGGTGCGTGTAGGGCCTCTTCGGCCGGGTGCACCTACACGATCGTGGGTCGCGCCTCCGGCTGTCACGCGCGCGCGGCGGGGACCACGCGGGTCGGCGCGTCGGTGGCGAGCCAGTCGAGCTGCATGGCGCGGTAGCGGCCGACCGCGGCGGGGTCGTTGCAGTTCCAGGCGCACACCGGGATCTGGGCGGCGTGGCACTGGGCCACGAGGTCCGCGTCGAGGAGCCCGATCCCGAGCGAGAGCAGGTCGGCGTCGGCGGCGCGCACCAGGCCGGCGGGGTCGACGGGGCGGCCGTAGATCAGGCAGCCGGTGCGCACCTCGGGGGCCAGCCCCTTGACCCGCCGCACCTGCCGGTGGTCGAACGCGATCACCCAGGCCTCGCCGAGGAGGCCCGCGCCGGTCAGCGCGCGCACGACCTCCTCCTCGCAGCCGGGCGCCTTGATCTCCACGAACGGCGCGGCGCGCCCGCGCAGCAGGTCGAGGACCTCGTCCAGCGTGGGGATCCGCTCGCCGCGTCCGGCGTCGAGCCGGCGCAGCTCGGCCAGGGTCAGGTCGGCCACGCGTCCGGCGCCGTCGGTGGTGCGGTCGACCGTCTCGTCGTGGATCACCACGAGGTGGCCGTCGCGCGCGCGGTGCACGTCGAACTCGACCCCGTCGACCCCCGCCGCCAGGGCGAGCTCGATCGAGCCGAGCGTGTTCTCGGGCGCCTCGTCGCGCGCCCCGCGGTGTCCCATGATCCTCATGCGCGCCGCCTCACCCTGGAGCCAGGTCCCGAGCGGCCCGCGGCGCTCAACGCCAGCTGCAAAGGACGGGCTGCCGCTGCTGGATCCCGAAGTGGTCGGCGGGGAAGATCGTGACGGGCTTCACGCCGCCGCGGCCGTCGCCCTCCACGACCACGAGCACGCTGCGCAGCTTGGCCTCGAACACCACGTACGTCTTCGCGCGCCGGTCCACGACCTGCGCGACCAGGACGGTGATGTTCCGGTTCCGCACGATCTTGCAGGTCGCGCTCTGCCGGCTGCGGTCCTTGGGGTTCAGGCGGGTGCTGAGCAGCACCCCTTGCCCCCACGGGCTCTGCATGGCCTCGGCGAACGCCCGGTCCTGGTCGGCCGAGCTGAGGAAGGTGGACGTCACGGTGAGCCGGGTGTTGTTCTTGAGGCGGGTCGCCAGTTCGCCGGCCGCCTGGTGCGTGTGGCGACCGCGGGAGTGGGCGGGCTGGCCGGTGGTGGTCTCGGTCCCCTCGGAGCGGTCGAGCACGCGCTCGGACAGCTTGCGGTCGAAGTGTCGCGGCACGTCCACCTCCCGGCCGCGCCCGGCGGCCCGTCAGGAACTGTACAACGCCTCAGAAGCGCCGACAACGCGGCTCCAAGGGGCCGTGGCCCCGCGCCTGGCGCCGCGGAACGAGGACTTACGAGCCCCCGGATCGGGGGGCTCGGAGGCGGGCCGGCAGGTCGCCGAAGCGGAGCACGACGGCGTAGGCGCCGCCCTGACGCGCGGTCTCGAGGGCGCGCTCGAGGCGCTCGGCGGCGGTCGGCGCCGGGAGCGCGCCGGCGGCGAGCTCGAGGAGGGTGTGCGCGATCGCGCGGCGGGCCTCGACCTCGCGCGCGTAGGGACCCGGGGCGGCGGGGACGAGCTTCAGGCAGGCCTCGACCTCGGCGCGCGGCGCCCCGCTCGCCTGGAGCGCGGTAGCGCGGTTGAGGAGCGCGCGGGCGCGACCGGCGGGGTCGCCGGCGCGGGCGGCGGCGGCTTCGCTGCGGCCGTAGGCCAGGGCGGCGTCCTCGACCCGGCTCATGCCCATCAGGCCGGCCCCGAGCAGGCCCTCGGCGCGGGCCTCGATGTCGGGGAGGCCGGCGGCCGCGGCGGCCTCGGCGGCGGCCGCCGCGTCGAGCGCGGCGGCGGCGGGCTGGCGCAGGAGCAGGCGCGCCTGGGCCAGGGCGGCGCGAGCCTCGATCGCGTCGCGCGAGGCGGCGCGGCCGCTGGTCTGGGCGGCGCGCAGCGCGCGGTCGGCCTCGAGCAGGGCGCGCTCGCCGTCGCCGAGCCGCGCGGCGGCGCGGAACCGCGCGAGGTGCAGCGGGGCGCGCTCGGCGGGGGCCGGGACGGCGCCGGCGGCCACGAGCGCCTCGAGCGCGGCGACCGCCGCCCCGTGGCCGACCTCGTCGGCGAGCGTCAGGGCGGCGTCGAGCCTCGCCGGCGCCCCGCGCGCGCGCTCGCGGGCGAGCGCGAGGAGCGCGGCCTGGACCTGCTGAGCCCGCGTGGGCGCGACCGGCAGCGGTCCCGGATCGAGCTCACCGCCGCGCAAGGCGGCCTCCGCGGCGAGCAGCCGGGCCTCGGCCGCGAGCAGCGCGTCGCCGAGCGCCTCGAACGCCGCGGTCGCCTCGCGCGCGGCTGCGTGCGCCTCCTCGGGCGCGCCGACCCGCAGCTCGCGCGCCCGCCGCAGGCTGGCCTCGGCGGCCTCGTGCCGCTCGGGCGCGGCGGCGCGGGCGCGCTCGCTGGCGGCGTAGCCAGGTTCGCCCGCGGCCGCCAGCGCGGCGCCCAGCTCGCGGCGCAGCGCCGGGTCGGCGTCGAGCCACCAGGCGTGGGCCAGGTCGGGGACCTCGCGGAGCCGCGCGCCGAGGCAGGCGGGCGCGGCGCGCAGCGGCTGCGCCTCGCGCGAGAGGCGCAGCACGGCGGTCGGCTCGGGAGCGGCCCACCACGAGGCGGCGGGATGAGTCGGCGACTCGCCCGGCGCGGGCGCGCTGGCGCACCCCGCGAGGGCGGCGAGGCCGAGGAGGGCGAACGGCAGGGGGCGCACGGCGGATCCTCTCGGGCGGCGGGGGGCGCTCACCGGACCGGCTCGTTCCAGGGGAGCAGGTAGTCCTCGATCAGGCGGCCGTAGTCCTCCGCGCCAGGGGCGTCGTGGCGCGAGTAGCGCTGCAGCGCGCGATCCCCCACGTCGTGGAAGGGGTGGAGCGAGAGCGCCTCGAGCCGCTTGCGCGAGACCTCGTGCCCCTCGGCGGGTGTGGTCAGCACGTGCGGCGTGATCAGGAGCAGCAGCTCGCGGTGCGTCTCGGTGCGCACGGTCTCGCCGAACAGCCAGCCGATCAGCGGCAGGTCCATGAGGTAGGGGATCCCGCTGGTGCGGTCGACCATCTCCTTGCGGATCAGCCCGCCGACGGCGAGCGTCAGCCCGTCCTTGGCGACCACCGTCCCCTCGAGGTTGGCGGTGTTGACGGTGTCGACGGCGAACGAGGTGATCCCGCCCTGGCCGTTGGGGACGGGGAGGTTGGTCCCGCCCACGTTCACGCTCGAGACGTCCTGGATGATCGTGAGGGTCACGGTGCGGTCGGCGTTGATCGAGGGCACCAGCCGGAGCGTGTTGCCGATGTCGCGCAGGTCGACGGTGGGCACGACCTGGTTCTGCACGACCCCGTTGGTGGTGGTGGACTGCAGCTCGAAGTTGCGGACCAGCGGCCGCTCCTCGCCGATGAAGATCCGGGCCACCTCGTTGTTGGCGCACAGCAGGAGGGGGGTGGCGAGCACGCCGAGGCGCCCCTCGGTCTCGAGCGCCTCGAGCCGCACGCGCACGTGGTCGTTGAGGAACTGATACACCAGCGCCCCGCCGGCGAAGGGGGCGTTGCCGGCGGCGATCACCTGCTCGGCGACGGTGGCCGCGCCCGAGACGAGCGGGTTCGTCGCCTCGCCCGTGGCGATGTTCGCGCGCTCGGGGCCGCTGACCAGGTCGACGTCGAGCGCGGCGCGGAAGTCGTCGCCGAGCTCGAGCTCGAGCACCTTGACCTCGAGCAGCACCTGCGGGGTGGGGCGGTCGAGGTCGAGGATCAGCCGCTCGATCTGGCCGAGGGCCTCCTCGTCGGCGGTGCGGACCACCACGACGTTCTGGCGGCGGTTGACCGTGACCGCGATCGGCGGGCGGGATCGGGTGAGCCCGCTCACGTCCGAGACCACCTGCCCGTCCTCGCCCACCTGCACCCGCGCGAGCTGACCCGCGCTGAGGTCGTCGTCGAGGCGCCGCGCGTCGTCGTCGTCGACGGAGCGGCCGCTGGTGCCGAACCCGCCGTAGCCGAGCCCGCCGTAGCCGTAGCCGCCCACCCCGCCGAACGTGGTGGAGAAGCGGCCCGCGCCCGAGCCACGGAAGGAGGCCCCGGGGAAGCCGCCGAACCCGCCGCTCGTGCCGACGCCGCCGCTCGCGCTCGCGAGGGGGGTGGCGAGCTGCTCGGCGGCGATTCCGTAGCTCAGCAGCACGCGGCTGCCGTAGAGGTCGCGGATCGCGCCGGCGACCGACACCGCGTTGGGGTGGAGCAGCGTGAACACGCGGATCTTGGGCTCGCGCTGGACCACGAGGTCCTCGCGGTACTCCTCGGCGGTCATGATCCGCACGACGTTCCCGTCGTCGCGATACCACAGCCCCGAGACCTTGCAGAGCGTCTCGACGACCTCGCGCACGGTGAGGTCCTGCAGCAACAGCGCGGGGAGCTCGCGCTCGGCCGCCTCGACGGTGCACACCACGTTCACGCTGGCGGCCTCGCCGAGGAGGCGCACCGCGTCGTCGAGGCGAGCCGCGCGCGCGATCGAGAACCACTCCACGACCGCGTCGGTGGGGCGCGCGGCGGGCCGCTCCTCCTGCGCGCTGGCGGGGAGCGCGCACAGCACCAGGGCCAGGGCGAGGGCGGCGCGCCTCACCGCAGCACCACCTTGGGGCCGTCGGCGCCGACCGAGAGCGTGACGCTGCCGCGCTCGATCGCCTGGACGATCAACGTCTGCCGGCGCGCCGGCGCGCCGGCCGCGGCGGGCACGTCGACGTCGAGCGAGGCGCCGGGGCGCACGACCTGCAGGTGTCCGCCCACCGCGAGCAGCGCGGCCGGGGGCTGACCGGCCAGGCGGATCTGGCCGCGCAGCGCCAGGCGCGACAGGGCGGGGACGGACGCGCTCGCGGCGGGCGCCCCCGACGGGGTCGCGGCGCCCGAGGTGCGGAACGGGTCGCGCCGCGGGGGCTCCGCGGGCGCGCCCTCGCTCGGCGAAGGTGGCGTGGCCTCGACCGAACCCGGCCCGGTGGAGGCGGGGCTGGGCTCGGCCGGCGCGGCGGGCTCGGGTGCGGCGCGCTCGCTCGGGGTCTGGTCCTGACCGCGCACCGCGCCGCCGGCCAGGGCCAGGGCGAGCGGGAGCACGACGAGCAGGGGCGCGCGGGACGGGAAGCTCACGATCACCTCAGCGGGCGGCCACACGGAACACCGCCTGGAAGAAGCTCAAGTAGACGAAGCCGACCATGCCGCCGACGACCACCAGCAGGGCCGGCTCGACCAGGCTCGACAGGGTGCGGACGAGCTGTTGCAGGCGCCGGTCGTAGAACTCGCTCAGCTCGCGCACGACCTCCTCCAGCGCGCCCGTCTCCTCGCCGACCGCGACGACCTGCAGGCCGAGCGGGGGGATCAGGCGGTCCTGCAGGCTGGCGGCGAGGGTCGCGCCGGCGACCACGCGCTCGCGCGCGCGGGCCAGCACGTCGCCGTAGCAGCGGAGCGAGGCCGAGCTCGAGAGCGTCTGGAGCGCCTCCAGCAGCGGGAGGCCGCTCTTGAGCAGCAGGCCGAGCGTGCGCGTGATGTGCACCATGGCCGCGGCCTCGAGCACCCCGCCCACCCCCGGGATCGCGAGCGCGCAGCGCTCGAGCGCGCGCCGGCCGCCCTCGGTCCGCCAGGCGGCGGCGAGCACCGCGACCAGGCCGGCGAGCGCCCACAGCAGGGCGGGCCCGTAGCTCGTGAGGAAGCCCGAGAGGTCCATGAGGCGCTGGGTGGTCCAGGGGAGGGCCACGCGGCGCTGGGCGAGGAAGCTGGCGAACTTGGGGACGACCTGCGTGGTCAGGAACCAGAACACGCCCGTGGCCGCGAGCACCACGATCGCCGGGTAGGTGAGGCTGGTCACGAGCTGGGCGCGCAGCGCGGCGCGCCGGTCGATGAACTCGGCCGCGCGGTCGAAGGCCTGGTCGAGCTCGCCGGTCGCCTCGGCGGTCTTGACCAGGCGGGCCACCAGCGGCGGGAGCAGCCGCTGCTCCGCCTCGAGCGCCTGCGACAGCGGGCGGCCGGCCTGGACCGCCGCGGCGAGCCGGCCGCAGCAGGCCCCGAGCGCGGGGAGGCTCGCCTCGCGCGACAGGGTGTCGAGGGCGTGGAGCAGGGTCAGCCCGCTGCGGAGCATGAGCGCGAGCTGGGCGAGGAGCAGGCTCACGTCGGAGCTCTTGACGGGGCGCGGCAGGAGGCCGCGGCGGCGGCCGCCGGTCGCGGTCGCCGGCGCCGCGGCGCGCGCGGCTCCGGGGCGGAGGGCGGTCGGGAACAGGCCGCGCGCGCGGAGCGTGGCGGCGGCGCTCCCCTCGTCGGGGGCCTCGAGCGTCCCCGCCACCTGCCGTCCCTGAGCGTCGAGCGCGTCGTAGCCGAACTCCACGTCAGATCCTCGCCAGCAGCGCCTCGGCGAGGCTCGTCTCGCCGGCGCGCACCTTGACGAGGCCGTCCTCCGCCAGGGTCCGCCCGCCGCGCTCGCGCGCCAGGCGCCGCAGCGCCTCTTCGCTGGCGCCGGCGTCGATCGCGGCCGCGACCTCCTCGTCGATCCACAGCCCCTCGACCAGGGCCACCCGCCCGGCGTAGCCCGTCCCGACGCAGGCCGGGCAGCCGCGCGGCTCGTGGACCTCCAGCGCGTCGCTCGGGAGCTCGGCGCTCCCGAGCAGCGCCTGCAGCTCGGCCGGGGCCGCCAGGCGCGGCGCGCGGCAGCGCACGCACAGCCGGCGGACCAGGCGCTGGGCGATCACGGCCCGCAGGACCGAGGCGACCAGGAAGGGCTGGCAGCCGAGGTCGACCAGGCGGGCGGGCGCCCCGGCGGCGCGGTTGGTGTGCAGGCTCGAGAGCACGAGGTGCCCGGTCATGGCGGCCTTGACCGCCACGTCGGCCGTCTCGCCGTCGCGGATCTCGCCGACCATCAGGACGTCGGGGTCGTGGCGCAGGAGCGAGCGCAGCGCGCCCGCGAAGGTCACCTTGCCGGCGCGGTCGACCTGCACCTGCGAGATCCCCGGCAGGACGCGCTCGACGGGGTCCTCGACGGTGAGCACGTTGCGGTGCGGCGCGGCCACCTCGCGCAGGGCGGCGTAGAGCGTGGTCGTCTTGCCGCTCCCGGTGGGGCCGGTGAGGAGGACCATGCCGTGCGCCGAGGCGAGGGCGCCGCGCAGGCGGTCCATGTCCGCGGGCTGGAAGCCGAGGCGGTCGAGCGTGAGCTGCTCCGCCTCGCCGCCCAGGAGCCGGAGGGTGGCGCGCTCGCCGTGGCGGGTGGGGATCGTGGCGAGGCGCACGTCGAGGGCCGGCCCGCCGGCGCGCGGGGCGTGGGTGAGCCCGCCGTCCTGCGGCTCGCGCCGCTCGGCGATGTCGAGCCCGCCGAGCACCTTGACCCGCGAGATCAGGGCCGCGGCGTCCTCGTGGGGGAGGACGCCCCCGGTCGGCACGAGGTGCCCGTCGACCCGCAGGCGGATCACCAGGCCGGCGGGCTGCGGGTCGAGGTGAACGTCCGAGGCGCGGCGCAGCCAGGCCTGGTGGAGGAGGTCGTCGAGGAACCCGATCGCGTCGAACGCGGCGGCCTCGCCGCCCTCGGCCGGGAGGTGGCGCCGCAGGGCCGCCTGGAGCGCGAGGGGCTCGGCGACCGCGAGCGCGAGCGGGCCGCCGAGCACGCGGCGCAACGTCTCGAGGGCCGACTCGTCGGCGGGGTCGCTGGTGGCGATCAGCGCGGCGCCGTCTTGCTCGCGCAGCGGGAGCACCTGCTTGCGCACCAGCAGCCGGGCGGGGGCCCGGGCCAGCAGGGCGGGCTCGGGCTCGAGGCGGTCGGCCTCCAGGAACGGGAGCCCGCGCTGCGCCGCCAGCGCCCGGTAGAACGCCTCGCGCGGGAGGCGCAGCCGCCCGGTCGCCACGTCGACCGGGTCGCGCCCCGCGCGGCGGGCCTCCTGCAGGACCTCGTCGGGCGCGAGGGTCGCCATGAGCCCCGCCGCGTGCGCGGCGTGGAGCAGGCGGAGCGCCTCGGTCGGGCGGGTCATGCCAGCGAGCCCCGCGCGGCCGGGACGGGCGCGAGGCGCAGGTGGCGCAGACGCTCGGCGAAGGCGCTGGCGTCGCGCGCCGCGCGACGGGCGCGCTCCTCGTCCACCAGGCCGCGCGCGACCAGGGCCGCGAGCGACTGCTCGAGGGTCTGCATGCCGAGCGAGGCGCCGCTCTCCATGGCGGAGGCGACCTGCGTCGGCTTGCCGGCGCGGATCAGGTTGGCGACGGCCGGGGTCACGTGCAGCAGCTCGACCGCGGGGACGCGGGCGGCGCCGTCGCGGGTCGGCAGCAGCCGCTGGGCGATCACGGCGCGCAGCACGTGCGACAGCTGGTGGCGCACGCTGTCGCGCTCATCCTCGCCGAACGCGCCCACGAACCGCTCGGCGGCGCCCACGGCGCTCCCGGCGTGGAGGGTCGAGAGCACGAGGTGCCCCGTCTCGGCCGCCATGAGCGTGGCGCGCAGCGTGGCGCGGTCGCGCAGCTCGCCCACCAGGATCACGTCGGGGTCCTCGCGCAGGGTGGCGCGCAGCGCGCGCGCGAAGCCGGCGAAGTCGCTGTGGAGCTGGCGCTGGCGCACCAGCGCGCGCCGGCTGAGGTGGAGGTACTCGATCGGGTCCTCGAGCGTGACCACGTGAACCGGGCGGGTGGCGTTGATCAGGTCGATCAGGGTGGCGAGGGTGGTCGACTTGCCCGAGCCGGTCGGGCCGACCACCAGCAGCAACCCCTCGTCGAGCTCGGCCAGCGCGCCGAGCTGCTCGGGGAGGCGCAGCTCCGCGAACGAGCGGATCCGATCGTCGAGGCGGCGGATCGCGAGCGCCACCCGGTCGCGCTCGCGGAACACGTTGACGCGGAAGCGCGCGCCCTCGCGGAGCGAGAGCGCGAGGTCGAGCGCGCCCTCGGCGGCGAACGCGCGCCGCTGGCCCGGGTCGAGCAGGCTCGCGGCGAGCGCGGCGGTCTCCTCGGCGCTGGTGGGCGCGACCCCGGCGAGGGGCTCGAGCGCGCCCACGCGGCGCACGCTCGGCGGCTCGCCGGCCGTGAGGTGCAGGTCCGAGGCGCCGAGCGCGCACACCGCGCGCAGCAGCGCGTCGAGGCGGGCCCGCGCGGCCGGGTCGGACGGCGGGAGGGTGTCCCCCCCGGCGAGCGCGCGCGCGCGCGGCTTCACGGCGCCACCTCGAGCTGAATCGACAGCGGTCGCGCGGGGTCGCGCGGCGCGGGGTCGAGCTCGACCGCCAGCGCGGCGATCGCGAGCCCGCGCGGCGCGGCGGCGAGCTCGGCCAGGAACGCGCGCAGCCCGAAGAAGTCGCCGCGCAGGATGATCTTGCGGCTGGCCGCGGCCGGCGCGCTCGGGGCGGCCGCGGGCGCCCCTCCGCGCTGCTGCGGGGGCGCCGGCGAGGCGTGGGTCTCGAACCGATCGACCGCCAGGCCGGCGCGCGCGGCGAGCCCCGCGAGCGCGACCTCGAGCTCGGGCCCGGCCGCGAGCGCGCCCGGAGACGTCGTGGAGCGCAGGGCGGCGACGTCGGCGCGCAGGCGCGCCAGCTCGGCCTCGAGGGCGGCCGGGGTCGTCGCGGGCTCGGCCGGCGGCGGCGCGGCCAGGCGCTCGCGCAGCTCGCGCGCCCGCTTGATCGCGGGGAGCGCCCGCAGGTGGGCCCAGGCGCCGAGCGCGAGCCCGACCGCCAGGACGCCGTACAGCACGCGGCGGCGCGGATCGAGGCTCACCGGCGCCGCCCCCCGGCTTTGGCCGGCGCAGCGCCCGCGAGGCGAGCCTCGAACCGGAACCCGTCCACCCCGAACCGCGTGCTCGGCGCGCGCACGACCTGCCGCTCGACCAGGGTCAGCCCGCGCGGCGCCAGCGCGGCGGCCAGGTCGCGCAGGAAGGCTTGGGCGGCGCCCGGGTCGAGCGCTTCGCCTCGCACGGTGAGCTCGGCGCGCCCGCCGGGGCCGGCGGTGCGGTCCTCGAAGCGCTCGAGCACCACGCCCGCGGGCGCGGCGGCCAGGGCGTCGAGCAGCGCCACCAGCTCGCTCGCGCGCCGCTCGCGCGCGGCGGTCCGCTCGGCGGCGGCGCGCAACCCGGCGACCTCCTGCGCCGCGGCGTCGCGCTCGCGAACCAGCTCGGCGGCGGTCGCCGCGGCCACCCGCGCGCCGCGGGCCTCTCCTTCGCGGACCGCGACCTGCTCGGCGAGGTGGCGCGCGCGGCTGCCGAGCGCCACGTCCGCCCCGACGACGACCAGGAGCAGCAGCGCGCCCACCAAACCGGCGCGGACCGCGCCGCGCGCGAGGAGCGGCGGCGCCGGGGGGTGGCCGGGCACGCCGGCCACCCGCTCGCTCCCGGCCAGCGCGAGCGCGTGGCGGGCCGCGCCGAGCAGGCTGGCCGGTCCGGCGCAGGGGAGGAAGGTGACCGCGGAGCGCGTGGCCTCGAGCGCCGCGCGGACGGCGTCGGGCGCGGTCCCGACCACGAGCAGCGGCACGTCGTCGGGCGCGGCGGCGAGCACCGCGTCGGCGAGGGCCGCGTCGCCCGCGGCGCGGGTCACGCTCAGCCGGGTCACGCGCCCGCCCTCGAGCCAGGCCAGCCCGACCCGGTCGGGCGCGAGCTCCGCCACCACCGCGCGCGCCGGCGCGTCGGCCGGCGCCAGCGCCGCGGCGCAGCCCAGGCGCGGGTAGACCCCGATCAAGTGCAGCCCCGCGCGGCGAAAGGCGTCGGCCAGCGCGGCGCGGTCGCGCGCCGCGAGCCCACAGGCCAGGAGCGGCCCGGGCGTCCGCGCCGCGGCCGCGCCCGCCGCCCAGCCGCAGGCCAGGCCCTCGGGCCCCGCGGAGGGCACGAGCGGCTCGAGCTCCCAGCGCACCAGCCCTTCGACGCGGTCGGCCGGCAGCTCCGCGGTGGGCGGCACGTCGAGGCACACCGCGGTGGCCGCGTCGGTGAGCGCCGCCGCGTGAGCCGGGACGCGCGCCCCCCCGGCGCGCAGGGTCGCGAGCGCGGAGGCGAGGTCCTGCGCCAGGTCCGCGGTCCGCTCCACGTCCGCCGTGGCGGCGACCTCGTCGCGCGCGCCCGCGCGCACGATGGCCGCGTGGAGCCGCTCGTCGGCGAGGTCGACGACGAGGAGGTCGCGGGTGCGCGCGGTGGGGTGGGGGAGGATGCGGGCGATCA
>CAZMSZ010000086.1:14462-22698 GCA_964569055.1 uncultured Planctomycetota bacterium | reverse complement strand
GGCCTCAAACCCCACCGCGCACCCCTCCCCCACCTCGCGCGCTATATTCCGCCGCGCAGGAGGTGGCCGTGGCCGGCAAGTACCGCCGCTCGCCCGAACGAGGGTTCCGCAAGTTCGCGATGGCGTTCTGGGACGCGCCGCGCGACGGCGTGATCTACGGGCACGTCCAGATGGACGTGACCAAGGCGCGCAAGTTCCAGGACGACGTCAAGGCGAAGTTCGGGGTCTACCCCGCGATCGGCCAGCTCATGGGGCGGGCGGTGGCGCTGGCGCTGCACGAGGTGCCCGAGGGGAACGGCAAGATCATCTGGGGCCAGGCCTACCTCAAGGACACGGTCGACGTCTACTTCCAGGTCGACATGGAGGACGGCAAGGACCTCTCCGGCGTGGTCGTCCCCGACACCGGGCGCAAGACGATCGTGGAGGTCGCGCAGACGCTGCGCGACCGGGCCGAGAAGCTGCGCGGCGGCAAGGACGAGCAGTACGAGAAGACCCAGAAGGGCTGCCTCGGCCAGATGCCGTCCTGGATGCTGCGGCCGCTGCTGAGCTTCTTCCTGTTCATGGAGTACAACCTCGGGATCACGCCCACCTTCCTGGGCGCGCGCCCCGAGCCGTTCGGCACCGTGATGGTGACCAACGTCTCGAAGTTCGGGATCGACGTGGCCTACGCGCCGCTCGTGCCGCCCTCGCGCGTGCCGTTCATCGTGCTGGTCGGGCAGGTCGAGAAGCAGCCGTGGGCGGTCGGGGACGCGGTCGAGGTGCGCCCGGTGATCACCTGCTCGGCCACGTTCGACCACCGCATGCTCGACGGCAACAAGATCGGGCGGATCGTGCGGTTCGTGCGCCGCTACATGGCCAACCCCTACGCGTTCGAGCCGCTCGGGCTGACCGACCCCGACGCGCCGCCCCCGGCGGGCGAGCCCGCGGACCAAGCCGCCGCCCCCGCGGCGAGCCCCGAGCCCTCGCCGGGCGGCGCCGCGGCGAGCTGACGGCGCATGCCGCGCTTCCCCGCCCGCTCCCGTCACACCGAGGCGCTGCGCGCCTCGACGTTCGCCGCGTTCGCGAGCGAGCTGGCGCGCCGCCAGCGCGACCCGGGGTTCGTGCCGCTGCACCTCGGCGACACCGCCCTGCTCCCGCCGCTGCCCGCGCGGCGGATCGACCTCGACGACCTCGCGCTGCATCGCTACGGCCCGGTCGCGGGCGACCCCGAGCTGCGCGCGGCCGGCGCCGAGGACCTCGCCCGGCTCGGGCTCGCGGTCCCCGTCGAGCAGGTGTTCGTGACGCCGGGCGCCACCGGCGCGCTCGACGTGGCGATCAGCGCCGTCCTCGACCCGGGCGACGAGGTGCTGGTGTGCACCCCCTCCTGGCCGCTGATCCTGGGGATCCTGCAGCGGCGGGGCTGCGTGCCGGTCGAGGTGGACGTCGACGCCTCGGGCCTGCTCCCGGCCGACGCGGCGCTGCTCGAGGCCCGCCTCGAGGCCGCGCTCACCCCGCGCACGGCGGCCCTCTACCTGTGCGACCCCAACAACCCGGTCGGCTTCGTGTACGGCCCCGCGCACCTCGCCGCGATCCGCGCCGTGGCCGAGCGGCACGACCTGTGGCTCCTGTACGACGCCGTGTACGCCGACTTCCCGCTCCAGCCGCTGGCGCAGCCCGCGCGCCTCGCGCTCCCCGCGGCCGCCGCGGCGCGGACCTTCGCCGTGACCTCGTTCTCCAAGAGCCTCGGCCTGGCGGGGCAGCGGGTCGGCCTGCTCGCGGCGCCGCCCGCCGCGGTCGACCTGATCCCGCGCGCGCTGACCCACTCGACCTACCACGCCGGGACCCTCGCCCAGCGCATGGCGCTCGCCGCGCTGCGCGACCCCGACGCGCCGGCCGAGCGCGCCCGCCGCCAGGAGGCCGCGCGGCGGGGCGCCGAGCGGACGCTCGCCCTGTTGGACGAGGCCGGGCTCGCGGACCTGGCGGTGGCGCCGCCCGCGGCGGGCACGTTCGTGTTCTTGGACCTGCGCGAGCGCTGCCCCGACGAGGCGGCCGTCCTCGCGCTGCTGCGGCGCTGCCTCGAGGCGGGCGTGTCGCTGGCCCCCGGCGCGGCGTTCGGCGCGAGCTTCGCTCTCTTCGCCCGGCTGTGCTTCACCGCGACCGAGCTCGACGCCCTCGCCGAGGGCGTGCGCCGCGTGGCGCGCGCGCTCGGGCCGCCGCCGCACCGGTCGTGAGCCGGAGCTGGCACGCCCTCACCCCCGAGGAGGCGCTCGCGGCGGTGGAGGGCAGCCCCGCCGGCCTCGACGAGGCGGAGGCGGCGCGCCGGCTGCGCCGCGATGGACCCAACCGCCTCCGGCCCCGGCGGGGCCCCTCGGCGCTCCGACACCTCGCCGCGCAGTTCGTGGACCCGCTGATCGCGTTGCTGGTGGTGGCGGCGGTCGTCTCCTTCCTGCTGGGCGAGGAGGTCGACGCCGCCGTGATCGGGGCCGTGGTCGTGGTCAACGCCCTGATCGGGTTCTTCCAGGAGCGGCGGGCGGAGAGCGCGATCGCGGCGCTCGACGCGCTGGTGGTCGCGCTCGCGACGGTGCGCCGCGGCGGCGAGGAGCGCCGCCTGCCGGGGGAGCAGCTCGTGGTCGGCGACCTGGTCACCCTGCGCTCGGGCGACGCCGTCCCGGCCGACCTGTACCTGCTCGCGGCGCGCGACCTCCAGGTCGAGGAGGCCGCCCTCACCGGCGAGTCGGTCCCGGTGCGCAAGACCCCGGGGCGCCTCCCGGCCGACACCGCGCTCGGCGACCGGACGAACCTCGCCTTCGCCGGGACGGCCGTCACCTACGGGCAGGCGCAGGGCGTGGTGGTCGCGGTCGGCGACGCGACCGAGGCGGGGCGGATCGCCGGCATGCTGGCGGCGGTGCCCGAGATGACGACGCCGCTCACGCGCCGCCTCGCCGGGCTGTCGCGCCTGCTGGTGTGGGTCGTGCTCGGCACCGCCGCGCTGATGTTCGCGCTCGAGGTCGCGCGCGGGCGAGCGCTCGGGGACACGTTCAGCGCCGCGGTGGCGTTCGCGGTCGGCGCCGTCCCCGAAGGGCTCCCCGCCGCGGTCACGATCGTGCTCGCCGTCGGCGTCTCGCAGATGGCCCGGCGCGGGGCGATCGTGCGCCGCTTGCCCGCGGTCGAGACCCTCGGCAGCACGACCGTGATCTGCTCCGACAAGACCGGCACGCTGACCGAGAACCAAATGACGGTCACCCGGGTGTGGACCGCGGGCGAGCGGTTCGAGGTGAGCGGCGTCGGCTACGCGCCGAGCGGCGGGTTCAGCGCGGGCGGCGCGGTCGTCGCGCCCGAGCGCCACCCCGCGCTGGTCGAGTGCGCGCGCTGCGGGGCGCTGTGCCAGGACACCCGCGTGCGGCGCGACGCGGCGGGCGTGGCCACGGTGGAGGGCGACCCCACCGAGGCGGCGCTGGTCGTGCTCGGCGAGAAGGCGGGGCTCGGGCCCGAGGCGCTGGCCGCCTGGCCGCGCCTCGACGAGCTGCCGTTCGAGTCCGAGCACATGTACATGGCGACGCTGCACCGGAGCGGCGAGCGCCCCGTGCTCTACGTGAAGGGCTCGACCGACGTCCTGCTCGCGCGGTCCGTCGACGCGCTCGGCCCCGGCGGCGAGCGGGCGCCGCTCGACGCGGCCGCGATCCAGGGCGAGGTCGCCGCGCTCGCGGCGCGGGGCTTGCGCGTGCTGGGGCTGGCGCGGCGCGCGCTCCCGGCGGAGCGCACCCGGGTCGAGCACGAGGACGTCCGCGAGCTGACGTTCCTGGGCGTGGTCGGCATGATCGACCCGGCGCGGCCCGCGGCGCGCCACGCGATCGAGACCTGCCGGCGGGCCGGCGTGGCCGTGAAGATGATCACGGGCGATCACGCGATCACCGCCGCCGCGATCGCGGCCGAGCTCGGGCTCGAGGGCGCGCGCGAGCCCGACGGCAGGCTGACCGCGGTGGCCGGGCGCGACCTCGCGTCGCTCGAGGCCGAGGCGCTCGGCGAGACCGCCGAGCGGGTGGCCGTGTTCGCGCGGGTAGCGCCCGATCAGAAGCTGGCGCTGGTGGAGGCGCTGCAGCGGCGCGGTCACGTGGTCGCCATGACGGGGGACGGGGTCAACGACGCGCCGGCGCTCGAGCAGGCCGACATCGGGGTGGCCATGGGCAAGGGCGGCACCGACGTGGCGCGCGGGGCGGCGGCCATGGTGCTGACCGACGACGACTTCGCCACGATCGAGGCGGCGGTCGAGGAGGGGCGGCGCGTCTACGACAACCTGGTCAAGTTCGTGGCCTGGGCCCTCCCGACCAACGGCGGCGAGGGGCTGGTGATCCTGGCGGCGGTGGTCGCGGGCGCGACGCTGCCGATCCTGCCGGTCCAGATCCTGTGGGTGAACATGGCGACCTCGGTCCTCCTCGGCACGACGCTGGTGTTCGAGCCCAAGGAGCCCGGGGTCATGGACCGCCCGCCGCGGCCGGTCGAGGCGCCGCTGCTCGAGCGCTGGGTGCTGGCGCGGGTGGCGCTGGTGTCCGTGCTGATCGCCGCGGCGGCCTTCGGGCTGTTCGAAGCCTCGCTCCGCCACGCGCCCGAGCGGGTGGACGAGGCGCGGACGATCGCGGCCAACACCGTGGTCGTGCTCGAGGTCGCCTACCTATTCGCGTGCCGCAGCCTGACCCACCCCGTGTGGCGGATCGGCCTGTTCTCGAACCGGTGGCTGTGGGCGGGGGCGTCGATCATGCTGCTGGTGCAGCTCGCCTGGACCTACCTGCCCGTCATGAACCGCCTGTTCCACACCGCGCCGCTGCACTGGGCGTGGTGGCTCGCGTTCTCCGCCGCCGGCGCCCTGGTGTTCGGCGCGGTGGAGCTGTTCAAGTGCGCCTTCGCGCGCCGCTAGCGGAGGATCGCGACGGCCGCGAGCACGATCCCGAGCAGGGCCGCGGCGATCAAGCCGATCACCACGCCGGGCGCGGGCCCGCCGTCAGCGGGGCCGGTGTCCGACACCTGGCTGCGGCGCGGGATGCGCCCCTTGCCGGAGGCGAGCTTGGACGGGACCTTGCCGACCGACGAGCGCGTCGCGTTGCGGGCGGAGGCCGCCTTGGCCGTGCGGCCCTTGGTCTTGCCCGGCGTCTTGGCCGCCGGGCTCTTGGTGGGGCTGGCGGCGCCCTTCCCGGTCGCCCCCCCGCGGCGGCGGGCGGCGGCGGAGATCCGCCGCATGAGCCGCCCGCGCGCCTTCGCCTCGCCGCCGTTCTGTGAGCACAGCAGGCCGAGCACGTTGTCGAGCTGCTCGACCAGCTCCTTGGGGCTCTGGAACCGCTCCTCCTGGCGCTTCTTGAGGCAGCGCAGGCAGAGCGCCTCGGCCGTGGGCGGGACGGCGGGGTTGATCGCGCGGATCGGGTCGGGGGGCTGCGACTTGATCTTGTCGCGGACCTCCTTGACGCTGCGCCCGAGGAACGGGTGGCGCGCGGTGAGGAGGTAGTAGAGCGTCGCCCCCAGGCCGTACACGTCGGAGGCGGGCGAGATCTTGCCGAACGGCCCGCCGACGTCCGCCTGCTCGGGCGGCTGGTACATCGGCGTCCCGATCGAGCCGCGCCCCGCCAGGATCTCGATCTTGTCCCAGCCCGCGAGGCCGAAGTCCATCAGCACCGAGCTCCCGTCGGAGGCGCGGAGCATCACGTTCTCGGGCTTGATGTCGCGGTGGATGATCCCGTGCGAGTGCATGAAGCCCACCGCCTCGGCGGCGGAGCGGATCGCCATCAGCGAGATGTCGGCGCCGAGCGCCTTCTCGCCCACGACCTCCTTGAGCGACACGCCATCGACGTACTCCATGGCGATGAAGTCGAGGCCCTTGTGGCGGCCGACCTCGTAGATCTTCACGATCCCGGGGTGGACCAGCGGCGCCATGACCGTGGCTTCCTTCTTGAAGCGCTCGATGTCGCGGACGGTGGCGTCCTTGCCGCCGATCAGGATCTTGAGCGCGCAGCGCTGGTCGTCCTTCTGCTTGTTGGTGGCGCGGAACACGATGCCCATGCCGCCGCGCCCGAGCTCCTCGTCGATCGTGTAGTCGCCGAACTGGCAGCCGGGCTTGAGCTCGGCCACGTGCTGCTCGAACTCGGACTCGATCGCCGCGATGTCGATCGGGGCCTCGGGCGGCTGCGCGCCCTCGAGCATGTGGAGGTACTCGAGGTCCTGCGGGGTGAGGTAGCGCTGCTGGACGAGGACCTCGCCGAGGTCGTGCACCTGACCCGACTTGGCGTGGATCTTCCGCCGGACGTCGAGGCAGTGCTTGAGCTCGGAGAGGTTGACGAACTCGTTGCGGATCGCCAACAGGCCGAGATGCAGGTTCGGCTCGTCCAGCGCTTGTCCGCTCACGGGGTTCGCCCCAGAACCATGGGTCAAGGGAGCTCTCTGGGGTAGCTCGCTAGCCGGAAGTCTGCCGTGTAACTCGGCTTACGCCGAGGTTCACCGCTGCGACTCTAGCACGTTCCGCCGACCCTGCAAGCGCGTCCCCGGGTCGCCTCGAGCCGTGAAGGCTCTCCTGTCGCATTGAGCCTCGTGCCCGTGCCCGTGCCCGTGCCCGCGCCCGTGCCCGCGCCCGTGCCCCGACACGACAGCAGCCCGGAAACGGGCGCGGCCCCCCAGGTGGGGGGCCGCGGCGAGACGTGCGAGCTCGAGCGGCTCGAGCCGCTAGATCCCTTCCTTGAGGCGGGCGGCGAGCGCCGCGTCGAGCTGGGCGATCTGCTCCATGCGGGCGACCGTCTTCTCGATGTCGTACTCGACCCGGCGCCAGGTGATCGTGTCGCCGTCGACCACCACGTAGCAGGCGCGGTTGTCGCGGTCGCGCGGCTGGCCCACCGAGCCGACGTTGACGATCACCTGCTTCTCGGCCATGTGGGGGAAGGTGTACTTGTTGTCGAGCTCGGCCGAGGTCTTGGTCTCGTACTGGTCGGTGATCACGCACGGCATGTGGGTGTGGCCGACGAACAGGAACTTCTCGAACTGGGAGAAGATCTCCTCGAACTTCTCGGTCGGGCCGAACCCGATCTCGGTGGCGAGGATGTACTCGTTGGTGGGGTCGCGCGGGGAGCCGTGGATGTAGAGGTTCGGCCCCTCCTCGTGGCGCAGCGGCAGGTTGGTCAGGAAGTCCCAGCGCCGGCGGACGGCCGCCCCCGAGAAGAAGCCCGGCTTGAGCTGATCGCGCGTCCACTCGATCGCCTTCTGCGCGCGCAGGTTGAAGGCGTAAGCCCCGTGGACCAGGGCCTCGTCGTGGTTCCCCTTGAGCGTCACGCGGCACTTCTGCATGACGAGGTCCACGCACTCGAGGGCGCTCGGGCCGTAGCCGACCACGTCGCCCAGGCAGATGATGTCGGTGATCCCGAGCGACTCGATGTCCTCGAACACGACGCTGACGGCCTCGATGTTCGAGTGCAGGTCCGAAATGATCGCGTACATGGCTTCGACCTCACGAGCGGACCCAAGCGGCCCACCAAACCCTTACCATCCGCCTCCGGCGGGTCGGGTACGGCTGGCTCGACCGTGACCGCCCTCCGCGCTCAAGTCCTTTTGTAGCATGGTCTCGGAGGCTCGTGTGATCGTCCATACCCAGCCCGTCGGGCTGCTCCAGTGCAACTGCACGATCCTGGGCTGCCCCAAGACCCGCCAGGCGATCGTGGTCGACCCGGGGGGCGACGTCGAGGACCTCCTCGCGGTGCTCGCGCGCCACGAGCTGAAGGTGGCGGCGATCGTGCACACCCACGCCCACTTCGACCACTGCGCCGGGACCGAGGCGCTGCGGGTCAAGACCGGGGCCTCGGCGTGGCTCCACCCGGGCGACCAGTTCTTGGTCGAGCACTTCGCGCGGCAGGGGGAGCTGGTCGGCATCCCGCTCGACCTCGGTCCGGGACCCACGATCGACGACCCGCTCGAGGACGGGCAGACGATCCCCTTCGGCGCGGCCGCCTCGCTCGTGATCCACACCCCGGGGCACACCCCCGGGAGCGTGTGCTTCTCGGTCCAGACGCCCGACGGCATGCTGCTGCTCTCGGGCGACACGCTGTTCCAGATGGGCGTCGGCCGGACCGACTTCCCGGGCGGGAGCTGGGAGCAGCTGCAGGCCTCGATCCGCGAGCGGCTGTTCACGCTCGAGGACGCGACCCGCGTGATCCCGGGGCACGGGCCCGAGACGACGATCGGCGCGGAGCGGCGCGACAATCCGTTCCTGCGGTGAGGGGGGGTCGACGGG
>CAZMSZ010000086.1:3072-14362 GCA_964569055.1 uncultured Planctomycetota bacterium | reverse complement strand
CCGAGGGGCGGCCGAGCTGGCGCGACCGCGTGCGGCGGCTGCGGCTCGAGCTCGAGCGGGTGCGGCTCGGCCCCGCCGCCCCGCCCGTGGCCGAGCCGCTCGATCGGCTGCGTCGGCGGCTGGAGGCGCTCGAGCTCGAGTGGCCGTCTGGCGCCTCCGTCGAGTCGGCGAGCCCGCTCGCCGGCGAGGGCGACGCACCGCCTCCGGGTGAGCTGGCCGCGATCCTGGCGCTCGCCCCGCGGCTCGACGCGCCCGAGCGCGGCGCGCTCGAGGCGGACGCCCAAGCCGCGCTCGCGCGGACGGCCCGCCTCGAGGAGGTGGAGAGCCTGCTGCTCGCGCTCGAGGGCGGGGCCCGCCCCGAGGCGGTCCAGGCCGGGCTGGTCGAGCGCCTGCGCGAGCGCGCCGAGCGCGCGCTCCGGGCCGGCGAGGCCGCGGCGGCGCTGCTCGAGGCCGGGCGAGTCACGGGCGCGCGCGACGAGGCGGCGCTGAGCGAGGTGCGCGCGGCGCTCGCCGCCAAGGAGCGCGAGCTCGAGCTGGCGCGCGCCCGCGAGGCCGCCGTGCGCGACGCGCTGGAGGCAGCCCGCGCCGCGCTCCCGCCGCTCGCCCCAGGCCGCGGCGGCGCGACGAGGCCCGGCGCGGAGCGCCGGCGCGCGCGCGAGCTGGGCCACGAGCCGCTGTTCGGGTCGGCGGCCGACGCGGTCCGCGCCGAGCGCGCCGCGCAGGGCGCGCGGGCCGAGCTCGACGAGGTGCTCGCGGGCTACCAGGAGGCGCTCGAGCGCGAGCGCGCGCGGGTGGCCGAGCTGGAGCGGCAGCTCGCCGCCTCGCAGCGCGCCTTCGCCGCGCACAGCGCCGAGCTCGAGGGGCGCGGCGCGCAGCTCGCGGGCGCGCTCGCGCGCGCCGAGGCGCGCGCGGACGCGGCCGAGGCCGAGCTGTCGCGCGTGGAGCTCGAGCGGGCCGAGGCCCTCGCCAGCGCCGCGGTGCAGGGCGACGCGCTGGCGCGGGCGCGCGCCGCCGAGGCGCGGGCACTCGAGCGGGCGCGGGCGCTCGAGCGCGAGCGGCTGGCCCTGCGCCGCGCGCTGGCCGAGGCGCGGGCGGGAGCGGGCGCGCTCGCCGACGACCTCGACGTGCGCGGGCACGCGCTCGCGGCGCGCGAGGCGACCGCCGCGCGCCTGGAGGGCGAGCTGGAGGTGGCGCTCGCGCACGTGGCGGCCGGGCAGGGCATGACCGTGCGGCTCGAGGCCGAGGTGCGCTACCTCCGCGCGGCCCTGGCCGAGGCGCGCCACGAGGCCTACGCCGCCGACGCCGCGCTCCGCGCCCACCGCGCCGACGAGGAGGGGGTCAAGGCGGCGGCGGCGACCCTGCTCGACGAGCGCGTCACGGTGCACGCGGCGTTGGCCAAGGGGCGCGAGGCGCTCCACGCGCTGGAGGAGGAGCTGAAGGCCGCCCGCCGCGTGCTGCGGCTGGCGCGCTGGATCGGCACGCTCTCGATCCCCGGAGGCTCGCCCGAGGAGCGCGCGCGTCAGGCCGAGGCCAACCCGGTCTACGGCGACATGCTGCTGGCGCAGGAGGCGCTCAAGCAGGCCTGGACGGGGGTGGCCAGCCTGCGCCCCGACCTCGACGCGATCCAGGCGGCGGTCGACGACCGGCAGATCGGCGCGCGCTGGGTGCAGCAGGAGGTGCGCAGCCTGACCAACGCCCTCGCCGACGCGCGCGCGCTGGCGGGGGCGCTCGAGCGCGAGCGGGAGGCGCAGCGCGAGCGCCAGCAGCAGCTCGAGGACGACCTCGCCGAGGCGCAGGACGCGCTGCGCCGCGCGCGCGGCAAGCAGGCCGAGCTGCAGGCGATCCTCGACGAGACGCCCGACCTCGAGGCCGTGCGGCGCGAGGCCGCGGAGGCGCGGGTCGCGCTCGAGTACCAGCGCAAGCGGGCGGCCTCGCTGGAGCGGCGCCTCGAGCGGGCCGGGGCGCGGGCGCGCGGCGACGGGCGCCCCTCGCCCGAGGGAGGCGAGGGCTCTCCTCCGGCGGAGGTCGCGCCCGAGGCGTAGGCTGGAGGGGCGCGGAGCCCGCGCGAGGAGGTCGCATGCGGAGCCTCGGGTCCTCGACGTCCACGCTGGGCCTGGCGGTGGCGCTGGCCGGGTTGGTGGTCGCGACGGCGCGGGCCGAGCCCGGCCGCTACCGGATCGACCGCGAGCGGAGCGAGCTGGTCGCGTTCGTGTACCGCGACGGCGTCGCGGCCCGGTTCGCGCACGACCACGTGATCAGCGCGCCGATCTTCTCGGGCACCGTGACCTACGACCCGGCGGCGCCGCTGACCCTCGCGGTCGACGTGGTCGCCGACGCGCGCGCGCTGCAGGCCGATCGGCCCGAGCTGGTCAAGAAGTACAAGATGGACAACGACCTCGACGAGGAGGACCGCGCCGAGGTCGAGGAGACGCTCAAGGGCGAGGACCAGCTCGCCGTCGAGCAGTTCCCCACGATCCGGTTCGTGAGCGCCGGCGCCCGGCCGGGCACCGACGGCAGGCTGCAGCTGCTCGGCAAGCTGACCGTGCGCGGCGAGACGCGCGACGTGAAGGTCCCGGTCAAGCTGCGGGAGGACGGCGACGCGGTCCGCGGGGTGGCCGAGTTCGCGATCCGGCAGAGCGAGTACGGCTACGAGCCCTACAGCGCCTTCTTCGGCGCGCTCAAGGTCGAGGACCGCGTGACCCTCCGGATCGAGCTGCTGGCCCGGCCCGCGCCGCCGGAGGAGGAGGCGAGCGGCGCCGAGCCGGCGCCGACGGGGACGCGCTGAGCGCGCCCCCGCGCCCGCTCAGCCTCGCAGCTGCAGGTGCGCGTCGAGGTCCTCCCACTGCTCGGGCGTGACGTCGACGAACTGCAGGCCGACGGCGCAGGTCGCGTCGTCGACCTCGGTCACCGAGCGGACCCGCGCCTGGAGCGCGAGCACCGTCTCGCCGAGCGCCAGCTCGAGCGCGATCACGGCCCGCAGCGGCGGGGCGTGGTTCAGCTCGACCCGCATGCCCTCGTGGCTGAGGTCGAGCGTGCGCCCGATCGTGAGCTCGGTGTTGAGGCCAGCCTCCGTGAACTCCGCCACGTTGACCAGGTCGATCGCCCGCACCCGGGGCTCGCTCCGCCGTTCGCGCTCCATGCCGCCCTCCTGTCGCTGCCGCACCCATCCCATACACCCGGGCGGGCCGTGAATCAAACGGCTGCCCTTGCGCGACAGCCTCCGTGCCCTTGCCCTTGCCCGGCTTCATAGAGGAGTGGGCGTCGCAAGCGACAGCCTCCGATTCCGATTCCGATTCCGATTCCGATTCCGATTCCGCTTCCGATTCCGAGTCCGATTCCGACCCGGAACAGCTGTCGCTGCCGAGCTCGACTCGCTTGCCCGAGCCCGGGCAAGGGCGAGGGGCGAGGGCACGGAGCGGCGGACGTCCCGCCCGGTGGATCCGCGCGGTATCGTGCCGGCGAGCGCGGCGCGGGTCGCGCGGGAGGGCGCGGTGGTCCGGAGCATCCTCGTCCCGCTCGACGGGTCGGAGCTCGCCGAGCGGATCCTGGAGCACGTGGGTCGGCTGCTGGACGCGTCGGCGGTCGAGGTGATCCTGCTGCGGGTCGTCCCCAGCGAGGTCGTCGAGGCGATCGAGGAGGCGCGCCGCTACCTGCAGCGGATCGCGCGCCTGCTCGGCAGCGAGGGGACGAGCGCGCGGATCGTGCTGCGGAGCGGCGACCCGGCGGCCGAGATCCTGCAGGTGGCGGCCGAGGAGCGCCCCTCGCTGGTGGTGATGGCGACCCACGGCCGGAGCGGGCCCTGGCGCTGGCTGCGCGGCAGCGTGGCCGAGCGCGTGCTGCGCGGCTGTCCGGTGCCGCTGTTCCTGAGCAACCCGCGCGGCTACGACGACCCCGACCCCGGCTTCCCGCGGATCCTGCTCCCGCTCGACGGCTCGGCCCGCGCGGCCGCGATCGTGCCGCTGGTCGCCCGCTTCGCGGGGGCGTTCAGCGCCGAGGTGACGCTGCTCCACGTGACCCAAGACGGCGCGGCGGCGCCGGCGCGGGACCCCGAGGCCGCCCTGAGCGCGGCCGCCGCGCAGCTCGAGGCGGCCGGGGTCGCGACCACGCGCCGGCTCGTGCGCGGCGACCCGGCCGACGAGGTGCTCGCCGCCGCCGAGGACACCTCGCTGGTCATGATGACGACCCACGGCTGGAGCGGCGTGGAGCGCTGGCTGTTCGGCTCGGTCGCCGAGAAGGTGCTCCGGAGCTGCGCCCGTCCGCTGGTGATCCAGCGCGTGCTGGAGGCGCCCCCCGCCGAGGCGTGAGCCGCCCTTCGCACCGGGCGGCGATAATCGCCGAGGAGTCCGGGCGGGCGGAGCGCGCGGCGCGCGGCGGGAGATGGCCCATGAAGCGGCTCGAGAACATCCTGGTCGGGATCGACGACGGGGCGGCGGCGGAGGACGCGCTGCGCGAGGCGTGCCTGATCGGGCGCACCTTCGGCGCCACGCTGCACCTCGTCTGCGCCGTCGAGGCCGACGAGGGCACGCCCGAGTTCGCGGCCGGGGCCTACGACGCGCAGCAGATCAGCGACGCGCTCGCCGCCCACGCCGCGGCGCAGGGGGCGAGCGTGGCGCCCGCGCGGCTGATCCGCAGCGGCGCGGCCGCCGACGTGCTGCTCGCGGCCGCCGGGCAGCTCGACGCCGACCTGATCGTGCTCGGCGCCGGCACCAAGACCACCCTCGACCGGGTGCTGCTCGGCAGCGTGGCCGAGCGCGTCGCGCGCGAGGCGACGCAGCCGGTGTGGCTGGTCCGTCCGGGCGAGGTCCACCGCGACCTGCGCACCTTGCTGTGCGCCGTGGACGCCTCGGACCCCGCCCGCGAGGCGCTCGGGACGGCCACGTTCCTGGCGCGGACGTTCGTGGCCCGCCTGGTGATCCTGAGCGTGGTCCCGCGCGGGGCCGACGCCGCGGCCGCCGCCCGCCCCAAGCTCGAGCAGGCGGCGCACGCGCTCGACCTGCACGCGATCGACCACGAGTTCATGGAGCGGCAGGGCAAGCCGGCGGTCGAGATCGTGGAGGCCGCGCGCGAGACCGGCTGCGACGTGCTGCTCATGGGCATGGCCGGCCGGACGGGCATCGGGTCGTGGCTCCGCCCCAACACCGCCGAGAAGGTGCTGCGCGTGGTGCCGTGCTCGGTCCTGACGGTGCGGGCGGCGAAGTAGCTACAAGAAGCGCGCCACCACCCAGTCGAACGCGACCACGGCGAGCACGAGCGGCGGGAGCAGGCCGAGCGCGGAGCCGACCACGTAGTCGCGCAGGCGGATGCTCGAGAGCGCCAGCGCGTAGTTGAGGGGCGGCGAGAGGATCAGGACCGTGCGCAGGACGGCGACCGTGACGATCGGGCGCGTCTCGACCCAGCTCATGGCGCGCTTGAGCCAGGGCTTGTCGATCTCGGCCAGCGCCTGTCCGCTCACCCCGCGCACGATCACGAAGCTGAGGGTCATGGAGAGCACGCCGGCCGCGAAGGCGAGCGCGCCGCCCTGCAAGCGGCCGTAGGCCAGCACCCCGGTGGCGACGAACACCAGCCCCGGAATGTGCAGCAGCTCGCCCACGCAGAACGCGACCACGAACAGGAGCGCGCCCGCCGCGCCCGCCGACTGCATGAACCCGCGCAGCGCCTCGATCGACTCCCGGCGCGCCGCCGGGTCGGCCATGCGCTCGCGGAGCCCGAGCAGCTCGCTCGCCGCGAGCAGCGCCAGCAGCAGCAGCGCCAGGCGGGCGAGTCGCCGGGTGGGCGACGACTTGGTCGGCGCGGCCTCCGACGACGGAGCGCGCGGCTCGCCGACCGGTTCGATCGCGCCTGGGTCGCTGGTGGGCTCCATGAGGCCGCATGCTACTCGGAGGGGCATGGCGGCGCGTGCGCCGGACGGGTACGGGCGCGGGCACGTCCATGCGACAGCCTCGGAGCGGGGTCTCCTCGGGCGGCGGGCGAGCCCGCGTCGCGAACGCGGCCATCAGTCCCCCCACTTCTCACGCTGGCGGCGGCGCACCTCGCGCGACAGGCGGCGGTTGCGCCGCTTCTCGTCCTGGCGCGCCCGCGCGCTGGCGCGCCGGGCGAAGCGCTCCTGCTCGCGCCCGAGCTTCACGAACCCGAGGTAGCGCGCCTCGTCGAGCTCGCCCTCGTCGAGCGCCTGCACCACGGCGCAGCCCGGCTCGTGCTCGTGCGTGCAGTCGCGGAACCGGCAGGCCGACGCCCGCGCGGCGATCTCGGGGAACGCCTCGTCGAGCCCCTCCCCCTCGCTCCAGGGCTGCAGCGCTCGCAGCCCGGGGGTGTCGATCAACAGGGCCCCGCTCGGCAGCGGCAGCAGCGAGCGGCGGGTCGTGGTGTGGCGGCCCCGCCCGTCGGCGGCGCGGACCGCGCCGGTGGCCTGGGCGGGCGCGCCGACCAGCCGGTTGAGGACGGTCGACTTGCCCACGCCCGAGGAGCCGATCAGCGCCGCGGTCCGGCTCGGCGCGAGGTGAGGGGCCAGCGCCTCCACCACGCCGAGCCCGCTCAGCGCGCTGAGCGGGTGCACCTCCACCCCCGGCGCGGACCCCCGCACCAGGCTCAGCGCCAGCTCGGGGTCGGGGCACGCGTCGATCTTGTTGAGCACGATCACCGCCGCGGCCCCGCTCTCGGCGATCGCCTGCAGGTAGCGCTCGATCCGTCGCGGGTTGAGGTCGCGGTCGGCGCCGACCACGAGCAGCACCACGTCCACGTTGGCCGCTAGCGGCTGCGGCCGGGTCTGCGGCCCCGCGTCCTTGCGGACCAACAAGGTGCGGCGGGGGGAGCGCCCGTGGATCGTGGCCCTCCCTTCGGCCGGCCGGGCGGCGATCGCCACCCAGTCGCCCACCACGGGGAGGTCGAGGCGGTCCTGCGCCTCGTGGCGCAGGCGCCCGGCGAGCTCGGCCTGGAGCTCGCCGGCGGGGGTCAGGACGCGGTAGCGCTCGCGGTCGTGGGCGACCACGCGCGCGGGGTCGAGGCCTGCGCCGCCCGCGGCGGGCGGCGCGAGCTGGGGCGTCGCGAACGCGGCGGCGTCCCAGCCGAGGGAGTCGAGGGTGATCAAGGTTGGCTCCATGAGCGGATTTCGTTTGTAGTGAATGGATACGAAGGGGCGAGCGCCGCGCGAGGGCGCGGACGCGAGGGGCGCGCCGGCAGCGCGGCGCGGGCGGTGGGCGGATGGAGGTCGACCCGCGGCCGAGGTGCGCTCGGGGTGAGCCGCGGGGCCGCGCACGCCGCCAGAGGGCGGGAAGCGCAGCCGCGTTCACGGGGGAGCGACCTCGAGCGGCGACGGGGCCGCTGCCGAGGCAGCGGCCCGTTCCCCGGCAGAACGACGGGGCGCGCCCCTGACGGGGCTGGAGCTCAGCGTGCGGGCGGCGAGCCTAGCTGCTGGCTAGGGCTCGGGCTCAGGCGCAGGAGACCCCAGCGAGGGTCAGGGCCACGGGTCGACGGACGAGGGCGGCAGCAGCCATGGTGACGGTGGCAACGGACATCGCAGCACCTCCAGTCCTAGCCGACGGGCGCGGGTGCGCCGCGCGGTGCGACACAAAGAATGACACTTCTCCCCGGCCGTGTCAACGCCGCTCGCGCGCCGGACGCGGAAGGTGCTGCTGCACCGTGGCCGAGGGGTGCTCCAGCAGGCCCGGCAGCTCGGGGAGGCGCAGGTCCCAGGCCCACACCCAGCCGGTGTCGGTGGTGGCGGCCAGCGCCGCGCCGTCGGGGCTGACCGCCCCCTCCCGGATCCGCGCCCCCGCGTCGGCGGTGCGGACGATGCGCGCGCGCTCGAGGTCGGCGAGGTCCCACAGGCGCACCAGCCCGTCGGCGCCGGCGGTGGCGAGTCGCTCGCCCGCGAACCCGCAGAACACCACGGCCGAGCGGTGCCCGCGCAGCGCGCCCGCCGAGCGCCCTCGGGCGAGGTCCCACAGGTGGACGCCCCCGTCGGCCGAGGCCAGCGCGAGCAGGCGCCCGTCGGGCGAGAACGCGCAGGCGTGCAGGCCGCCCTGCGCCACGTCCGCCGGCCTGAGGACGTAGCGGTCCTGCTCGGGGTGGACGAGCCGCGTCCAGAGCCGCCGCGCTGCGTCCCCGTCCCAGGGGTCGACCGCCTCGCGCTCGGCGGCGCGGAGGGGCGCGGGGTCGAGGGCGACCACCCCCACGTCCCCCACCCGCAGCACGGTCGTGGGGCGCAGCACGCCGCTGGGCGCGCTCAGGTCCCACAGGGCCGCCGTCCCGTCCGCGCTGGCGCTGGCCAGCCAGCGGCTGTCGGGTGAGCAGGCCAGGCCGCGCACGTCCGCCACGTGGAAGGCCAGCGTCGCGAGCGGCGAGCCGTCGAGCCCGCGGAGCACGATCGGCGCCGCCCCGCTGTCGGGCTGCGCGAGGTTCCACACGCCCGACGCGCTGAGCAGGCGCGGGGGGCTCCCGGGCAGGAAGGCCACCCGGGCGGCCTCGACCTGCGCCTCGTCGAGCACGCGCGTGCCGCGCGCGACGTCCCACAGCTCGACCCGTCCGGGCGCTCGCCGATTGGGATGCGCGAGCGGGGCCGAGCGAGCGATCGCCAGCAGGCGCCCGTCGGGCGACAGCGCCAGACCCCGCGACGGCTCGCGCTCGGCCGGCGTCTGGAACGAGGGCTCGGCGTGGAAGGCGTCGAGCCGGCGGGCGACCACGAAGGACCCCTCGCGGCGGCGCTCGCGATAGGCGAGGAGAGGCGCCGGCCCGCCCAGCGCCAGCGGGGCGCGCGGCGCGGCGGGCGCCCCGCGGGCCAGGGCCAGGTTCCAGGCGCGGGCCGCCGGCGAGCCGAGCGCGATCAGCTCGGCGAGGTCGGGCGCGAGCGCGAGGTCCGACAGCTCGCCGCCTCCGGTGCGCGCGAGCAGCGTCCCGCCGCTGGCGTGCACGACCTCGAACCCGCCGCCGGCGTAGCCGACGGCCGCCGCGGCCCCGTTGGCGCTGACGCGGAGCACGCTGGGGACGCCCGCCGGGCGCACCACCTCGCGCGTCCCCCCGTGCTCGAGGTCGCACGCGATTACGCCCCCCTCGGCGTTCCCCGCGCAGGCGGCCAGCAGCCCGAGCCCCTCGCTGAACGTGCCGGGCCGGGTGAACGCCAGCCCGACCACCCCGCCGCGCGCGAGGTTCAGCGAAGCGCGCAGCGTGCGCGGCTCGAGCTCCCACACCCCGATCGTGCCGTCGCCGTAGCCGACCCCGAGGTAGCGCGCCTCGCGGTCGAGCGCCAGCGCGTCTACGCTGCTGGCGTAGTGCTCCGCTCCGGGCCGGTCCTGGGCCGAGCTCCGCCACAGGAGCTCGTCGCGCGCGACGCTCCGCAGCTCGAGGTGCCAGTTCGAGGCCCACACCAGGCGGTCGCCGCCGGGCAGGAAGGCGAGCGCCTGGCGCGACGCGGGCGCCGGCTCGGGCACCTCGACCGCCCAGCGCAGCTCGCCCGAGGCGACCGCGTGGAGCGCGAGCCGGCAGCTCCGGACGTCTCCGCGACTCACCGTGCTCGCGACGGCGACGACCTCGCCGGTGGGCCCGAACGCGCAGGAGTAGGCGCGGTGCCCGGGCGGGAGCTCGATCGCGCGCCGGAGGGTCCGCCCGGCGCGGTCGCGCAGCTCGAGCCGGGCGCCGGCCACGGCGAGGAGCTGGCCGTCCCACGAGAACGCCGCGCAGCTCGCGCCCGGCTCGAGCATGGCGAGGTCCCCGCGCAGCCCGAACTGCGCCACCGCCTCGCGCGCGCCGAGGATGGCCGCGGCTCGCAAGGCGGTCGGCTCGGCGCCGGCTCGCGGCCCGAGCTGCTCGAGCACGCGGGCGAACGCCTCGCCCGCGGCCGTGGCGCGCCCCAGCGCCAGCAGGGTGTAGCCCTGCTCGAGCTCCGCCAGCGCGCGGGCGCGCGCCTCCTCCTGTTCGGCGCGGGCCAGCCCGTAGGCCGCCTCGGCGGCGGCGGCCTCGGCCGCCTCGCCGTTCGCCATGGCCTTGGCCTGCGCGGCCTCGGCGCGCTCGAGGGCGTGGCTGGTGCGCACGGTCAGCGCGGCGAGGACGCCCGTGGTGGCGAGGGCGAGCGCGGCCACGCCCAGCACGACCGCGGTGTTGCGGCGCGCGCGGCGCCACAGCCGCTCGGCCGCGCTCACCGGGCGCGCCACGATCGGCTGCCCGGCCAGGTAGCGCGCGAGGTCGTCGGCCAGCTCGAGGGCCGAGCCGTAGCGCTGCTCGGGCTCCTTCTCCAGGCACTTGAGGCACACCGTCTCGATGTCGCGGTCGATCCCGTCCTGCCGGCGCGACGGCGAGACGGGCGGCTTGGAGAGGACCTGCACGATGATGTTCGTGGGGGAGCTGCCCTCGAAGGGCGGGGTGCCCACGAGCATGTGGTACAGCGTGGCGCCGAGCGAGTACACGTCCGAGCGGCGGTCGAGCTTGCCGAGGTCGCCCTCCGCCTGCTCGGGCGACATGTAGGCGGGCGTGCCGATCACCTGCCCCGTCACGGTCAGCCCGCGCGCGCTCCCCTCCTCGCTCACGTCCTTGGCGATCCCGAAGTCGGTGAGCACGGGCTCCTCGTCGGGTCCGAGCAGGACGTTGTGGGGCTTGAGGTCGCGGTGGAGGATGCTGCGGGCGTGGGCGAACGCGACCGCGCGCGCGAGCCGCTCGGTGATGCGCGCGGCCTCGCGCGGGGCGAGCGGGCCGCCCTCGTCGAGGCGCTGCTTGAGCGAGCGCCCCTCGATCAGGTCCATGGCGAGCCAGGCGCGGGTGCCCGCGCGTCCGACCTCGTGGATCCCCACGATCCCGGGGTGCCGCAGGCGCGCGGCGGCCTGGGCCTCGACGGCGAACCGCTCGTTGAGCTCGGGGTCCTCGAGCTGCTGGACCTTGAGCGCCACGCGCCGGCCCAGCTCGCGGTGGCGGGCCACGTAGACCACGCCCATGCCGCCGCGCGCCAGCTCGCGCTCGACCTCGTAGGGCCCGAACGCGACCGGCGCCCCAGCCCGCGGATCGGGCCAGGCGAGGGGGGCGACCGTGCGGTGGGTGTCGGGCCGGGCGTGCGAGCTCGGCGGGGGCGTGAGCGCGGTGACCTCGGTGTCGCCCACGGACCCGAGCGCCTGCTGGTGCACGGCGCGCAGCGCCTCGAGCTGCGCGGGCTGCAGGGCGCGCGCCAGGCGCGGCAGGAGCGGCTCGCCGGGCGCGAGCTGGCCGAGGAGCTGCGTCAGGCTCTCGGGTCGGAGGAAGCCGCGCGCCAGCGCCGCCGAGATCACCGCCCGCTCCGCGGGGGCGAGGGCCGACAGGCGAGGGTCTGGGGGCG
>CAZMSZ010000086.1:0-2972 GCA_964569055.1 uncultured Planctomycetota bacterium | reverse complement strand
GAGGCAGCCGCAGGAGTTAGCCGCGCGCGCCGATTTGCCTCCGCACTCCGCAGCGGAGGTGACCGATGCAGGCGCGCTGGGGAATGAGCTTGTTGGCCCTCGCGCTGTGGGGCTGCGGCGGCGCGGGGTCGGGGGCGCCCGCCGGCAGCGCGGCACCTGCGGCGACCGCGGCGCACCTCCCCGGGGGGGGTGCGCCGCGGCGCGCCGTGGAGCCGGCCGGGTGGGTGGTGGGGCGGGTCGCGCAGGCGCCGGCCGAGGCCGAGGCGCTGCTGTTTCGCCGCGACGAGGCGGCGCGCACCCTGCGTGCGCTGGCGGCGACCTACGTCACGGGCGACCTGCTGGAGCGCGACGGGCGGTTCGCGCTGCGGCTCGAAGGCCCGCTCGCCCGCGCGAGCGGGCCGCTGGCGCTGTTGATCTCGGCGCCCGGGCGGGCGCTGTGCTGGGTCGATCCGGCCGCGCTCGGCGAGGGCCCGATCGTCCTGGTGCCCGAGGCGCGCCTCACGCTGAGGGTGTTGGACGCGCTCGGCCAGCCGGTCGCGGCGGCGGTCGCGCTGGCCTTCGACGCGGAGGGCCTGCCGCTCCCGCTGCCGCCGCTCGACGGGGTGAGCGACGCGCGCGGCGAGCTGCGCCTCACCCGGCTGCCGGCGGGCCCGCTCGAGGTGGTGCTGCTGGCGCCCGACGGGGAGGGCGCGGGGCGGCTGGCGGTCGAGGTGGCGGCGGGCGAGGCGCTGGAGCGGACCGTCACGCTCGGCGCGGACCCCGTCGCGCGCCTCCGGTTCCTGCGGGCGGCGGGCGAGCCGCTCGGCGAGCTGCTCGCGGGCGAGGAGGCGGCGCGATGAGCGCGCGGCGGGCGGCGTGCTGGGCGGCGGCTGCGCTGCTGCTCGCTGCGGGCCCCGCCTTCGGGCAGGCGCGCGCGGGGATCTACGGGGTGAGCGGGCACGAGCCGGGGCGCGGCGACTACGCGGGGCGGGTCGAGCTGCGCTGGACCGGGAGCGACTACGCGTTCGTGCGCGAGGTCGAGCTGACCACGTTCCGCCACCAGGGGCGCCCCGTGTCGACGGTCTGGACGGGGCGCGCGCGCGACGCGGGGGCGGGGGTGGAGGTCACGCTCCAGCTGGCGCGCATGGGCTGGGTGGTGGGCGGGCCGAACCTCCCCAGCCGCACGCCGGCGGACGGCCTGCCCATGAGCGTGATCGGCCGCTTCGCGCCGACGGGGGGCGGGCTGGCGGGGAGCTACCGCGGCCAGGGCGCGCCGTTCGCCGACCCGAGCGAGCGCTGGACCCGCCTGGGGGCGCCCGGGCCGCAGCCGATCTGGAGCTCCGAGCGACGCCTCGCCGACGCGCACGGCGCGGCGCCCGCCTGGGAGCGGCTGCTCCTGTTCGCCGTGTTCGACTCGTTCCACCGCGCCCCTTGGGTGCGGCCCTACACGGGTCGGCCCGAGTTCCAGCAGGCGATCCACCGGTTCGTGCTCGACCGCACCGACTTCGCGCTCCACCGGCGGCGCCCCGAGCTGCTGCGCGTGATCGACCGGCTGGTCGATCCGCTCACGCTCGCGGAGGCGGTCGTCAAGGCGAACGCGTTCGGTCAGACGCTGCGCGTCAAGGCGGACGCGGCGGACGCCGAGGTCCCCGCCCGGTTCGTCGAGCCGACCGGCGTGCTGGCGCGGCGCGACGGCGGCCGGTTCGACGCCGACGGGGACGGCGCGCTGTGGACGGGGGTCTACGCCTACACACAGGCGCTGCGCCACCGCGTCACCGGCGCGCCCGCGGCGCTCGCCAACCTCGCGCGCACGGTGGAGGCGCTGCGCGTGCAGATGGCGATCACCGGGCGGCCCGACGAGTTCGCGCGCACGCTCCGCGCGGCGAGCGGCCTGCCGCTCACGGGCGGGTGGGTGGCGGGGCAGGGCGCCTACGCCGGGATCGAGTGGCTCTCGGGCGGGAACAACGACATGTTCAAGGGCCTGCTGTGGGGCGGGCTGGCGGCCTACGAGGGGCTGCCCGCGAGCGACCCGGCGCGCGCCGTCTACGGCCGTCACGTGGCCGAGCTGATCGCGCACCACCCGGTGGTGGGCGCGTCGAAGCTGGTGCCGCGCAACGAGCTGATGGCGACGGGGGTCGCCTCGCTCCTGCTCGGCCCGGGCCCGGAGCGCGACCGCTACGTGCGGCTCGCCCGCAACCCGTTCGGGCTCCTGTTCGCCGCCACCGGCCTCTCGGGCGGGATCCACCACCAGGGGATCTGCGACTGGAGCGGCACGCACCTCAACGTGTCGACCATGATCCTGCAGACGCGCCTGGCCGAGCACCACCACGCCAGCCTCGCCGCGCTCGCCAACCGGGTCGGCCTGCGGATCAGCGCCCAGCGCCTGGCGCCGATCCGCCGCACGCTCCACACCCTGGCCGCCGCCGGCCTGGCGCGGATCTCCTGGCTGCCGCCGCTCGACCCGAGCGACGCGGTGTGGGCCCTGCGCGAGCTCCCCTTCCCGCGCCCGCAGGTGCGCGCCCAGCACGCGCTGAAGGCGGAGTACTGCGTCTCCCCCTACCCCAACCTGCCCTGGAAGCGCGACTGGACCACGGACCGCGGCCGCGCCCACGGCCTGGTGGCGCCGCCCTTGTTCGAGCGAGACCTCGGCAACTACGTGTGGAAGGACGACCCGTTCCCCAAGCTCGACCCCTCCGGCCCCGAGGAGGCCGCCGCCGTGGACTACCTGTTCGGCTACTGGCTCGCGCGCGGATTCGGGGTGATCGGCCCCAACGACTGAGTAGGTCCGTCCGAAGGAGCGGACCTCATCAGCGACAGCTCTTCCTTGGCGCTCTTGGCGCTCTTGGCGGTCATTTCTCAGGCCAGGGAGCTGGACTCGTCAGCGACAGCTCTTCCTCTCTCACTTGGCGGTCACTCTCAGGCCAGGGAGCTGGGCTCGTCAGCGACAGCTCTTCCTTGGCGCTCTTGGCGCTCTTGGCGGTCATTTCTCAGGC
>CAZMSZ010000085.1:19406-22819 GCA_964569055.1 uncultured Planctomycetota bacterium | reverse complement strand
TGAGAATGATTCTCAGTATCGCTCGAAGTCCGTCCGCTGTCTCGCCTCGTCGTGCCCGCCGCCCGCAAGCCCTGCTCGCACCAGCGCGGGACCCGTGGCATCAGCGGTTGCGCCCGTCCATCCCCAACAGCCCGAGGGCCGCCACGAGCGCGAGCGGGACCACGGCGCACGCCGCCCGCAGCCCGAGCGCGTCGCTCAGGGCGCCCACCGCGAGGTGAGAGAGCACGAGCAGCAGCGAGACGATCAGGTGCGCGGAGGCGAACGCGCCCTCGACGCGCTCGGGGAAGCGCTCCGCGAGGAGCTCCATGGTCACGGGGAAGAACGGGGCGCACGTCAGCCCGAGGCCGACCAGCAGCAGGGGTTCGACGCTCAGCGCCAAGGCGGCCAGCGCGGCGCTCGCGCCGGCCGAGAGCGCCAGCAGTCGGCGCGCGCCCCAGCGGGGCGGCACCGCCGCGGCGCCCAGGCGCCCCACGAGCAGGGCCACGAAGAACGCCGTCAGCGCCAGCTCCGCGCGCGTGGCGTCCTCGCCCGCGCGCCGCAGCAGCAGGACCAGGCGGGTCGAGATCGTGACCTCCGCGACGACCGCGAACCCGAGCATCAGGCCGAGCGTCAGCTCGGCGCGGGCCGGGAGCCCGGGCGTCTTGGGGCCGGCCTCGACGGCGCGCGCCTCGACGGGCCGGCGGAGCGCGAGCGCGCCGAGGGCGGCGACGAGAGGCAGCGCGGCCGCGGCCCCGAACGTCGCGCGCCAGTCGAGCCCGGCCGCCCGCGCTCCCCCGACCGCGAGCGGCGCCGCGAGCGAGGCCAGGCCGTAGGTCGCGTGCAGCACGCCGAGCCCGGCGCGCCGGCGCCCCGCGCCCGCCCCTTGCTCCACCAGCAGGTTGGCCGAGAGCGCCAGCCCGCCCAGCGCCACCCCGAACCCGATCGACGCGAGCACCAGCCCCGGCAGCCCGCGCACCGCCGCGTAGGCGAGCAGCGCCAGGACCTGCGTGGCCAGCGCCAGCCGCAGGCACGCGAGCGTGCCGAGGCGGCGGACCAGTGCCGGCCCGCCGATCATGCTCGCGATCACGCCGAGCGAGCTGGCGGAGAACATGGTGCTCCCGCCCGTATCGCTGAGGTCCAGCGCGCCCAGCACCGCCGGGAGCAGCGGCCCGCGCGCGTTGTCGAGCAGCCCGAACAGGAACAGGGCCGCGAGGGCGGCGACGAACAGGAGGCGGTCCACGGGCGTGGAACATAGAGCACCGCCGCGCCGGCGCGGCGGTGGCCGGGGCGCCGCCGAGCGAATGCGTGGATAATCCGGCCCCTCTGGAGGCGCTCGTGACCGCTCGACTCATCGCGCTCGGCTCGATCCTGCTGCTCGTCGGCTGCGCCGCCTCGGAGCCCAGCCCTCGGCCCGAGCCGGCGCCGGCCGTGAGCGCGGGCGGCGAGGGCCAGGACCGTGCGCCGGCCCAGGAGGGAGAGGCCCTCCCCTCGGCCGGCGCCGTGGTCGAGGGCGAGCTCGTGTGGGACGAGGACGACGTCGAGGCGGGAGATGAGTCGGTCCCATTCCCGCAGGCCGGCCCCGCCGCGGGCGCGGAGCGCGAGCGCGGGGATCGCGAGGACGGGGAACCGATCGCGGGGCCTGCGGCCGGCGCGATCGTCGGCTCGGGGTCGGGCGAGGAGCTCGATCCCGAGGGGGAGCTGCCCGACACCGGCCCGGCACCCAGGCTGGACGACCCCGAGGAGCGGGCCGACCTCGAGGCCGCGGCGGCCCTGGCGGACGCGTATGACGACGACCCCGAGGCGCGCGCGATCGCGGAGCGGGCCGCGGCGCTGCGGCGCGCGATCCGCGCCCGCGCGGCGAGCTGGCTGGCGGCGCGCGCGCCGGCGGCGCTGAAGGACGCGGACGGGCTCGCGCGCGCGTTCCTCCCCTACCTCAGCCCGAGCGCGCGCGAGGCGCTCGCGCAGGAGGCCGACCTCGCCGCCGCCCTCGCGCGCGAGCACGGCGCGCTGGTGGGGGACGGGCTGGGGGTGGCCTCGGCCGAGGTCGAGGCGGTCGAGCTGGGGTTCGACCACGCGCGGGTGCGTGCGCGCGTCCGCTGGGAGGGCGGCGCGGAGGCGACGTTCACGACGGTGTGGGTCCTGCTCGCGGGCGAGCCGTACCTCAAGACGGCGTCCGACTTCGGCGAGCCGCTCGAGCTCACCGGGCTGGCGACCGACCGCTGAGCGTGAGGGCGCTGGTCACGGGCGGCGGCGGGTTCATCGGCGCCCACGTCGTGCGGGCGCTCCTCGACGCCGGGCACGAGGTCGCGGTGCTCCACCTCCCCGACGACCCGCTCGAGAGCCTGCGCGGGCTCGACGTCGAGCGCGTGCGCGGCGACGTCACCGCGCCCGCCTCGCTGACCCCCGCCCTGCGCGGGCGCGAGTGGGTGTTTCACCTCGCCGCGCTGTACACGCTCTGGGCGCCGCGCCCCGAGGCGCTGCGGGCGGTGAACGTGGGCGGGACGCGCAACGTGCTCCTCGCCGCGCGGGCGGCCGGCGTGCAGCGGGTGGTCCACACCAGCTCGCTCGCGGTGTTCGCCGGCCAGGGCCCCGGGCGCGACGCGACCGAGGACAGCCCGTTTCGGCTGGGAGCGGCGGGCGACCTCTACGCGCTGATCAAGTACGAGTCGCACCTGCTCGTCGAGCGCTGGGCCGGGCGCTTCGCGCGCGAGGGCGGCCCCGAGGTGGTGCTGGTCGCCCCCACGATCCCGCTCGGCCCCGGCGACCGCGCGCCGACCCCCACGGGGCAGGCGCTGCTCTCGGCGTTGGAGCTCCCGGTCGCGCTCGCGCCGGCGGGCGAGCTCAACGTGGGCGACGTGCGGGACATCGCGCGCGGCCACCTGCTGGCCGCCGAGCGCGGCCGCCCTGGGCGGAGCTACCTGCTCGGCGGCGCGAACGTCTCGTACGCCGCGCTGGTCGCCCTGGCGCTCGAGCTGAGCGGGCAGCGCAAGCCCGTGGTCGCCCCCTCGGCGGGTGCCCTCGCGCTCCTGGGCGGCGCGTGCGTCGCCTGGGCGCGAGCGACCGCGCGGCCGCCGCTGCTCACCCCCGCCTCGGCCGAGATCATGCGCCTCGGGCTGCGCGCCGACTGCAGCCGCGCGCGCGCCGAGCTGGGCGCGAGCGAGCGGCCGCTGCGCGAGACCGTCCGCGACGCGCTCTCGTGGTTCGCCGCCCACGGGCGGGTGCGCGGCGAGGCCGCGCGCGCGCTACTGCCCTGAGCCGCCCGCCCACCTCGCCTCGAGCTCGCGCGCCAGCGCGGCCAGCTGGTCGTCGCGGGGGTGCGACAGCAGCGCCGTCCGGAGCACCGCGCGGGCGCGCGCCCGATCGCCGCGCTCGACGTGCAGCGAGATCAGCTCGAACGCGAACAGCGCGCTGCGCTGCACGCACTCCTCGTGCGC
>CAZMSZ010000085.1:0-19306 GCA_964569055.1 uncultured Planctomycetota bacterium | reverse complement strand
TCGCGGTCGAGCAGGGCGCAGGCTCGCTCCAATCGCGTCGCCGCGCCCGGGACGAGCTCGGCGGGCCCGAGCTCCAGCGCCCCGGCCAGCTCCGCCTCGCGCAGCTCGCACAGCCGCTCGATCAGGTCGGCCGCCACGCCCGGGTGCACGTCGCGCAGCACGCGCCGCTCGACCAGGCGCTCGATCGCCTCGGCGCGCTCGGCGCGCCTGGCCTCGGGCTCGTCGCCGGAGTGCGGCCTGGCCTCGGCGAGCCAGACCTCCGCCCAGCTCGGCCGACCGCGGAAGTGAGCCTGCACCGCGGCGGGGTCGAGGAGGCGCGCCCGCGAGTACGGGAAGGTCCCCTCGTAGCGGAGCGCGAAGGCGACGCGCCCCACGGTCCAGCCCTCGACCTGACCGCGCAGGTCGAACACGATCGGAGTGATGCGGCTGGCGAGCGGGCTCACCAGCCGCAGGTGCTCGAGCAGCAGCTCGCCCCCGGCCACGAGCTCCTCGAGCGCTCCTGGCGCGCCCGCCTCGCAGGCGGCGACCCGCGGCTCGAGCAGCCGCTCCAGCTCGGGAGGCGCCTCGACCCCGGGCCAGACGGCGAAGAACGCGCCGAGCCGCGCGGCGCGCTCGCCGAGCGGCTCGGGGTCGCGGCACCAGGCCTCGAGGTAAGGCGCCGCGGCGGCGCGCTGAAGCGCGCGCGCGGCCTCGAGGTCGGGCGCGGCGTCGCGCAGGTGCGCGTCGAGCCGCTCGGCGTCGGCCGCGAGCTCGAACCGCGAGGCGGTGAGCACGCGCGCCGCGAGCCGATCGAGGCCGGCCTTCGCCAGCGCGAGCGCGAGCCGGTCGGCGAGCGCCCCGCCGTCCGCGGCGCGGACGGCCCGCAGGTGCTCGAACGCCTCGTCGTGGGCCTCCGCGCGCCAGGCGAGGAGCGCGTCCACCGCGCCCTCGCGCGGGTCGAGGTCCGCCGCAGCGGTCGCGCGGGCGCGGCCGCCTCGCGCCAGCCGGCGCGTGGCGCGCAGCCAGGCGCCGGTCCCGCCGAGCTCGCTCGCGTCGAGGCGCGCCTCGAGCTCCTCCAGCGCGCGGCCCCAGCGCTCGAGCGCGGCGGGTTCGGGGGCCGCGCCGGCGCCCAGACCGAGCGCGTAGGGCGCGAGCACCTGCTCCTCGAACCGGCGCAGCTCGACCAGGCGCGCGCGGACCGCGCGCTCGGGCGCGGTGGCGAGCAGGACCCCGAGCGCCAGCCCAGCCGCGCCGCCGGCGACGAGGAGCAGCGCGCGCCGACGGCGCCGTGGCCGCTCGCCCGAAGGCGGGGAGGCCGGAGCGGCGTCACCAGGCGAGGGGCCGCCGAGCCGCGCCAGGGCCGCGGCGAGCGCGAGCGCGCTCGGGTAACGCGCGGCCGGCTCCCGCGCGAGCGCCCGCGCGCAGACCTCGTCGACCTCCTCGCTCAGCCCGGGCCGGAGCGCGCTCGGCGGGCGGAGCGGCTCCTCGATCACGCGGCGCACCGTGTCGAGCGCAGAGAGCCCGACGAACGGCGGCCGCCCGGTCAGGCAGTGGTACAGGATCGCGCCCAGGCCGTAGACGTCGGTCCGCTCGTCCTGCGCCGCGCGCTCGCCGCGCGCCTGCTCGGGGGCCATGTGCCCCGGGGTGCCGACGAGCGCCCCCGTCGCGGTGAGCCGCTCGGCGCCCGCCAGGCGCGCCAGGCCGAAGTCGACCAGCTTGGGGGTCCCGGCCGCGTCGAACAGCACGTTGGCCGGCTTGAGGTCCCGGTGGAGCACGCCGGCGGCGTGGGCGTGCGCCACGGCCCGCGCGATCGCCTCCACGACGTGGCACGCCTCCGCCACGGGGAGCGGCCCCTCGCGCAGGCGGGTCTCGAGGTCGCCGCCCTCGAGCAGCTCGAGCACGAGGTAGCGCCGCCCGAACGCCTCGCCCGCGCCGTAGACCCGACCCACGTTGGGATGCGCGCTCACACGCGCGTGAGCCTCCCGCTCCCGCGCGGCCCGCAGCCCGTCCTCCGCGTCGAACTCGGGCGCGAACACCTTGACCGCCACCGCCGCGCCGCTCGCGACGTGACGGGCCCCGAACACCTCGCCCATGCCGCCGGCCCCGAGCCGAGCCTCGAGGATCAGCTCGCCGATCTGCGACCCGACGCTCCAGGGGGCGCTGGCCATTGGCCGGAGCGTAGCAGGGCCGGCGGGCGGGGTGCGACCCGCGGCCGCCCGGCCGAGCGCCCGCTCAGTCGCCGGGCTGAACGCCGATCCGCGCGAGCACGGCGGCGACCACGCGGTCGCAGCGGGGGCGGTGGAACGAGAACAGCTCGGGGCAGGCAGCCTGGACGCCGGCCTCCAGGCTCTCGCGCAGCCGCGCGCGCGCGCGGTGCAGCCGGACCTTCACGTTGGCCTCGGACAGCTCGAGGGACTCGGCGGTCTCGGCGACCGAGAGCCCCTGCACGTCGCGGAGCACGAACACCAGCCGCTGGGGCTCGGGGAGGCGCTCGACGGCGCGCTCGATCAGGCCGCGCAGCTCGGCGGACACGATCGCCTGGTCGGGCTGGGGGACGGGGGACGGCTGCGGCATCAGGCTCCCTCCGGCATCCTCGAGGCCGTCGGCGATGGTCGGCAGGCGGCGGCGGACGCGCGCGAACGCCTCGTGGAGCGCGATCCGGGTCAGCCAGGCCGGGAACCGACCGCCGCCCCGGTACTGGTGGAGATGCGTCCAGGCCTGGACGTAGGCCTCCTGCATCACGTCCTCGGCCTCGTCCTCGTCGTGCACCACGGCGCGGGCCGTCCGGTAGATCCGGTCGTTGTGGCGCCGCATCAGGAGCTCGAACAGCGCCACGTCGCCGGCGCGCACCCGGGCGACGACCTCGTCGTCGGGCAGGGTCGCGGCGAGCTCGAGCGAGCGTTGGGTGGGGGCCTTCATCGTCTCCTCACGACCTGATGAGTCGCCTGGCCCCTTCGAGGTTACACCCGATCCGCGCGGCCCCTCCGGACGAGTTTCGTGTAACGCCGGGGCCGCCGCCCGCCTCTTGCAGGTGGAGGAGACAACCATGAACCATGCATCGCTCGATGCGCCCTACTGGGCGCTCCGGATCGGCTTCGGCGCCGTGCCGGCGATCGCCGGCCTGGACAAGTTCACCAACCTGCTCGTCGACTGGACCAAGTACATCAGCCCCTTCGCCGAGTCGCTCCTGCCGGTCTCGCCCGCGGCCTTCATGGGCGTGGTCGGGATCGTCGAGCTGGCGGTCGGCATCGCCGTGCTCACCAAGTTCACCCGGATCGGGGCCTACGTCGCCTCGGCCTGGCTGCTCCTGGTGGCCGTGCAGGTGCTCATGGCCGGCTACTTCGACGTCGCCGTGCGCGACGTCGTGATGGCGGTGGCCGCGTTCACGCTGGCGCGGCTGGAGGAGGCGCGCGCCGCCGAGGCGCAGAGCCCCGCGACGCGGCAGGCGGCGGGCGCGACGGTGAGCGCGTGAGCGCTCCGCGCCCGGGGCGGCCGTCGCCCGAGCAGGCCGGCACCTCGGCCGCTCCCGGCGACGACCTGCCCGGCGAGGACGACCCGGACGGGGACGAGGAGGCGATCCGCCTCCTCCTGCTCGGCTAGGCCCCTAGGAGCGCGCCTCGAGCCACCCGGCGAGGTGGGCGAGCACCTGCTCGCGCTCGACCTCGTTGAGGAGCTCGTGGCGCAGCCCGGGCCACAGGCGCAGCTCCTTGTCGGCCGCGCCGAGCCGGCCGAAGAACGTCTTGGCCGACTCGACGCAGGTCAGCCCGTCGTCCTCGCCGTGCATCATGAGCGTGGGCAGCTCCATCTGCTCGGCGCCGGCGAGCGCCAGCGGGAGCTGCGCCACGGTCTCGGTGTACCAGCGCGCGGTCGCCTTCTTGGAGACCTGGCGGTCGGCGAGGTAGGCCTCGCCCACGGCGGGGTCCTTGCTGAGCTGCGCCACGTCGAGGTCGGTCGGCAGCGCGAACCAGGGGACGAGGCGCGACAGCGCGCGGCCGGCGACCTCCTTCCAGATCGGCAGCTGGAGCGCCAGGCCGAAGAAGGGCGAGAGGAGCACGACCCCGCGCACCGGGGGCAGCCGGCCCGCTCGCTCCTGGAGGGTCCGCGTCAGGATCAGCCCACCCATGCTGTGCCCCAGGGCGAACAGGGGCGAGTCGCCCGAGTCGCCGAGGTGCGCGAACAGGGCCTCGACGTCGTCGAGGTACTCCGTGAACCGCGTCAGGTGCACGCGCCGCCCCCCCGAGCCGCCGTGCCCGCGCAGGTCGACGATCGCGCTCTCGAAGCCCCGCTCGGCCAGCAGCCGCAAGCTCGGCAGGTAGCGCCCGCCGTGCTCGGCCACCCCGTGCACCCAGGCCAGCCGCGCGCGCACCTCGCCTCGCGGGCGCACCCGGCGCACCGTCAAGGCGGTCTGGTCCGCCGAGCGGAGCTGCAGCAGCTCCTCGTGGACGTCGGTGGAGGTCGCGCTCACGGTCTCGCTCCTGGGGCGCCTGGCGCCGGCCGCATCAGTATAGCGGCGCCGCCTCCCCGCTCAGCGCGCGATCGGCCAGGCGAACGCGTCGGGCGCGCGGATCCGCCCGAGCACCGGCGCCTCGAGCGTGCCGAGGTAGAGGTGCTCCCCGTGCTGCTCCACGCTGGTCACCGGCGCGAAGGGGTCGGGGCCGGGGTCCTGGAGGTCGTGCACCACCTGCCCGCGCTCGTCGAGGCCGAGCAGCCAGGCGTGCGGGCGGGGCTCGGGCAACAGCGCCGCCGGGAGCCGCGCCAGCACCTCGCGCATGAACGGGCGGGGCATTAGCCAGTCCACCGCCGGGTCACGCGGCGCCGCGAGCGCGAGCCAGTAGATCCCGCGCGGCCCGCGCGAGATCCCGTCGGGGAAGCCCGGGAGGTCCTCGGCGAACGGGGTGAGGCGGCCGGCGTCGGGACCCACGAGCTCGAAGCGGAGCACCCGGTAGGTGCCGGTCTCCGCCACCAGGACCGCCCGCTGATCGGTGGTGAGCGCGACCCCGTTGGGGAAGTGGAGCCCCTCGGCGAGGAGGCGCAGCTCGCGCGAGCTGGGGTCGAACGCGAACAGCCGCCCGTTCGCGCCGTGCTCGAGCAGGTCGAGCCGGTAGTCGCTGAACGGGAACTTGGTCGAGGAGGCGCTGAAGTAGATCGTGCCGTCGGCGGCCACGTCGAGGTCGTTGGCGAGCCCGAGCGGCTGACCGGCGTAGGCGTCGACGAGCACGCGCACGGTCCCGAGGGCGTCGACGGCGAGCAGCCCGCGCTCGGCGTCGCACACCAGCAGCTCCCCCTCGCGGCTCCAGGCGAGCCCGAGCGGGCGGCCGTCGGTCCGCGCGAAGGTCTCGACCCGCGGCGGGCCGAGCTCGGTCGCGTCCCCGGGCAGGCGCACGATCCGGCCGTCGGCCAGCCCCGCGTACAGGCGGCCCTCGCGGTCGATCGCCACGTCCTCGGGGCCGGGCCCGCCCGCGGCCAGCCGCTCGGCCATCGCGAGCTGATGGTTGGGGCGCCAGGTCGGCGGGGGGGGCGGCGACCAGGCGACCGGGTCGACCGGCGTCGGCCACGCGAGCAGGTAAACGGCCAGGAGCGCCACGAGCAGCGCGCTCCAGCCCGCGAGCTGACGACGGGTCGGCCGAGGCATGGAGCGCATGCTACCAGCGGGTGCGTGTCGCCTCGGCCTGGGGCGCGCTCACGGACCGGTCGAGGTCGGCGCCAGCGGGAGCAGGTCCCACTGGGTGTTGGTCGGTGCCGGGCCGGGCTCGGCGTCGCGCGGCCCCTGGTAGTCGAGCTCGAGGAAGTAGGGCGTGACCGCGTCCTTCCCGGTCTGCTCGAGCCCGACCCGCACCTGGTACCACCCGGCCTTGGGCGGGCTCAGCACGGGGAAGTAGACGTGGCCGCGCCCGCGGGCGTGGTTGAGGCGGTTGCCCTGGCCGTCGAACAGGGCCACGTGCGCCACGAGGTCGCGGTCCTCCAGCCACACGTTGACCCAGATCGGCTGGCCCTGCTCGCTCACGAACCGGATCGGCTCGCCCCAGCGCTCGTGCGCCGGGTGGAGGTCCATGTCGGGCGCGCCCTCGAACTCCTGCTTGGTGCGCCGCGCTGGCGGGTTGGGCTGCCGCCCCTGCAGGCCGTCGCGCCCATACATCACGTAGCCGCTCGGCGGCACGCTGATCCGGGCCCAGCCGTGCTCGTTGGTCCACACGTCGCCCACGCCGAGCGCATAGTCGTGGAGCCGCACGTTGGGGCCGAAGCTGGTGCGCACCCAGGCGCTCTTCCACTCGCTGGTGTTGTCGTTGAAGCCGGCCAGCAGGTTGCCCTCGCGCTCGAGCACGTACAGGTCCGGGTCGGCCCAGCGCTCGATCTGCGCGCCCTTGGCCAGCATGTGGTGGATCCAGATCAGGTTGAGCATCCAGGAGCGGGCGTCGCCCTGGTCGTCGAACAGGTCGAGCCAGTACACGGACGGGTAGCCGCTCGCGGCCATGATGAACGCGTAGGCGAGGCTGGTCCGCTGGTAGAGGTGCAGCCCGTTGGCCCGGCGGAACGTGTCGTGGTTGTTGCAGAACGTGACCGACTTCCGCTCGTCCGCGAAGCGGGTCCGCAGCCCGCGCATGTCGTAGTAGCCGTTGCCGTGGGCCATGGAGAGGAGCTGGAAGAACAGGGTGAAGTCGAACACCCCCGAGCGGCGCTGGACCGCGTTCACCCACCACTGGAGCGTGTTGGGGTTGCCGTCGTACAGCTCGCCCACGGCGAAGCGCTCGCGGCCGAGCCCGCCCTGCACCTGCCACAGCAGCCCCTCGACGAACTCGGGCGGCATGTGCTTGACCGCGTCGATCCGATAGCCGTCGACGCCGGTCTGCTTGTCGAACCAGCGGATCCAGCGGAACAGGTTGTCGCGCACGTAGGGCACGCCCTGCGCGATGTCCGGCTGGCCGGCCACCGCCATGTACCACTCGCCCTGCCAGTCGGCGGGGTGGAAGTCCCAGGGCGCCATCGTGAAGCGGCCGGTCGCCTCGGACCCCACGAGGTGCTGGTAGCTGCGGCCGTGCTCCTCGCCGCCGGCGCGGTGGTTGACGACGATGTCCGCGTAGACGTCGAGCCCGTTGGCGTGGGCGGTCGCGACCATCGCGAGGAGCTCCTCCTTGGTGCCCCACTTGGTCGGGATCGTGCCCCGCTGGTCCTTGCTGCCGAGGTCGTAGAAGTCGTACAGGTCGTAGCCCGAGGAGTAACCACCGCCCGCCGCCTTGGTGGGCGGCGGGACCCACAGCGCCGTCACGCCCCACTCGCGCAGCTGCGGCATGAGGTCGGCCAGCTTGTTCCACCACTGCGCGTGGTCGAGCGGCGAGTCCCAGTACCAGGCCTGGAGCAGCACGCCCGAGACGTCCTCGTCGTTGGCGCGAGCCTGCGGCGCTGCGCCCAGGAGCAGCAAGGCGAGCAGCGGAGCGAGCTTGCGGGCGGGCGTCGGGGACACGGCGACCTCCTGTTCCAAACTAGGGAGAGCCGCCCGCGCCCGGATCCGGACACTGCGGCGCAACTCATTTAGAATCAGAAGCTTGCGCCCCAAGCTGCCGGCCGGAAACCCTTTGCTAACGTGACCCCCATGAGCGAGCGGCCCGAGGACATCGCCGAGGTCGTGCTGAGCGGCACAGACCTCTCGATCGCGGAGGTGGTGGCGGTCGCCCGGCTGCGGCGCCCGGTCTCGATCGACGCGGCGGCCCGGCACCGCGTGCGCTGCTGCCGGCGAATGGTCGACGAGCTGGTGCGGCGGCGCGACAAGGTCTACGGGCTGACGACCGGGTTCGGCAAGCTGCGCGATGTCTCGATCGCGGCCAAGGACCTCCAGCGCCTCCAGATCAACCTGATCCGCAGCCACGCCTGCGGCGTGGGCGAGCCGTTCGACGAGGACGTCGTGCGCGCGGCGATGCTCCTGCGCGCCAACACGCTCTGCCGCGGCAACTCGGGGATCCGGCTCGAGACCCTCGACGCGCTGGTCGCCATGCTCAACGAGGGGATCTACCCCTACGTCCCGCAGCAGGGGTCGCTCGGGGCCTCGGGCGACCTCGCGCCGCTGTCCCACCTCACGCTGGTGCTGATGGGCGACCCGGGCGGCCGCTACCTGCCGCGTCACCTGCGCCCGCGCGAGGGCGTGGCGCGCCGCGCGCGCGCGGCCGAGTTCGTGGGCTGCGGGGCCGGCTTCTGGGAGGACGCCGCGCTCGCGCCCGAGCCGGGCTTCCGGCCGGTCACGCTCGAGGCGAAGGAGGGGCTGGCCCTCAACAACGGCACGCAGTTCATCGCCGCGATCGGGTGCCTGTTGGCCCACGACGCCGCCCTCGGGCTCCGCTGGGCCGAGCTCGCCACGGCCATGTCGCTCGAGGCGCAGCGCGGGGTGCGCTACGCGTTCCGCCCCGAGCTCCACCGGGTCCGGCCGCTGCGGCACCAGCCCGAGACGGCCGCCCGGATCGTGGCGCACACCCGCGGGAGCGAGGTGCTCGACGTCCTCGTCAACACCGCGCAGCTGCGGCTGGCGCGCCACCACCTGCAGGTCACCCGCGAGCTCCTCGCGACCGCCGGCGAGGACGCGGTCCCGGGCGAGGCCGACCGGGCGGACGAGGCCGAGGCGCGGATCTCCGCGCTGGAGGCCGAGCTCGGGCGCTACGTCCCGACCGACCCGCTGGCCGAGGCGCCCGCCGCGCTGCTCGCCCCGCGCGAGCTGCGGCCGCGCGAGCAGATCGAGGCCTTCGAGCAGCTGTTCGCGCCGCTGCGGCGCGAGGCGACCGGGCTGCTCACGCTGCTCGACCAGCCTAGCTTCCCCACCTCGCCGCTGGCTCGCGAGGCGGCCGTCCGGTTCCTCGACGCCCTCGCGGCGGCCGTCCCGCCGGCGCCGCCGGTCCAGGACGACTACAGCTTCCGCTGCTCGCCGCAGGTCCTGGCCTGCGCGCATCGCGCCCTCGAGCACGCGGTCGAGGTGCTCTCGGTCGAGATCAACTCCGCCACCGACAACCCGCTCCTGTTCCCGCCCGAGCCGCCGGGCGGGCTCGCCGCGGCCGACGAGGAGGAGTACGCGCGCTGGCTGCAGGCGTACGAGGGGCTCGAGGAGCGGGTGCTCGGCGGCGGCAACTTCCACGGCGAGCCGCTCGGCGTGGTGCTCGACTACCTGACGATCGCGCTGGCCGAGGTCGCGAGCATCGCCGAGCGCCGTGTGGCGCACCTCGTGGACGCGGCCCTCAGCAACGGGCTCCCGCCGTTCCTGATGGAGTCGAGCGGGCTCAACTCGGGGTTCATGATCCCGCAGTACACCGCCGCGGCCCTGGTCTCGGAGAACAAGATCCTGTCGCACCCCGCCACGGTCGACTCGATCCCGACCTCGGCCGGGAGCGAGGACCACGTCAGCATGGCGCTGACCGCGGCGCGCAAGGCGCGTGACGTGCTCGAGAACGCGCTGAACGTGGTCGCGATCGAGGTGCTGACTGCCTTTCAGGCCCTCAGCTTCCGCGCCCCGCTCCGCCCGGGCGTCGGCGTGGCGGCCGCCTGCGCGCACCTCCGCGCGCAGGGGCTGCGGCCCTACGCCGACGACCGCGTGATGTACCCCGACATGCAGCGGGTGCGCGAGCTGCTGCGGGACGCGCCCCCGGCGTAGCCCCGCCTCAGTCCTTGCGCTCGAGCTTCGCGGTCAGCGCCCCGACGCCGAGCGCGATCAGGACCGCGCCGCCGACGTAGTACTGAAGCGTCTGATCGGTGGAGCGGCCCGTGAACGCCTCGGACACCTTGTTCGCGACCGACTGCGACGACTGATACCCGAAGTAGATCGCGACGGCGCCCGCGGCGAGGAGCGCGAGGCCGGCCATCTTGGCGAGGTTGCCCATGAACACCTCCGGTCCGGGCAGGTTCGCAGCCGGGCGCGCGCCCGGCAATCTGGATCGGCCCCTCGGCCGTGGAACAATGCAGGCGAGGAGGTGAGGGGTGAGCCTCGACGACATCTTGAAGGACCTGCGCCGCGAGGGGACCGCCGCCCTCGAGGGGCTGGCGACGCTCGGGCAGGAGCTGGCCAAGGCGGTGCAGGAGCACGGGCCCGAGGCGGCCGAGCTGGTGCGGCGTCACGGCGCGGCGGCGCTGGAGGCGGTGCGGACCCACGGCCCCGAGGCCGTGGCGCTGATCAAGCAGCACGGCGCCGAGCTGGTCGAGCTGGCGCGCAAGCACGGGCCCGAGGTGATCGCGCAGGTCGAGGAGCACGGCCCCGTCGCGCTGGCCGCGATCAAGGCCGAGGGGCTGGCTGCGCTGGCCCTGCTGCGCGAGCACGGGGAGCGCGCCGCCGAGCTGCTCCGCGAGCACGGGCCGCAGGCGGTGCAGAAGGTGCGCGAGCTGCTCCGGCAGGAGGCTCAGCCGAACCGCTCCTCGACCGACGCGAACGCGGGGTTGTAGCGCGGCGGCTCCAGCACCGGGGCGCTCTCCTCGACCAGGCGCGCCAGCGCGGCGTCGAGCGCGCCGGTGAGCGCCTCGTCGCGGGCGAGCAGGTTCAGCTCGCCGAGCATGCGGAGCGAGTTGCGCTTGAGGTTCGCCGAGCCGAGGAACGCCACCCGCTCCCCGGCCGCGTCCCAGGCCAGCAGCGCCTTGGCGTGGACCATGGCCGGGTGGAGGCGCGCCCGCAGCGCGGGCGCCGCGGCCAACAGCTCGCTCAGAGCGCGCAGGTTGGCGTGCTGATACACGTTGGCCCGCCGCGGCAGGACCAGCTCGACCGCGGCCCCGCGGGTCAGCATCGCGCGCAGCACCGCGGCGCCCGCGCGGTCGAGGTAGGCCATGGCGATCCGGAACCGCACCAGCCGCGGCTCGGCCGCCAGGGCGCGGAGCGCCGGCGCGATCTCGAACCGGCCGGCCTCGGGCAGGTTGACCGCGAACGCCAGGGGCGGGGCGGACGGCCCGAGCGCGGGGGCGGCGCCCTCGCCCGCGAGCCGGCGGGCGAGGTCGTCCACCAGCGCCTCGCCCTCGAGTCGGACCATGAAGTCGCGCCAGGGGCGGAACCGGTCGCCCAGGTTGACCCCGCCCAGGAGCGCGCTGGAGCGGCCGCCGGCGCGGCGGAACAGCGCGACCTTGGAGTGGTCCGGCGTGCGGCGGCCCACGGCGGTGACCCGCCCCGGGAAGGCGCGGGCGAGCGCGCGCGCCCGCGGCAGCAGGGTCGAGGTCCGCTCCCACAGGCGCGAGAGGCGCGAGGCGGCGGTGGCGTCGACCGAGATCGCGACCGTGACCCCGCGCTCGGCCGCGCGGCCGAGCGCGTCGAGCACCGCCTCGCTCGAGGCGCCCGGCTCGATGATGTACAGCCGGAGCGTGATCGCGTCGCCCGCCGCGCAGGCCTCGACCTCGGTCAGGAGCGCCGCGAGGGCGGCGTCGTAGTCGACGAGGAGGCGGGCCGAGCTCACCGGGCCACGATAGCGCGCTCGCGCCCCCGCTCGTGCCTCGGCCGAACCTCGGTAGGATGGCCAGCATGAAGCACCCCACCCAGTACCCCCTCGACGAGCTCAAGCTGGTGTATTGCGTGCTGCACGCCAACCTGATGCAGCACGTCGAGCTGCTCGACAGCACCCTCTTGAGCGACCTCCAGCGCACGCTGCAGGTCGCGGCGCAGGCCGAGGGGGTGGACCTCACCGACCACGCCGCCTGGGACGCCTGGCTCGGCCTGCCGCCGGTCCCGTGCAGCGTCCGCATGGACGCGCGCCACTCGCCCAACTGAGCGCGCCTTGAAGTCGATCGCCGAGGCGCTCGCCGAGCTGCTCCCCGCCTTCGCGCCGCTCGGTCCGGTGCGCGTGGGCCTCACCGGCGCGTACGGGCGGGTGCTGGCCGAGGAGGTGCGCGTCCGCCGCGACCTGCCGCCCTTCGACAACTCGGCCATGGACGGCTACGCGGTGCGGGCCGCCGACTGCGCGGGCGCCGCCGCGAGCGCGCCCGTCCGGCTCCCCGTCCGCGGCGAGTCGCGCGCCGGGGGACCCCTCCCGCCGCCGCTCGAGCCCGGCGCGGCCACGCGGATCTTCACGGGGGCGCCCCTGCCCGCGGGCGCCGACGCGATCGTGATGCAGGAGGACACCGAGCGCCAGGGCGAGGTGGTCGCGATCCGCCTCGCGCCCGCCGCGCACCAGCACGTGCGCGCCCGGGCCAGCGACCTCGCCGCCGGCGCGGCCATGCTCGCCTCCGGGACGCGCCTCGGCGCGGGCGAGCTCGGCCTGCTCGCGAGCCAGGGCTACGCGGCCGTCTCGGTGGCGCGCCGCCCGCGCGTGGCGATCGTGTCGACCGGCGACGAGCTGCGCGACGTGTCCGATCCGCCCGAGCCGGGCACGATCGTCAACTCCAACGCCTACGCCCTGGCCGCGCAGGTGGTCGAGGCGGGCGGCGAGCCCTGGGTGCTCCCGATCGCGCCCGACCGGCTGGACGCGATCGGCGCCCGGCTGCGCGAGGGGCTGCGGGCGGACGTCCTGATCACGGTGGGCGGCGTCTCGGTCGGCGACTACGACCTGGTCCACACCGCGCTCGAGCAGGCGGGGATCGCGCGCCGGTTCTGGAAGGTGGCGATCAAGCCGGGCAAGCCGCTCAGCTTCGCGGTCCACGAGGGCGTGCCGGTGATCGGCCTGCCGGGCAACCCGGTCAGCGCCATGGTCACGTTCGAGGTGTTCGTGCGCCCCGGCCTGCGCCGCATGCTGGGCGACCCGCGCCCGTTCCGCGGCAGCGCCACGGTCACCCTGGCCCACCACCACCGCCGCAGCCCCGGCCGCACCGAGCTGGCGCGCGCCGCGCTCGAGCCCGGCGAGGACGGCCTGCTCGCGCGCCTCCACGGCCTGCAGGGCTCGGGCTCGCTGCCGTCCATGGTCGGGATCGACGCCCTGGTGATCCTCCCCGCCGAGCGCGACCGCTTCGCCGCGGGGGAGCGCCTGCGCGCGATCCGCCTGGACGACCCGCGCGGGGCGGAGCGCTCGCCCTTCGGTTAGCGGACCTTCGCCACCGTCTCCCGGAATCGAAGGCTAAGGATCAAGCGCAGAGAGCGCGAAGCTCGCAGAGATCTTGGCCGCGCTGTGTTCCCGGCGACCTCGGCGCTCAGAATCGCTCGCTTGGGATGCGTCGAGGAGGAGTCGCTCCCGAGACCTTCGGTTTACCGGGTTCCCGAGCGGCGGAAGTCGAGCTTGAACCGCTCCGAGAGCGGCTCCTCGGGGGAGAGGTCGCGGAAGCGCGACACGAGCACGTGCTCGCCGACCCAGGTCGGGTCGGCGATGAACGCCCGTTCGCTCGGGAAGGTGGCCAGCTCACGGCTCGCGCCGCCCAGCTCGTGCAGGAGGAGGCGGCTCCCGAGCGCCACCGCCACCGCCGGCGCGCCGTGGGGGCGCCAGGCGAAGCCCTCGATCTCCTCCCCCTCGCGCAGCTCGATCGGGAGCGCCTCGGCAGGTCCCTCGCGGTCGACCCACTTGACGTGCAGCGCCTTGGGCGTGGCCCAGCCGGCGAGCCGACCGTCGGGCGACCACCAGATCGTGTGGACGTCGTTGTGTGGGTAGAGCGCCTCGGGCTCGGCGGAGCGATCGAGCGGGAGCAGGTACACGCCCTTGTAGCGGACGCCCTCGCGGTCGCTCATCGCGTGCCGGTAGTAGGCCAGCACCCGCCCTCCGGTCGGGCTCCACTCGACGTCCTGCAGGCCGGCGGCGGGGAGCCGCTCGAGCGACCACGCGCGCTTGCGTCCGTCCCCGTCGAGCAGCCACAGGCCGCGTGGGTGCCCCACCAGGAGCTCCGTCGGCCGCCGAGGAGCGGCGGAGCCTTCGACTCGCGGGAGCGACACGAAGTCGATCATGCCGCCCACCCGCAACACCTCGGTCCTCGCGCCTCCCCCCGGGTCGCGCGCGAGGTCGAGCCGCTCGATCACGCTGCAGAGGCGCTGCTCCTCGAACCGCCGCGACAGCAGGAACAGCGCCTCGCCGTTCGGCGCCAAGGTGGAGCCGTACGTCCCGCCCCCGGGCGGGCTCTCGAGCACGTCCCAGGGGACGTCGTCCTCGAGCCGCCGCAGGTCGAGCACCGCGAGCTGCTCCTGTCGCTCGCCATCGAGGAACTTGAGCACCACCCGGCGCCGATCGGGGTGCCAGCCGAACGAGTGCGTGCCGTGCAGCGGCAGGCGCAGCGCCAGCCGGCGCCGGCGGCCCGCGAAGTGCACCTCGATCCCGCCCGCGAGGTCGAGGATCACCGCCGCCCCGTCGGGGGAGACGTGGTACGTGTGGAAGCTCGTGGGGGCGTCGGGGCCGACCTCGGCCAGCAGGCGCGGCGGCGCGCCGCTCGAGACCAGCCACGTCTCGCGCGCGCACTGGCGCGGGATCCCGATCACCCGCGAGCAGGCCTCGGCCGGGGCCGCCGTCAGGAGGAGCAGGAGGCCGCAGGCGAGCGCGCGCGGCCGGGTCACTTGCTCGGCGTGGAGAGGAACCATTCGATCTCGGCCTCCTGCAGACGCTCGCGGATCCAGGCGCGGCGGCGCTCCTCGCGCCGCTCGGCGGTCAGCTCGGCGCGGATCGCGTCGGCCACCTCGCTCAGGGGGCGGTGCACCGCGGGCTGGCGCGCCACCAGCTGGATCACGTGGATCGAGCCGGTGTAGGCGACGAGCGGCCCCGCCACCTGACCGGGCTCCAGCCGGGCGACCGCCTCGTCCAGCGGCGGCACCAGCACCTCGCGCGGGTCGGCCGAGGGGAGCGCGATCACCTCGCCCGCCCCGAGCATGGACGCCTCGCGCGCCACCTCCTCGAAGCTGCGTCGGGTCCACGGCCGCTCGCGCGCCAGGCGCCCGGCGAAGGCGCCCGCGTCCCACCGGCCGCTGGTGCGGACGAGCTCCTCCACGGCGGGCGCCGATCGCCGCGCGTCCGCCTGGCTCGGAAACAGCACCAGCTCGCGGATCCGCGTCTCGCCCGGCGTGTGATAGCGCCCGCGCCCCGCCTCGTAGCGCGCGCGCACCTCGGCGTCGGTGACCTCGGCCACGACGACCCGCGACGCCAGCAGCCGCTCGATCCGCTCCCAGCCGCGGATCCGAGCGCGGAGGTAGCCCTCATCCAGGCCGCGCTCGCGCGCGGTCAACAGGCCCCACACGCCGCCGTACGCCGCCGGGACCTCCAGCCGCGTGCCGCGCGCGTCGGCCTCGAGCTCGCCCTCGCCGGCGTCCTCCTCCTCACCCGCGAGCGCCAGCAGCACTCGCTCCTCGAGGAGCACCGCCAGTTCCTCGCGCTCGATCCGCAGGCGCGCGGGGCGAGCCTCCCGGGGGAGCTCGGCGTACTCCGGGCGCAGCGAGCAGGCCTGCTCGAGCTCGGAGCGGAGCAGCGCCTGGCCGTTCACGCGAGCCACCACCGGGTCGTCCTCGACGTGGGGAGGTGGGGCCGGCTGGGCCGGAGCGGGCGGCGCCGGGAGGAGCGAGGTCTCCTGCGGCTCGCGGAGCGCGGCGACGGCGCCGGCGCCGAGCGCGAGCGCCCCCGCGGCGACCCACCAGGCGCGGCGCCCGCGCCGCCGAGCCGGCGGGCGCTCGGGGCGGACGAACGCCTCCTCCTCGCACCCCAGCACCGCGCAGCGGCCGTGCTCGCTGAAGCAGCCCGCGTGGTGCGGCGCGAGGCACCGCGCGCAGTAGACCGAGACGGCGCGCGGCGCCGCGTCGTGGCAGAACACGCAGCGGACCACGACCGCCGGCTCGCGACCGGACGGGCCCGCGAGCCCGCGCAGCCCCTCGGGGCCGCCCACCTCGCCGAGCGCCGCCGCGGCGTCGGCCGCCTCGGCGGCGCAGGCCGGGCACTCCTGGAGGTGGGCCGCCAGCTCGGGCGGCGGGTCACCGCGCGCGACGAGGTCGAGCGCGAGCAGCACCGCCGCGCCGGCGCTCGGCGCCGCGCAGCCGGCCGGGAACGCGTCGCGCTCGAGGAGCGCGGCCCGGCACGGCGCGCAGCCGTCCGCGTGCTGGAGCGCGCCGAGGTCGCCCGCCTCGAGCGCCGCCACGAGGTCGGGATGCCCGCTCACGTCCGTCCCTCCCCGGCGCGGCGCGCGGCTGCGGCCCGCAGGTCCGCCCGCAGCCGCGCGTAGCGGGCGCGCAACGTCGAGGTCTTCTCGCCGAGCAGCCGCCCGATCGCCTCCCAGCTCCAGCCCTCGAGCTCGCGCAGCGCGAGCAGCTCGCGCTGCGGGCGCGGCAGCTCCGCGAGCAGCGCGACGGCCGCCGCGCGGTCGTGCGCCTCCTCCTCGGCGAGCTCCGCGCGGGCCGCCGGGTCGGCGTCGACCGCCACGCTCCCGTCCTCGAGGCCGAGCTGCGGGGCCGCCTTGCGCAGCAGGCTGCGCGCGGCGTTGCTCGCCACGGTCCGGACCCAAGCCCGGGCCCGCGAGCCGCTCCACCCTTCGCACTCCCGCGCTGCCTGGGCGCGGTACTTGATCCAGGTCTCCTGCGCGACGTCGCGCGCGCGCTCGGGGTCGAGCAGGCGGCGCGCCACCAGGAACGCCAGCTCGACCACCGCCTCGGGTGGTAAGGGGCCCTGGTTCGCCGCCACCGCGACCCCCACCGCGCCCTGGGCGAAGCCGTCCATACCTGCAGAACGCGCCCGGGCGCCGCGCGCTGCGAGGAATCGTGGCCGACCCGGAGAGCTGGCGCAACCTCCTCGCCCGCATGGCCACTACCGCCGCGAGGAGTGGCAGGCCGCGCACGACGCCTACCGGCGTTACCTCACCGACGCGCCGCCCGCGAGCAGCGCCGTCGCGAAGGTGCGCCTGCGCCTGGCCAGGTGCGAGGCGAAGCTCCGGGGCGAGTGACCGGCTCGCGCGGGCCGCGAAACTCGCCCGGGTCCTCCGCGAAAAGCCCCGCTCAGGCCGCCAGGCGCTGGAGCTGGTGCCCCACCTGCGTCAAGGTCGCGCGAACCGCCGCCAGGGCGACCTCGTGGATCGGCCGCTCCAGCTCCGAGACCTTGCGCTGCTCGAGCTCGGTCAGCCGGCTCCGCAGCACCCTCGCCGTCTCCTCCAATCGCCTCCGCTCCTCCGCCACGTGATCCTCCTCTCCCAACCCCGCTGCTCTTTCTTTCGGTCGTCTCGCCCGGCGTGCGCGAGCCAAGCGATTCGCGGGCCGGTTCAGCACCGTGGTTCACCCGTCCGACACGCGAGCGGGGGCAAGCTTCACGGCGCGCCGGCGCCGCGGTAAGTCGAGGTGGGTTCGCGCGACGTAGGTGTGAGTGCTCGAGAGCCGGGGGAGGTTCGATTTCGAAACGGCGTGGGGAGGGCTACACTCCTCCCGTGCGCTGCGTCCCATTCACGTGCCTGGCACTCCTCGCCTTCACGCCGCTGGCCCGCGCCGACGTGTGGGCCGACCCCGACATGGCCGAGGCGGTCGCCGGCGCCGAGCTGATCGTGCTGGCGCGGGCGCCGGCCGGCGGCTCGCACGAGCGGCCGGTGGTGCGGTTCGCGGTGGAGCGGACGCTCGCGGGCAAGGCGCCGGCCGAGCTCGAGGTGAGCGGCCTGCACGACCCCACCATGAGCGCGGGTCCGGTGTTCGCGCCGGGGGAGCGGGTCTACTTGCTGCTGCGGCGCCATCAGGGACGCTGGCAGGTCCCGACTCCGACCTTCGGGCGGTATCCCCTGCGCGAGGGGGCCGTCCATTACGCCACCCTGCGGGACACCTACCTGCGCCTGACCCTGGCGCCCGCGGACTTCGAGGCCTACGTGGCGCTCCTCCTCGGGCAGCCCAACGAGCGCTGGCTCGCGGGGCTGCGCGCGGACCTGCGGGAGAGCTCGCCGGTGGGCGTCGACCCGGCCACGCGCGCGCGCCAGTACCTCGCGCTCGAGGCGCTGGCGCGGGTGGGCGAGGCGGCCGACCGCCCCGCGATCGAGGCCTGCCTCACGCCCGAGGCGCCGTTCCAGCTGCGGGTCTCCGCCTGCCGCGCCCTGGCGCGCGCGGCCGGTCCCGCTGCGGGCGAGCGCCTGCTGACCCTCGCGCGCGAGGACCCCGAGCCCGCCGTGCGCACGGCCGCGGCCCGCGCCCTCGGCGCGCTGAGCCCGCCGCCGCGCCGCCTCGTGACGCGCCTCGCCTCGCTCCTCGCCCGCGCCGACCCCGAGCCGGTGCGGTTCTCGGGGCCGAACGACCCGCGCACCAACCGCTGGCCCTCGCCGCAGGTCGCGCTGCTCGAGGCGATCACTCGCCTGGGCGCGGCGCCGGCCAAGGGCGAGCTGCTGGCGCTGCTCGACGCCCCGAGCACGCCGCTCGAGCCGTTCAGCGCCGCGCTGCGCGCGCTGCTCACGCTGAAGGGAGACCGCGACCTCCCGCGCGAGCTGGCGCGCCGCCTGGGCCGCGAGGGCGTGACCGGCGGGGACCTCTACGACCGCGAGCTGTGCGCCGCGCTGACCCAGCTCACCGGAGAGCGGTTCGGCCTCGACGTGGCGCGCTGGAAGGCCTGGGCCGAGGGGCGCTAACCGAGCCGCACCAGCGTCCCCTGGCGCAGCGGGCGGATCGCGCTGCGGGCGAGGTCGAGCGAGTCGGGGTAGTGGATCAGGCGCATCTTGTCGCGCAGCGCGGCGGGGAGGGCGGCCAGCTCGGCGTAGGGGGTGTGGATCCCGAGGCCCGTCTCGTGGACCACGAGGTCGGCCGCGCTCAGCCACTCGATCAAGGTCGGGTCGAAGGCGGTGTCGGCGCTGTAGCCGAGCTCGACCCCGCCCGCGCGGATCCGCAGGGCGGTGGTGGGAACGTGGTGGATCGTGCGGCGGCAGGCGACCTCGAACGGGCCGAGGGTCAGGGGCGCGCGCACGTCGAGCGCGCGGAGCTCGAAGTAGTCCTCGAGCTCCATGCTGCGCGGGGCGGCGCCGACGGCCGGGAGGAGGCGCTCCATGCCGGCCGCCAGCGACGCCTCCCACAGCCGCGCCCTCACGTCGGGGTGGGCGAGGAGCGGGAGGCGCCGGCGGAGCGCGAAGTGGGCGAAGTAGCCCAGCCCCTCCAGCCCCGAGCAGTGGTCGGCGTGGAGGTGCGTCACCACCACCCCGGCGAGGTCGCCGACGTCGAGCCGGGCGCCCGCCGCCTGGCTCCCCTCGCGCAGCACCTTGCGGATCGGGTGGGGGCAGTCGATCAGCAGCCAGCGCCCCTCCGCCTCGAGCGCCAGGCAGGCCGAGTAGTGGCGCGCCGAGAACGCGTCCCCCACGCCCAGGACCAGGATCCGCATGCCGCTCACGGGGCACCCCCTCGCTCCTCGACCACGGTAGCGCGCGCCGCGGGCTCGGCGAGGAACGGGTGGCGCGAGCGCCACACCCACGCGGCGGCCGCGAAGGCCAGCGCGGCGGAGAGCCCGAACAGCCCTGCGTAGCCGAGCGCCTCGGCGAGCAGCCCCGAGAGCGCGGC
>CAZMSZ010000084.1:0-22835 GCA_964569055.1 uncultured Planctomycetota bacterium | reverse complement strand
CTCGCCCAGGGTCCTCGCCCTTCCGCCGCCCCCCTCGTCAGGTAAAACGAGCCGCCGCGCGGCGGATCCGCGCGTGGACTGCGGGGAGGCGGTAATGGAGGCGCTGGTCACCGGGGCGACGGGCTTCATCGGCGGGCACGTCGCGCGCGACCTCGCCGCGAACGGCTGGCAGGTGCGCTGCCTGGCGCGGGACGGCTCGCCGCGCGCGCAGCTCGAGGGCGTGGCGCTGCGCTGGGTCAGCGGAGACGTGCGCGACCCCGAGAGCCTGCGCGCCGCCATGCGCGGCTGCGACGCCGTGTTCCACGCCGCGGCCTATTACGCGCTCTGGGGCCCCGCCGGCGACTTCGACGCGATCAACGTGCAGGGCACGCGCAACGTGCTCGAGGCGGCGCGGGCCGAGGGCGTGCGGCGGGTGGTCTACACCAGCAGCGTGGCGTGCATCGGGCAGGCGGCCCCGGGCGGCGCGGCCGACGAGGACACCATCGCCACGCCGGCCGACCTGTGCGGCGACTACAAGCGGACCAAGTTCGAGGCGGAGCGGGTCGCGCTGGACGCCGCCGCCGCCGGGCAGGAGGTGGTGATCGTCAATCCGGCCGCCGTGATCGGCCCGGGCGACGTCAAGCCGACCCCGACCGGCAAGATCATCGTCGACTTCCTCGCCGGCCGCATGCCGTTCTATCTCGACACCGGGCTCAACTTCGTCGACGTGCGCGACGTGGCGCGCGGCCACCTGCTCGCCTACGAGCGCGGGCAGCCGGGGCGCCGCTACATCCTCGGCCACCGCGACGGCAACCTGAGCCTGCGCGAGTTCCTGGGCGTGGTCGGCGCGGTGACCGGCAAGCGGCCGCCGCGGTTCCGGATCCCCTACGGGGTCGCCTGGATGGCGGGGGCCGTCAGCACGTTCATGGCCGACCACGTCACCGGGCGCCCGCCGGGCGTGCCGCTCAACGGCGTGAAGATGTCGCGCCACCGCATGGTGTTCGACCCGAGCCGCGCGATCGGCGAGCTCGGCCTGCCGCAGACCCCGCTCGAGACCACCGTGCGCGACGCGGTCGCCTGGTTCCAGGCCCACGGCACGGTGGCGCCGCTGCCCGCCATGGCGGCCGGGGCCTCTTGACGGCCGGCGCCCCCCTCGGACCGCTGACCCGGCTCCTGGTCGGCCTGGCGGGAGTCGTCGAGCGGCGCCCCGCGAGCGTGGTGGGGGTCGGGCTCGCGCTCGCCGTGCTGGCCGGGCTGTTCGCCTCGCAGCGGCTCGTCATGGCCACCGCCCGGATCGACCTGATCGGGAAGGAGGTCCCCTACGTCCGCAAGCTCCTCGACCTCGAGGCGGAGTTCGGCGACCTCAACTCGATCGTGGCCGTGGTGCGGGGCGAGGACGAGCAGGCCGCCCGCGCGGTCGCCGACGCGCTCGCCGCGCGGGTCCGGGCGGACACCACGCGGTTCCGCGGCGTGTTCCACCGGTTCGACCCCGCGCGGCTGGGCGCTCAGGCGCTGCTCTACGCCGACGCCGAGCAGCTCGCGCAGCTCGACGCCATGGCGGAGCGGCTCCTCCCCGGCCTCGCCGACGGGGCGCTGCCCGGGGCGATCGACGGGTTCGCGGGCGAGCTCGAGGCGCGGTTGGCCGCGGGCGACTCGGGCGGCGGCGGCGGCGACGCGGCGCTGGCCGGGATCGCCGACACGCTCCTGCGCGACCTCGGCGCGGCGCTCGCCGGCGAGGACCCGACCGGCACGCCGCTCGACGAGCTCGCGGGCTGGGACGACGTCGGCTACGTGCGCGCGGGGGACGGCAGCTTCATCCTCCTGATCGCGTTCCGCGAGGCGGACACCGGCGAGCTCGACCCCAAGTCGGCCGCCGTCGCCGCCGCGCGCGCCGCGGCCGCCGAGCTCGAGCGCGCGCACCCCGGCGTCGAGGTGGGCTTCACCGGCAAGCCCGTGCTCGACGTGGACGAGATGCGCACGTACGAGGTGGACTCCACCAAGACCAGCCTGGTGGCGCTGATCTCCGTCACGCTCCTGCTCGTGGTCGCCTTCCGCCGCCTGCTCGCCCCGCTCCTGGTCGGCGGCTGCCTGCTCCTGGCCGTGATCGACACCCTGGGCTTCGCCGCGCTGTGGCCGGGCCACCTCAACCTAATGGCCGTGGTGTTCGTGGTGGTGGTGATCGGCCTGGGCGTCGACTTCGGGGTCCACCTCGTCGCGCGCTACGACGAGCTCGTGGCCGCCGGCCGGTCGCCGGGCGAGGCGCTGAGCGAGACCCTGCGCCTGACCGGGCCCGCGATCGTGACCGGCGCCGCCACCACCGCGGCCGCGTTCCTGTGCGCGGTGCTGACCGACTTCAAGGGGCTGCGCGAGTTCGGGGTGATCGCCGCGCTGGGGGTGATCGCCTCGCTCGGGGTCATGCTGAGCGTGCTCCCCGCGCTGGTGCTGTTGATCGATCGACGCCGCGGCAGGCCCGCCGCGCCCCCTGGCCCGGGGATCACGCTGCGGGCGCTCGGCGGGATCGACTGGCTCACCCGCGCCCACCCGCGCAAGGTGCTCGCGGTGGCCGCGGCCCTCACGCTCCTGGCCGCCGTGTTCGCGTCCCGCGCGCGCTACGACGGCAATCTCCTCGCCTTGCAGGACCCCGCCCTCGAGTCGGTCCAGCTCGAGCTCCACCTGCTGCGTGACGAGCAGCTCAGCAGCTGGTTCTTGGCCTACACCACCGACGACCTCGCCGAGCTCGAGCGCGCCGCGGCGCGCGCGCGGGCGATCCCAGGGGTGGAGCGGGTCGAGAGCGTGCTCGACCGGCTCCCGGCCGAGCAGAACGAGCGGCTCGAGGCGGTCCGCGCGCTCCAGGAGCGGGCGCGCGGCCTCACCCCCGCCGCCGACTGGAGCGACGAGCGGCTGCGCGCCGCGCTCGAGCGGCTGCAGGGGGCCCTCCTGACCGCCCTCGACGAGGCGCTCACCGGCGGGCGGGAGGAGGCGCTCGCCACGCTCGAGGGCCTGCTCGAGCGGACGGAGGCGGCCCTCGAGGCGGCAGCCGACGGCGTGCACCCGGCGGCGCGGCGCTACGACCGCGCGCTCGCCGCCGCGATCGAGCGCCGCCTCGGTCCGCTGACCGGCCCGCCGGCCGAGCCCTTGACCCCCGCCAACCTCCCCGCCGAGCTCAAGGAGCGCCTGATCGGCCGGAGCGGGCAGCTCCTGCTCCGGATCTATCCGGAGGAGGACCTGTGGGAGCCCGAGCCGCGCGGGCGCTTCTTGGCCGCGGTGCAGGCGGAGCTCCCCGAGGTGACGGGGATCCCGCTCCTGGTGCACGAGTCGAGCTGGAGCATGGCGAACGGCTACCTCGCGGCGGGCGCCTACTCGCTCGTGCTGGTCGCGGGCTGCGTCCTGCTCCACTTCCGCCGCCTCGGCCCGAGCCTGCTCTCGCTCGGCGCGCTGGGGCTCGGGTGGCTGTGGCTGGCCGGGCTGCTCGGCGCCTGGGGCCTCCCGCTCAACCCGGCCAACCTGATCGCGCTGCCGCTGCTGCTCGGGATCGGGATCGACACCTCGGTCCACGTGATCCACCGCGCGCTGGAGGTCGGGCCCCGCGCGCCGCTGATCGGCACCAGCCTGGGGAGCGCCGTCCTGTTCTCGGGGCTGACCAGCATCGCCAGCTTCGGCAGCCTGGCGATCGCCAGCCACCCGGGCTCGGCCAGCATCGGGATCGTGGTCTCGCTCGGGATCCTGTGCTGCCTGCTGGCGGGCCTCACCGTCCCGGCGGCGGTGCTGGCGTGCCTTGCGAATGGACGCTCGTCCCGGCACGGGTAGGATCGCGCCCCCACGAGGCGCCGTGGCCCGCGATCTGCGGGGATCGGCCCAGGAGCGTGCGGTGGTGACCCGAGCCCCCGATGGCACCCACTGGCGGCAGGTCCTCGAGAAGCTCGGGATCGGCCTGTTCATGGCCGTCGTGCTCACGGTCGGCTTCTACTGGATCGACTTCCGCAACGCGGCCCAGGAGGGGAACGGCGCCACCGCCTGGATCACCGAGGTGTGGCTCGACCAGCACATCCCGTTCGTGCCGGTCTGGGTGTGGCCGTACCTCAGCTACTTCCCGCTGTGCTTCGCGCCCCTGGTGTTCTGCGCGCACCACCAGCGGTTCCGGCGGATCGCGAGCGCGTACATGCTGACCTACGGCCCGAGCCTGGTCATGTTCGCGGTGATCCCCTCGCGCATGATCCGCCCCGCGTTCGAGGTCACCGACGCCACCACCGCGGCCCTGGCGTGGCTGTATCGGATCGACCCCGGCTACAACATCTTCCCCAGCCTGCACGTCGCCAACGCCGTGCTGGTGGCCTGGATCTTCCAGCGCTACGCGCCTCGCTGGGCGCCCCTGCTGTGGCTGGAGGCCGCCGCGATCACCGCCTCGACCGTGCTGGTCAAGCAGCACTACGTGGTCGACCTGCCCGCCGGGGTCGCGCTCGGCACGCTGGCGTTCTTCGTCGTGTTCGGCAGCGCGCGCCTCCGGGCCGGCGACCCCGACGAGCGCCAGGCGCCCGCGCCCGAGTCGGCGCCGGTGGGCGCGCCCGCCCCGACCGGCGAGCTCGAGGCCGGGCGGCCGGCGTAATCCCTTCCGTGGCCCGGCCTCCGCGCGGTTGCTAACCTCGGGCGGGAGGCCGCTTGCTGCAGCAGGGCTTCGAGCTCAAGGTCCTCGACCGCGACGGGCGAGACGCGGGGACCTACACCGTCCAAGGGCTGCGAGCGCACGGCGGGCAGGGGTACGTCTACACCCTGCGCGGCCCCGACCGCCGCCCGGTGGTGCTCAAGGTCCCCGCGCCGAGCGGGGTGTTCAGCAACGAGATCGAGGTCCGGATCCTCAAGAACCTGCCGCCCCACAAGAACGTGGTGCGGCTGTGCGGGACGACCGTGCTCCAGGGGGTGGAGTGCGCGGTGCTGGGCTGGGCCCACCCCAACCCGTTCGTGCGGCTCAACGTGCCCGCCGCCATGCGGCTCACCAAGGTGTTCCGCGGGGTGGCGCCCAAGACGCCGCTGCCGGCGACGACCGCGGTGGAGCTGGTGCAGGAGGTCGTGGCCGCCCTCGAGCACGTCCACCGCTACAGCTACGTGCACGGCGACATCAAGCCGGCGAACGTCCTGGTCGACCTCAACACCACCCAGCCCCGCGTCAACAACCGCGAGTTCTTCGACGCGATCCAGCGGCGCGCCTACACCACCCTGCTGGCCGACTTCGGCAGCGCGCGCAGCCTGCAGTTCCTGCGCGACCAGGACGCGCAGGGCAAGCGCCTCGCGCCCTCGGAGTTCACCCCCGTGTTCGCGCCGCCCGAGGTGTTCGACCGCGAGCGGCCCCACCCCGGCCTGGGCGTGGACGTCTACCAGGCGGGGCTGCTGCTCTATCAGCTCCTCACCGGCCACCTGCCCTACGACCACGCCGCGCCCAAGATCGCGCGCGGCGGCCTGAGCCGGGAGCTGGTGGACGTCAAGCGCAGCGAGCTGGCGGGCAAGCTGCGCGCCTACGACCCGCAGCGCGTGCGCGCCGCCCGGCATCAGGACGTGGTGTTCGCGGAGGCGTTCGCCTCGCAGCGCATGCGCGAGCGGTTCTTCGAGGACGTCGAGCGCGTGATCGAGCTGGCGACCACGCCCGAGCCGGCCGACCGCCCGAGCATCTCGCAGCTGCGCGCGGAGATGTTCCGCCTGTTCGAGCTCGAGCCGCCCGCCCGCTCCCCCAACCGGCTGCGGGCCCAGGTCTCGGTGTGGAACCCGCGCTGGCACCTCACCCGCGACAACCGCCTGGCCGTGGCCGCCCGCGCCCCCGACGCGGAGGAGCGGCGACCGCCGCCCGAGTCGGTGAGGACCCAGCGGGTCGACTCGGACCTCACCCAGGAGGTCGGCGAGGCCGCCCTGCGCGGCGGACGCCCGCGCCCCCCTTCGGGCCGCCGGCCGGCCGCCCAGGAGGGGCGCGCCGACCTCGAGACCCAGTCGTGGGACAGCGACCCGCCCACCCAGCCCGACGGCCCGCCGACCGGCCGCGGCCTGGGCGGGCCGGACGGGCTGGTCACGCAGCCGCTCGACGAGCAGGACCTCCGGAGCATCCGCTTCACCCGGATGTACCGGGAGGTGACGGGCGAGCCAGCGGCCCCGGCCCCGACCCCGACCCGGCCCGCGTGGGAGCGGCCGGCGGCGGGGCGCGGACGCGGCGCGCCCGCGCCGGCTCCGCCGGCGTCCGCCCCGCCGCCGAGCCCGCCGCCCGCGAGCCCCGGCTTCGAGGAGGCCTCCGACGAGGAGGAGGCGCTGGTCGGGCTGCGCGTGGCCCTGGTCGACGACGACAGGGTCGCGCTCGCGGTGCTCGGGCGCGCGCTGCGCAAGCGCGGCTGGGACGTGCGCACGTTCCAGGACCCCGAGGAGGCGCTCGAGTCGATCAGCCGCGACAGCCCGCAGGTCGCGGTGGTCGACATGCAGATGCCCGGGATCTCCGGCCTCGACCTGCTCCGCCGCCTGGCGCGCCGCCTCAACGGGCTCCCGTTCCCGCTCCTGATCCTGTCCTCGGTCGAGGAGGAGCAGGTGTTCAAGGACGCCTTCCGCCTGGGCGCCTGCGACTACCTGGTCAAGCCGGTCACCGAGGCGGAGCTGGCGGTCAAGCTGGAGAAGGCCGTGCGGCAGCACGCCGAGGTGCGGCCGCGCGGCGTCCCCCGCGAGGTGGGCGGCTTCGAGCTGCTCGAGGAGATGCGCCGCGGCGAGGTCGCGATCGTGTATCGCGGCGCCGACCAGTGGGACCGCTACCCCGACGTGGTCAAGGCGCTCAAGGTGCTGCGCCCGGACCTCGTGGGCGACGCCGAGCCGCTGCTGCGGCTGCGCCGCGAGGTCGACATCCTCGCCGACTGCGACCACCCCGGCCTGCCGCGGCTGAACGAGGCGGGCCTGGTCGGGCGGTTCATGTACTACGTCGCCGACGAGCTCCCCGCGCGGACCTTGGGGCAGGAGGTGCGCGAGTCGGGGCCGCTGGCGGTCCCTGCGCTGAAGGCCCTGCTCCGCGAGGGCGCGGCGGCGCTGGCGCACCTCCACGAGCAGCACATCCTGGTCGGCGACCTGTCCCCCGAGAGCCTGGGCCGCGCCGACGACGGTCGGCTCATGCTGTGCGAGCTCGGCAACGCGCGCCGCCTCGGCCCGGTGCTCCGCATGGACGAGCCCGAGCTGCCCCGCACCCGCTACGGGCCGCCCGAGCTGTTCGACGACCCGCCGCAGCTCGACCTGCGCGCCGACGTCTACTCCCTGGGCGTGTGCGCGCTCGAGGCCCACACCGGGCGCCCGGCCGTGCGCAGCCGCACCACCGGCGCGATCGACGCCGAGGCCCTGACCGAGGGGCTCCCGCCCGAGCTGCGGGCCGTGCTGGCGCGCATGGTCGCGCCCGCGCCTGCCGACCGCGTCCCCCACGCCCTGGCCCTGCTGCAGGAGCTGCAGCGGGTGATCCCGGGCTGACGCCGGAGGGGACCATGGGGACTGGCGCGGTGGCCCGGGCGGCGCTCGAAAGCTAGGTTAACCCTTTGTGGTGAGCCCCCAGGACATCACGACCTGCGGCGAGTGCGGCCGGAAGACCCCGGCTCGTCACAAGAAGTGCGTCTACTGCTCCAAGCCGCTCGCCGGCGGCGGCGCCGTCGAGGGCGAGCACCACGAGCCGCGGACCCTCGGCGCCGACAAGAAGCGCTTCGTGCGCCAGTCGGACGACCGGGGCCACTTCCTGCTCCTGCCCGCCGGCGAGCCGCTCGAGATCGACCCGGGCAAGCTGTTCGTCATGGGCCGCGACCCGCGGGCCAGCCTGATCGTGCACGCCGAGGACGTCTCGCGGCAGCACGCGGAGATCGACTGGGACGACAAGGACCCGCCCCGGCCGCTCCTGGCCGAGATCCGCAGCCTGAACGGGACGTTCCTCAACGCCGACCGCGTGAGCCGCGGCGACCCGCAGCCGCTGCGCAGCGGGGACGTGATCCGGCTCGGGGCGAGCTTCACGGCGCTGTACCTGCACGTCACGCCGCGCGAGCTGAAGCAGGAGCTGCAGGACCGCGGACGCGACGAGACCCGCTCGCACAAGCTGGTCGGCGCCGGGGCGCGCCAGGCGGCGGAGCCGCCGCCCGAGCGCGAGGGGCGCGCGCCTGGGGAGACGCACCTCGGCGAGCTCGTCGCCGCGGCGCTCGGCGAGGTGTCGCTCACGCCGGTCGAGGAGGCGGGCGACTTCGCCAAGTTCCACGGGCAGCTCCTGATCAAGCGGCTGTACGCCGAGCAGAAGAGCGGCGTGTTGACCGTGTTCGACGGGACCGTGGTGGGGGAGATGGTCCTGATCGAGGGGCGCTGCCGCCACGCGATCCTGGGCGTGCGTCAGGGGCGCGACGCGCTGGAGTACGTGGCCAAGCTCGGGCAGGGCGCCTACCGCTTCCGCGAGGAGGACCCCGAGGAGCTCGCCGCCGCCCCGCCTCCGGCGGAGGTCGACGAGAACGGGCTGTCGCTGACCGGCGACCTCTCGACGCTCAGCGGCAGCGACCTCGTGCGCGACCTCGTGCAGCGGCAGGCCTCGGGCGTGCTGACCGTGTTCGGCGGGGCCGAGTCGGGGCAGGTGCTGCTCGAGGCGGGCGTGTGTCAGGAGGCGGTGTTCGGCCGGGTGCGCGAGCGCGAGGCGCTCGACGCGATCGTCCGTATGGACCGCGGCGTGTATCGCTTCCGCCCCGGCGCGGCGCGGCGCGCCACCCCGCGCGGCCCGTCGATCCACGAGCCCGAGACCTGGTCGCCCCCCGAGGCGTTCGCCCCGCCGCCGTTCGCCGCCCGGGCGACCGCCGCGCTGCGGCCCGCCGACGACGAGCCCGGCGTGCTGCGCCGCTCGGGCACCCCGGTCCGCCCGCCGCTGTCCGGTCCCGCCGGTCCGGGCCTCCCCGGCCGCTCGGCGGGCCGCGTGACCCGGCCCCAGCGCCCCCCGCTCCCCGGGGGCGGCCTGCCGCCCCCGCGCCGCCGCCCGCCGCCCCCGCCCAAGCCGCGGTAGCAGGTCACGCTCTCTCGCGCGGTCACGCTCTCGTCGAGGAGCTGCCGTAGCCAGCGACAGCCATTTCGAATTCCCAGTTTCTCATTCCCTGTTGATATTCCATGTTTCCTGCGCTGGTCCGGAAGACGGGGCGAATCCGCAACGGCTGGTCTGCTCCCTCAGAAGCTCGCCTCGAGCCCGGCCTGGATCACGAGCCGGTCGTAGTCCTCGTCCGGGTCGCCCGAGCGCCAGGCGGCCATCGCGCCCTCGGCGAACGCGGACAGCGTCAGCCAGTCGTCGCGCGCTCGCTCCTCGCGCAGCCCGAGCACGCGTTGCCACACGCCGAGGGTCACGGTGAGCAGGCGATGCCGCAGGTGGCCCGAGCCGACCGAGGGCGCGCGCACGAGGAAGTCGCGGCCGACCGCGCGCACCGCCACGTCGAGCCGGGTGGCGTCGGGGACGACCCAGCACTCGACGCTGAGCGTGAAGGAGGCCTCCCGGTAGCTGCGGTCGTTCTCGAACAGGTCGCGGTTGTAGACCGCGCCCACCCCCGCCGACAGCCGGGCTCGCACGCCCGAGATCTCGAGGTCCTGATACCAGGTCAGGTTGAGCTGGTGCCGCTCGAGGTCGAGGTGGGGTGCGTCGGGGGCGGTGCTCCCCGCGCGCGTCCGCGCCCGGAACTCGCGGTAGTCGCGCCGGCGGAACCGGTACTTGAGCTTGAGCCGCGAGCGCGGGTTGCGGGCGAGCTTGGCGCTGATCGAGGCGTCGAGGCGCAGCTCCTGATAGTCGAGCGAGTCGACCCCCGAGTTCTCCTCGTAGTCCTTGAGCCGGTAGCTGGCGCCGAGCTCGAGGGCGAAGTCGCGCGGGTGGAGCCCGTCCTCGTCCTGCTCGCCGGCGCCCGGCGGGCGCAGGATCGTGAACAGGCGGATCTCCTCGTCCAGCGAGCCGAACCGGCCGCGCGGGAACAGGTCGCCGTTGTCGTCGAGGAGGTTCAAGCGGGACAGCTCGGCCGCGTTCTGCACGCCCGCGTCGGCCCAGGTGGCGAGCGGCTGGAAGTACTCGAAGAACGTCGCGACGTAGTGCTCGTTGGCGGGGTGCTGCTCGAAGTACTGCAGCGTCTCGCCCGAGACCTCGCCGAACAGCTCGCCCCCGTTGGGCAGCCGCACGAGCAGCTCGAGCTCTCCGTGCACGCGCCAGAACCCGTCCCTCGTCTCGCCGCGGTCGGCCCGGAACACGTTGTCGTCGTAGCCCGAGGCCACCCGCGTCTGCCCCTGCCAGGTCAGGCTCGCGCGCTTCGGCTCGTCCGCCCGCACCTCGTCGGCGGGCTCGGCCAGCCCCGCGTCGAACGCCTCCAAGGCCGGCAGCTCGAAGGGCTCGTCGGCGAACCGGGGCGGCCGGACCGTGCTCCCCGGCGCGGCGCTCACGACGGGGGCCGGCTCGGCGAGGAGCGGCTCGTCCTCCGGCGGAGCGAGGTGGTGCGGGCGGTCGGGGTCGGCGCCGGCCCGGTCGACCTCCTGCGCCGCCGCGCCGCTCCCCAGGAGCGAGAGGGCCGCCAGCCACGCCGCCGCGATCCCGCCCGCGCGGGTCGGAGCAGGTCGCCTCGGTCCCTCCATGCGCCTCTCGTGCTCGCCACGCCCGCGCGCTTCGGGCGACCAGACCGACGCGGGCGCGGGGCCCGCGCCCGCGGGAGGCGACCGCGGTCGCCGCCGTCCGGAGCGAGACTGGCGGGTAGGATACCGCGCCCTCGGCCCGACAGGGCGCCGCGCAAGGCCCCGTCCTGCCCCGAGCCGCCCGCGCCCTGCGCCCCAGCCGGAGGTCGTCGACCGTGCCCGAGCGCATCCTGGTGACCAGCGCCCTGCCCTACGCCAACGGGCCCGTCCACTTCGGGCACGTCGCGGGGGCCTACCTGCCGGCCGACGTGTACGTGCGCTACAAGCGCCTCACGGGGGCCGAGGTCCTGTACATCTGCGGGACCGACGAGCACGGCGCCCCGATCTCGATCAACGCCGAGCGCGAGGGGGTCGGCCCCGAGGAGTTCGCGGCGCGCTGGCACGAGTCGATCAAGACCAGCTTCGACCGGCTCGACATCGCGTTCGACAACTTCTCGCGCACGTCGCGGCCGATCCATCACGAGACCACGCTGTGGTTCTTCGAGGACCTCCTCGAGCGCGGCTACGTGCTCGACAAGGTCGAGGACCAGCTCTACTGCGAGACCTGCAAGCGCGGCCTCCCCGACCGCTACGTGACCGGGACCTGCCCGCGCTGCGGCTACGAGAACGCGCGCGGCGACGAGTGCCCCAAGTGCGGCGCCGCCTACGAGGCGGTCGACCTGATCGACCCGCGCTGCAAGACCTGCAACAGCCCCGCCGCCAAGCAGCCCTCCCGCCACTGGTACCTCGACCTCCCCAAGCTCGCGCCGGCCCTGCGCGAGTACCACGCGGCGCGCTTCGGGCGCTGGCGCCAGAACGTGGTGGGCGAGGTGCAGAAGTACATGGCCGAGCTGCGGCCGCGCGCGATCACCCGCGACCTCTCCTGGGGGATCCCGTTCCCGCTGCCCGAGGGCGCGGGGAAGGTGTTCTACGTGTGGTTCGACGCGCCGATCGGCTACGTGTCGTCCACGCGCGAGTGGGCGCGCGGCAAGGGGCTCCCCGAGGACGAGTGGAAGCGCTGGTGGCAGGACCCCGAGGTCCGGCTGGTGCACTTCATCGGCAAGGACAACATCGCCTTCCACGCGGTGATCTTCCCGGGCGTGCTGCTCGGCCAGCGCGACCGCTACACCCTGGCCGACGTCCCCGCCAACGAGTTCCTCAACCTCGAGGGGCGCAAGTTCAGCACCTCGGAGGGGTGGTTCATCGCGATCGACGAGTTCTGCAAGAAGCACCCCGCCGACACGCTGCGCTGGACGCTCGCCCGCAGCGCGCCTGAGACCCGCGACAGCGAGTTCACCTACCGCGACTGGCAGACGCGCGTGAACACCGAGCTGCTCGGGACGTTCGGCAACTTCGCCAGCCGGGTGCTCAAGTTCGTGGACAGCCGGTTCGAGGGGGTGATCCCGCCGGCGCAGGAGCCCCTGCCCGCGCCCGAGCAGGCGGCGCTCGACGCGCTCCGCGAGGGGACCGCCGCGGTGGCGGCCGCGCTCGACGAGTTCTCGCTGCGCGCCGCCGCGCAGCGCGTGCTCGAGGTGGGCTACGCCGCCAACAAGCTGATCGAGGAGACGCAGCCCTTCAAGGCGATCAAGGAGGACCGGGCGCGCGCGGCGACCACGGTCAACGTCGCCTGCCGGCTGCTGGAGGGGCTCGCGCTGCTCCTGGCCCCGTTCGTCCCGACCACGGCCAAGCGGCTCGCGGCGCAGGTCGGCCTCGACGTGCGGACCTTCCCGCAGAGCCGCCGCTGGAGCGAGGCGGCCGCGCCGCCCGACCCCGCGGGCCGCAAGATCGGCAAGGTCAAGCATCTGTTCGCGCGGGTCGAGGACGCCACCGTCGAGGCCGAGGTCGCCGCCCTGCAGGCGCGCGCCGCGGCGGCCAGCGGGGCCGCGCCCGCCGCGGCGACCCAGGAGGAGCCGGCCGTGAGCAAGCCCCAGATCGACTACGACCAGTTCGCCGCGCTCGACATCCGGATCGCGCGCGTCGCCTCGGCGCAGGCCGTGCCCAAGGCAGACAAGCTGCTCCACCTCGAGCTCGAGCTGGAGAACGGCGAGCGGCGCACGGTCCTCTCGGGGATCAAGCAGTGGTACGCCCCCGAGGCGCTCGTCGGCAAGCAGGTCGTCTACCTGGCGAACCTCAAGCCGCGCAAAATGCGCGGGATCGAGTCGCAGGGCATGGTCCTCGCGGCCAACGACGCCGACGGCGGCGCCATCTTGCTCCACCCCGACCGCGACGCCCCCGACGGCGCGGCCGTGACGTAGGTGGCGGCGAGCGGATAAGCTCGGGGCATGGGCCTCCCCATCGCCTCGCTGCTGACTCCCGAGCTGCTCGCGCGCTTCGCCGACGGGGCGGGCACGTCCGGCGTCGCCGCGAGCGCGCTCCGCGCCGTGGAGCCGCTGGTCGTGGCCTACCTCGACGCCGGGCCCCGGGCGCTGCTCCAGGCAGGCGCCGACGCGCCGGATCAGATCGCGTCGTTCGTGCTGACCTACGCGGCCGAGAGCGAGCCCATGCGGGGAGCGCTGTACGCGGAGCTCGCACGAGCCCTCGCCAGCAGAGACGCCTTCGGCGAGCTCGTCACCTTCGCGGCGACCGAGGCGAGCTCGACGCTCGCGGATCCGGCCAGGACCGCTGACCTGCTCGCCGAGGATGCGCGGGGCTGCCTGCAGCTCGCGCTTCGCCTGCACGTTCGCAGCGCGCGCCGCTTGCTGCGATTCGCGCGAGCGCATGCCGACGTCGGTCAGGCGGCTGGCGACCCTCTGCCGCTGCACCTGGCGCGCACGGGTCGGGGCGTGGAGTGGACGAGCCTGTGGTTCCTCGCCGTGCACCTCGACCTGTGCGAGACGGCGATCCTCGTCTACTTGCAGCAACGCGGCCCCGCGACGACGCGCGAGCTCGTCGAGGATCTGTGCGTCCTCTCCAAGAACCTCGCGGCGCAGCACGGCGCGCTCGTGCTCGGCTTGACGAGCCGCCGCGAGTCGCCGCGCGATACCCGGTTGGCGACCGACTCCGAGCCGGACCGGGCGTGGGACCGTGCGCTGAGCGCGGAGATCGTGCGCGACCTGGCCGCGCACCTCGACGTGGATGCGGCGTGACTCGACCCCGGCCGCGCTGTCGGGAGGTGTTCTGGTTCGACCTCTCTGGGGGTGAAGGCTCGGAGGTCGACAAGGTGCGCCCAGCTCTGATCGTGCAGGCGGACTATTACGAGGGCCTCGAGACCGTGCTCGCGGTGCCCTTGAGCTCGCGCCTCGAGCGTGCGCGGCAGCCCACGGGCGTCTCGCTGCTCAAGGCTGAGACGGGACTCGATCACGATTCGGTCGCGTTGTGCCACCTGCTCGGCGCGTTCGACAAGAGCCGGATCGTTCCCGGGCCGAACGGGGAGCCGGGACCCGTGGGCCGGCTCGGCCAGCTCGCCCACGATCGCGTGCTTCAGGTCGTGACGGATCTGCTCGGCGTCGACGCGGAGACGTTCCTCGCCGAGTGAAGCTCCGCTACGGCTGGCTGCCCTTCAGCGCGCCGACGACCCCGCGCGCGGGGGCCTCGCCCCAGGCCACGGCGCGCGCGGCGTCGAGCTCCGTGGGGCAGCCGTCGATCACGACCACGGCGCGGCCGCGGGCATCGGCCTCGCGTCCGGCTGCGCGGGCCTGGGCGGCGTAGCGGCGGGCGGCCGCTTCGCTCGGGAACACCAGGCGGGCCACGCGCAGCTCGGAGACGCGGGCCTCGTGGCCGACTCCGCGGCCGCTCACCCGGACCGCGCGGGTCGCCGCGGGGCCGCGCCCGACCGTCCGCTCCAGCTCCGTGGCGAGCGCGTGGGCGGCGGCGGGAGGGGAGCCCACGGGCCCGAGCAGCCGATCGAGCAGGGGCGGCAGCTCGGGGGCCACGCGGCCCCCGTCGTCGATCGAGCCCACGTGGCCGCGCGGCCAGGTCCAGCGGCTCGCCACGGCGCGGTCGACGTCGTCCTGGCGCTGGCGCTCGAGGCGGACCGAGTCGTCGTCCACTCGCCGCGCGGCGCGGTCGGCGCGGGTGCGGCCCTTCTCGTCGGTCTCGACCTTGTAGTGCCACACGTTCGGACCCAGCTCGCCCGGCTCGCGAATGAACTTGCTCAGCGTGCCGAGGTCGTGGTGGCTCTTGGGGCCGAGCCCGAAGTCGAGCCGCGAGAAGTTGGCGCTCGGGAAACCGCCGAAGGGCGTGGCGATCGTGAGCAGGCGCAGCCGCTCGGGGCGCTCGGCCAGGGCGTGCCCGCGTGTGAGCGCGCGGCGGGCGACCAGCCCGCCCATGGAGTGGGCCACGATCACCACCCGGTCGGGGAGCAGCCGGTCGAGCAGCGGGCAGAGCAGCTCACCGAGCTGGCGAGCGCTGCGGTCGAGGGGCTGGTCGTCGTCGTAGCGGAACGCGAGCGCCCGGTAGCCGCGCGCGGCGACCTCGCAGGCCAGCGGCTCGAGCTGCGTGTGGTCCGGGTTGATCCCGTGGACCAGCACCGCGAGCGGCTCGCCCGGGAGCGGAGCGCCTGCATAGGGCACGAGCGCGGGCTGGGCGCGCAGCGGCGCCGCCAGGAGCACGAGGAGCAGGAGCGCCGCGGGGAACGTGGATCGCACGGGCGGCGCTTCGCATGGAGGGGGCCGGGCGCGCCCATTGCCGGGACACGAGTTAAGCGGGCGGTTCGTCTCAGAAGCGGCTCGGCCTCCCCGGTTCGTCGCGCATGGATCCGAACGCGAGCGGTACCATGCGTCCATGGCCCGTCGCCGCGAGGAGAGCCGCCGTCGTCGCCCGAAGCGGCTGAAGGTCGTGGACCGGGTCGAGGTGATCGGCAGCGGCGGCAACGTGTACGAGGTCGAGGTCCTCGAGAACGGCAAGGCGCGCTGCCCCTGCAAGGGCTTCAAGTACCGCAGCGAGTGCCGGCACGTGCTCGACCCCGACGTGCGCGACGCGACCACGCGCCTCGCCCCGCCGCGCCACTCCTATCAGCAGGTCGCCATGCTGGCCTCGCTCCTGGCGAGCGCGCTCCTCCCCTGCTGCTTCCGCGTCGAGATCATGGGCTCGCTCCGCCGTCAGCGGAAGGACGTCAAGGACATCGACCTGATCTTCCTGCCGGGGAGCTGGTCGGAGGCGCAAGTCGTGGCGCTGTTCCGCTCGTTCGGCCAGCCGGTCCACCACGGCGAGACCATGGGCGCGATCGTGCTCCCCGGCGGGATCCCCGCCCAGCTGTGGTCGGTCGAGCGCCCCGACGTGTGGGGCGCGGCGCAGCTCCACTTCACCGGCCCGCGCGACTACAACATCGCGCTCCGCATCCGCGCCAACCGCCGCGGCTGGAAGCTGAGCCAGCACGGCCTGATCGACCGCGCCACCGGCCGCCTGATCGCCGGGCGCAGCGAGAAGGAGGTCCTCGACGCGCTCGAGATGCCCTGGCTCCCCCCCGCGCTGCGCGAGGACCATCGCCGCGCCAAGGTGCTGAGCGCAGGCAAGCCGGGGCGAGGGAGGCACCCGGGCAAGGGGTTTTGAAGGGCGGACGCGGGTCGGGGAGAGAGGAAACAGGGAATATCAACAGGGAACTGGAAATGATGAATGGCTGTCGCTCCTACGACTCCGCTCTGTCACGTGAGAGTGAGCGCTAGCGAGCGCGCTCGCGCCGGCGCGACCGCGGTTCTGGCATTTCGAATTTCTCATTCCCTGTTGATATTTCATGTTTCCGAGCGTCGTCTCGGCTGGCCTTCCAGACTCACCCTCGCCCTCGCCTCACTCGTCCGCCTTCCTTGACTTGCCTTTCCCCCCTGCGACAGTGTGCGCCCCCGCGCGTGGTCGCCCGGGCGGCCCTGCCGCCGCGCCGCCGGGCGTCGCGCCGCGCCGGACCAGCTCGGACAGGACGCGACCCATGAGCGCAGCGGAGCTCCCCAAGGCCTACGACCCCGAAGCGCACCAGGCGACGGTCACGCGTCGCTGGCTCGAGGCGGGCGCGTTTGCGGCCGTGCCCGGCGAGGGTCGGCCCTACGTGATCATGATGCCCCTGCCCAACGTGACGGGCGCGCTCCACATGGGGCACGCCATGGACAACGTGATGCAGGACCTCCTGATCCGGTGGCATCGCATGCAGGGCGACAACGCCCTGTGGCAGCCCGGCACCGATCACGCGGGGATCGCCACCCAGGCCGTGGTCGAGAAGCGACTGCTCGAGCTCGAGGGGCAGACGCGCCACGACATCGGGCGCGAGGCGCTGGTGGCGCGGATCTACGCCTGGAAGGACGAGTACCAGGCCCGGATCGTGCGCCAGCAGCAGGAGATGGGCTGCTCGTGCGACTGGGAGCGGCAGCGCTTCACCATGGACGCGGTGTGCTCGGCCGCGGTGCGCGAGGCGTTCTTCCACCTGTTCCGCGACGGGCTGATCTTCCGCGGCACGCGCCTGGTGAACTGGGACTGCCAGCTCCAGACCGCCGTCTCCGACGACGAGCTGTACCACGAGACCGTGCAGGGGCACTTCTGGCACCTGCGCTATCCGTTCGTGGACGCGGCCCCGGGCGAGCCCGACCAGGGGGTCGTCGCGACCACCCGCCCGGAGACCATGCTGGGCGACACGGCGGTGGCCTGCCATCCCGACCCGCGCGCGGCGCTCGAGGCGCGAATCGCCGAGGCGCGCGCCAAGCTGGCCGAGGCCAGCGAGAAGGACGCGCCCGCGGCCAAGGCGGAGCTCGAGCGGCTCGAGGCGCGGCGCGAGACGCACCTCCCCCGGCTCGAGCAGCTCGCCGCCATGGCGCGCGCCGGGCGCAAGGTCCGGCTCCCGCTGCTCGGCCGCGAGATCCCGCTGATCGCCGACGAGTGGGCCAAGCCCGAGCTGGGCTCGGGCTGCGTGAAGATCACGCCCGCCCACGACCCCAACGACTACGAGGTGTGGCAGCGCCACAAGGAGATCGGCGCGATCAACGTGCTCAACCCCGACGGCGCGCTCAACGAGGCCGCCGGCCCCTACGCCGGGCAGGACCGGTTCGCGGCGCGCAAGCAGGTGGTGGCCGACCTCGACGCGCAGGGGCTGCTCGAGCGGGTCGAGGACCGCGAGGTGGAGATCGGCCACTCCGACCGCTCCAAGACCCCGATCGAGCCCTACCTCTCCAAGCAGTGGTTCGTGCACATGGGGGACGTGCCGGGCGGGATCGTGTGCGGGCGCGGGACGCCGCGCGAGTTCCACGCACCCGGCCTGGCCCAGGCGGCGATCGACGCCGCCGACGGGACGTGGCGCTCGCCGAGCGGGCGGCAGGTGGCGTTCCACCCCGACGGCGAGCGCTACAAGACCTCCTACACCAACTGGCTGGCCGAGAAGCGCCCCTGGTGCATCAGCCGCCAGCTGTGGTGGGGGCACCGGATCCCCGTGTGGCGCGCCACGTTCGAGGACGCGGCCGCGCTCGCCGCGGCCGCGGCCAAGCTGCCGCAGGACGCCGAGCGGCTGCACGCAGTGGCCGTCGACGCGGCGGGCGAGGCGCACGCCGCGGACTCCTCGCTCGCCGGGCGCCCCGGCCCGTTCGAGCTGCAGGTCTGCTCGCGCGACGCGGCGACCGACGCCGCGCAGGGCCCCGCGCTCGCGGCGCTCGGCCTCGAGCAGGACCCCGACGTGCTCGACACCTGGTTCAGCTCGGCGCTGTGGCCGTTCTCCACCCTCGGCTGGCCCGACCCCGCCAACGCGCCGATCGAGCCCGGCCAGCGCCCGCTCGGCCCGCAGGACGGCCGCCCCAGCAGCCTCGACTTCTACTACCCCGGCTCGTGCCTGGTGACCGGGCGGGACATCCTCACGCTGTGGGTGGCCCGCATGGTGATCATGGGCCTGTACGAGCTGGGCGACGTCCCGTTCACCGACGTGTTCTTGCACTGCAAGATCCTCGACGGCAAGGGACAGACCATGTCCAAGTCGAAGGGGAACGGCGTCGACCCCGTGGACATCATCCGCCGCTACGGCGCGGACGGCATGCGCTACGTGATCTGCGACATGCAGACCGGCTCGCAGGACGCGCGCCTGCCGGTGCAGGCCGACTGCCCCTCGTGCGGTGCCAAGGTGGAGCTCGGCGACGCCGAGCACGGGCGCACGATCTTCAGCTACCTGTGCCCCCAGAAGGGCTGCGGCAAGGAGTTCGACGTCCTCGGCACCATGCAGGACGTGCCGCAGGCGACCGCCTACTCCGACCGGTTCCTCGAGGGGCAGCACTTCTGCAACAAGCTGTGGAACGCGGCCCGCTTCGCCCTCATGAACCTCGGCCAGCTCTCGTTCCGCCCGCTCGCGGCGAGCGACCTCGCGCCCGAGGACCGCTGGATCCTCTCGCGCCTGACCCGCGCCACCGCGGCGGTGCAGCGCGACCTCGAGGCCTACGCCCCTTCGGCCGCGCTGGGGGCAGCGCGTGACTTCTTCTGGGGCGACCTGTGCGACTGGTACCTCGAGCTGATCAAGCCCGGGCTCAAGGACGAGGCGCGGGCCCCGATCGCGCGGCAGGTGCTCGCGACCTGCCTCGATCAGGTGCTGCGCCTGCTCCACCCGTTCGTGCCGTTCATCACCGAGGTGATCTGGGAGCAGCTCGGCGCGCAGGCTCCCACCCGCGGGATCGACGCGCCGCTCCCCAGCTCGGCCCTGTGCATCCGCGCGGCCTGGCCGCGTCCGCACGAGGCCTGGCTGGACGAGGCGCTCGAGCAGCGGTTCGCGCGCCTGCAGGACGTGACCCGCGCCGTGCGCGAGCTGCGCAACAGCTACAACGTACCCCCCAAGAACGCGCTCCCCTGCGCGATCCGCGGCGCGGCCGCCGCGACCGCGCCCCTCGAGGGCCTGACCCACCACGTGGTGCACCTCGCGCGCCTCGCGTCGCTCGAGGTCGGCCCCGAGGTGGCGCGCCCCAAGAACGCCGCCGCCAAGGTGACCGGCGACCTCGAGGTGACCCTCGGCGACGTCCTCGACCCCGAGAAGGAGAAGAAGCGCCTCGAGCAGCACAAGCAGAAGCTCACCGGCCAGCTCGGCGGCGCGCGCAAGAAGCTCGAGAACGAGAAGTTCGTGAGCAACGCCCCGCCCGAGGTGGTCGCCAAGGAGCGCGAGCGCCTGGCCGAGCTCGAGGCGGAGCTGGCGCGGGTGGAGGAGAACCTCGCCGCGCTCGGCGCGTAGTCTCCGACTCGACCAATCCGAGACCGCCAAGAAGAGCTGCCGCTGCTAGATCCGCTCCCCGGCGGAGGAATTGACCGCCAAGGAAGAGCTGTCGCCGACGCGTCGGCTCCCTCACATGAGAATTGACCGCCAAGGAAGAGCTGTCGCCGACGACGTCGGCTCCCTCACGTGAGAATTGACCGCCAAGGGCGCCAAGACCGCCAAGGAAGAGCTGTCGCACGACGACGTCGGCTCCCTCGCGTGAGAATTTGACCGCCAAGAGCGCCAAGAGCGCCAAGGAGGAGCTGTCGCCGCTGGGTCCCCTCCCTCGGCGGATTCCAAGTCCGCCAAGGAGCTGCCGCTCGAACGAGAGCTCCTGGGTTTCGGGTCCGAGTCCGAGAGGCTGTCGCATGCAGACCGCCTCGGCTCGCGGAGGGAGTGCGAAGCGCAGGGAGCGCGGAGATGGCAGAGATCTCTGCGCGCTCGGCGCCCTCTGCGGTTCGTTCCTGACTGGACGTCGGACGCGACACCCTTCTGGGTAGCGCACCGGCCGGACCCAGCGTCGGGACCATGCCCTACCTGTCGGACCCCGCGCCTACCCTCGGGATGGAGGCGCGATGTCCATCCGGGTCGTCCACACCGCCGACTGGCACCTCGGCCATACCCTGCACGGGTTCGAGCGGTCGCTCGAGCACGAGCGGTTCTTGGCCTGGCTGCTCGACCTGCTCGCGGGCTCCGAAGACGGGCGGCCGGCCGACGCGCTCCTGATCGCGGGGGACGTGTTCGACTCCGCCTGTCCGCCCGTGCGGGCCGAGCGGCAGCTCTACGACTTCCTGGCCGAGGCGCGCCGACGCTGCCCCGGGCTCGACGTGGTGGTGATCGGCGGCAACCACGACTCGGCGCAGCGGCTCGAGGCGGCGGCCTCGCTCCTGCGCGCGCTCGGGGTGCACGTGGTGGGGAACCTGCCGCGGGCCGGGCGCGAGCGGGCGCTCGACACCGAGCGGCTGCTGGTGCCGCTCCACGACGCCTCGGGTGCGGTCGCGGCCTGGGCGGTGGCGGTGCCGTTCCTGCGGCCGGTCGACCTGCCGGCCGCCCCCGCGGGCGCGGCAGGACCGGCCTCGCTGGTGGGTGGTGTGCGGCAGGTCTACGCCGAGGCGGTCGCCGCGGCCCGCGCGCGGCGCCAGCCCGGGCAGGCGCTGATCGCGCTCGGGCACGGCACGCTCGCCGGTGGGCGGCTCTCGGAGCAGAGCGAGCGGCAGCTCGTGATCGGCGGGCAGCACGCGATCCCCGCCGACGTGTTCCCCGCCGACCTGGCCTACGTGGCGCTCGGGCACCTTCACAAGGCGCAGCACGTCGAGCGCGAGTCGATCCGCTACGCCGGCTCGCCCCTCCCGCTCTCCATGACCGAGGTCGACTACCGCCACGAGGTCCGCGTGCTCGACCTCGAGGGCGAGGCGCTCGCGGCGCAGCGCGGGGCGGAGATCCCGCGCGCGGTGGGCATGCTGCGCGTCCCGGCCGCCGGGCCGGGCGAAGTGGACGAGGTGCTCGAGGCGTTGCGCGCGCTCCCTGCCGAGGGCGCGGGCCCGTTGCCGCCCTACCTCGAGGTCCGCGTGCGCCTGGGCGCGCCCGAGCCGGGGCTGCGGCGCAAGGTGGACGAGGCGCTCGAAGGCCGCTGGGCCCGGCTGGTCCGACTCGCGATCGAGTCCGGCGACCCGGGGCAGCCCCTGCCCGAGGCGCTCTCGGCCGCGCCGCGCCGGCTGGCCGAGCTCGGGCCGCTCGAGGTGTTCTTGCGCCGCTACGCGCAGCGCCACCCCGACGGGGAGCCGTCCGAGCCGCTGTTGGCGGCGTTCGGTGAGCTGCTGGCGCAGGTCCAGGGCGAGGCCCCGCTCCCGGCGGCGCGGGCCGGCGGCAGGGCGAGCCACAAGGTCGGCGCGGCGTGACCGGGTGGTGGTCGCTCCCGCTGGGCCGGAGCGGACGCGCGGGGCGCGCGGCCGGAGGCGCCCGCGCGCCCTCGTCGCTGGCCCGGCGCGCGCTGGCCCGGCGGGTCCGCGCCCGGCTGGAAGCGAGCGCGCGGGCCCGCGCGCGCAGCCTGCGCCGGGAGCGGCGCGCTCGCCCGCGGTGAGGATCCTCGCGATCCGTGGGCGCGACCTCGCCAGCCTGGCGGGGCCGTTCGAGGTCGACCTGACCGCGCCGCCCCTGGCCGAGGCGGGGCTGTTCGCGATCGTGGGTCCCACCGGGGCGGGCAAGAGCACGCTCCTCGACGCGCTGTGCCTGGCCCTGTTCGACCGCACGCCTCGCCTGCAGGGGCGGGGCGCCCCGGTCGGGTTCCTGCTCGCGTCCGACCGCGAGCGGCTGCGCAGCGGCGACCCGCGCGTCCTCCTGCGGCGCGGCGCCGCCGAGGCCCTGGCCGAGGTCGAGTTCGAGGGCCAGGACGGCCGCCGCTGGCGCGCCACCTGGCAGGTGCGCCGCGCCCGCCGCCAGAGCGGGGGCCGGCTGCAGGACGCGACCTTGGCCCTGGTCGACGTGGAGACCGGCGAGGCGCGCGGCGGGACCAAGTCGGAGACGCTGGCCGCGATCGAGCAGGCGCTCGGGCTCGACTACGCCGCGTTCTGCCGCTCGGTCCTGCTGGCCCAGGGCGAGTTCGCCGCCTTCCTGCAGGCCCGCCCCGACGAGCGCGCGGCCCTGCTCGAGCGCATGACCGGGAGCGACCTGTACGGCCGGCTCTCGATCGCGGCCCACCAGCGCGCGGGCGAGGAGCGGGCCCGGCTCGAGGCGCTCGAGGCGCGCCTCGCCGCGGTGGTGGCGCTGCCGCCGGCCGAGCGCCAGGCGCTGGGCCAGGACCTGGTGCAGCTCCGGCGGCGCCTCGACGAGGCCCGGCGGGCGCGCGAGGAGGCGGCGCGCGCCGTGACCTGGCACCAGCGCGCGAAGAGGCTGCGCGAGCGGCTCGAGGAGGCGCGCGCGAGCCACGCGGCGCGCGCGGCGGCCTGCGAGGAGGCGAGCGACCGGCGCGCCGAGCTGGCCGCGACCGAGGCGGCGGAGCCCTTCCGGCTGCCCGTCGCGGCCTGCGAGCGGGCGGCGGGCGAGGTGGCCCGCGCGGAGGCGCAGCTCGCCGCGCACC
>CAZMSZ010000083.1:18593-22994 GCA_964569055.1 uncultured Planctomycetota bacterium | reverse complement strand
GAGATCGTGATCAACATCGTCAGCTTCTCGTTCCTCCCCGGGTTCGGGGTGGGCGAGGCGGGCGGGGTGCTCGTGGGGCGCTACCTCGGCGCGCGCCGGCCCGAATCGGCCGCGCGGGCGCTGGGCAGCGCGCGCACCCTGGCGCTGGTCCTGATGGGCGCCTGCGCGCTCGGGTTCGCGCTGGGCGGCGAGGCGCTGGCGGGGCTGTTCTCGCGCGACCCCGAGGTGGTGCGCCTGGCGGGCTTCCTGCTCCTCATGGCCGCCGGGTTCCAGCTGTTCGACGCGTTGTGCATGGTGCACCTCTGCGCGCTCCGGGCAGCGGGCGACACCCGCTTCACCCTGGTGGTGACGACGTTCACCGGCTGGGGGCTGCTGGTGCCGCTCACCTTGGGCCTGGGCCTGGCCCTGGGGTGGGGCGCCAAGGGGGCCTGGCTGGGGCTGATCGCGGAGACGGCGGTCCTGGCCGCGCTCACCGCCTGGCGCGTGCGCGGGATCGCGAGCGGACGCGTCGGCCGCCTCGACCTCCTGCTCGGCGAGCGGGAGGAGGCGGCGCGAGCGCCCGAGCCGGCGGCCGCGCTGTGAGCGGAGCGGAGGCGTGCGCGCGGTCGGCTCGGGCCGACCGCGCCACGCCTCCCCCGCTCAGGGCGTGTCGAGCCGGCGGCAGAGGCTGGTCCGGCTCATGCCGATCAGGGTCGCCGCGCGCGCGCGGTTCCCCTGGGTGGCCCGCAGCGCGCGGTGGATCACCGTGGCCTCGAGCTCGCCCCGCAGCCGCTGCAGGTCGAGGCCGCCGTCGGGGAGGTCCGCCGGGTGCGGCCCGAGCAGGGCGCGCACCCAGGCCGGCGCCGCGTCGATCACGCGGCGCACTCCGTCCCTCCCGCCCAGGCGCTCGAGCCGGCTGCGGCGGCGCGCGAGCGCGAAGCGGTCGAGGCCGAGCAGCCGCCCCGCCTCGCGCTGGCTCGAGGTGCGGTCCGCGGCGAGCAGCACGTAGTGACCCTCGATCGCGCCGAGCAGCGCCTCGAGGTCGACCGGGGTGAGGAGGGGCGGCCCGCCCGGCGCGCCGACCGGCTGCGCCAGGGGGAGGTCGAGGTCGTCGAGCCGGAGCTCACGGCGCTCGGCCGCGAACGTCGCGGCCCGCTCGAGGAGGTTCTTGAGCTCGCGCACGTTCCCCGGGAACGGGTGCTCGACGAGCGCGCCGCGCGCGCCCTCGTCGAGGTGCCGCCCGGGGAGGAAGGCCTCCGCCAGCAGCAGCACGTCCTCGCCGCGCTCACGCAGCGGGGGCACGCGCACCGCCAGCGCCTCGAGCCGGAAGAACAGGTCACGGCGGAAGCTGCCGCTCTCCACCGCCTGCCGGAGGTCGCGGCTGGCCGTGCACACGAGCTGCACGTCGCCGCGGACCTCCTCCCGCCCGCCCACGCGCCGGAACGAGCCGCGCTCGAGCAGGCTGAGGAGCTGCGACTGCACCTCGGTCGGCAGCTCGCCCGCCTCCTCCAGCACCAGGGTGCCTCCCGCGGCGCGCTCGATCAGGCCGCGCCGGCCGGTGGCGTCCTGCCCCTCGTCGGCCGCGGCCCCGAACAGCTCGCTCGCGGCCAGCGCCGCCGCGAGCGTCGGGCAGTCGGCCACCACGAGCGGCCCTTCGCGCCGCGGGCTGCCGCGGTGGAAGCGGCGCGCGAGCTCGCTCTTGCCCACGCCCGTCTCGCCGTGGAGCAGGAGCACGGGTGCGCCGCCCGCGGCGGCTCGATCGACGCACGCCACCGCGCGGAGCCAGGCGGGGTGCGCCCCGCACAGCTCGCGCGCCGCCGCGGCCGGGGGCGGCCCCGCCGCCGGGAGCGGGCGGGCGAGCGCGCGCGGCCCCTCGAGCGTCTCGCGCGCCGTCTGCAGCAACCGCTCGAGGTCGACCGGCTTGGTGAGGTAGTCGATCGCGCCCGCCTTGAGCGCGCTCACCGCGTGCTCGGCGTCGCGGTAGGCGGTGAGCACGATCACGCGCAGCTCGGGGCGGCGCCCGCGCATCCAGCGCAGCACGTCGACCCCGTCGAGGTCGGGCAGGTTGAGGTCGAGCAGCACCAGGCCGAGGTCGGCCCGCTCGACGATCTCGAGCGCCTCGCCGCCCGAGGCGGCGTAGCGCACGCGGAACCCGTTCTCCTCGAGGAAGCCGCCCGCGAACTCGCGGAACGGCGCTTCGTCCTCGACGAACAGGAGCGTGTTGGCCTCGGTCATGGCGTCTCCTCCGCGCGCGGCAGAAGCGCGGTGAACGTGGTCCCCTCGCCGGGGGCGCTCTCGAGCGCGAGCTCTCCCTCGTGCGCGTCGACGATCCGGCGCACGATCGCGAGGCCCATGCCCAGCCCCGCCGGGGCGCCCTGCGGGCGCCGGCTGAAGAACGGCTCCCACACCCGCGCCTGGTCCTCGGGCGGGATCCCGCGCCCGGTGTCGGTCACGGCGAACCCGACCTGCTCGCCTGCGCTCACCAGCGACAGCTCGATCCGCCCGTCGCGCGGCGTGGCCTCGAGCGCGTTGGCGACGAGGTTGAGCGCCACCTGGATCAGCTGATCGCGGTCGCCGCGGGCGAGGTCCGGCCCCACCCCGTCCGCGCTCACGACCAGCTCGATCCCCGCGTCGCGCGCGCGCGCCTCGGTCGCGGCGCCCGCGTCGCGCAGCAGCTCGCGCACGCCCACGGGCGCCACCCGCGGCGTCTCCCAGGTCGAGAGGTCGAGCGCGCGCTGCGTCAGGCGCTGCAGCCGGAGCAGCTCCTCGCGCAGCACCGCGAGCGTGCGCCCCACCACCGGCTCGGGGCGGGGGCGGGCGAGGAGGTAGTCCACCCCGCTCCGCAGGTTCGCCAGCGGGTTGCCGAGCTCGTGCGCCAGCCCGCGCGCGAGCTGCGCCGCGCTGTCGAGCCGCTCGCGCCAGCGCATGCGCTCCTCGAGGGCCAGCTGCTCGGCGAGGTCGCGCGCCACCTCGACCAGGCCCTCCACCTCCCCGTTCGGGGCGATCACCGGCGCGAACGTCGCCGCGACCTGCACCTCGCGGTCCTCGCGCGTGACGCGGGTCGTCCGGTGCGCCAGCGTCCGACCCGCTCCCACCGCGCGCAGGATCCCCTCCAGCTCGCCGCTGCGCTCGTCGGGCACGGTCGGGAGGACCTGCCCCAGCACCTCGGCCGCCGAGTAGCCGTACAGCGCCTCCGCCGCGGGGTTCCACGAGGTGACCACGCCCTCGAGGGTGACGCTGACCACCGCCTCGGGCGTGCTCTCGACCACCCGCGCCAGCAGCCGCTGGCGGCGCTCGGTCTCGGCCAGCTGGGCGGTGCTCGCGGCCACCCGCTCGCGGAGGTCCTCGTTCGCCGCGGCGAGCGCTCCGCGCGCCGCCTCGAGCTCGGCGTTCCGCTCGCGCAGCGCCGCCACGAGCAGGTGGTCGCGCAGGTGGATCCCCGCCAGGCGCGCCATCAGCGAGAGCAGCCCCAGGTCCTCCTGGGTCAGCGCGGGGCGCGCGTCGTGTACGTAGACCGCGCCGACCGCGCCGGCCGCCGTGGGGAGCGCCAGGCACAGGGCGAGCGAGTCGCCCCGCTCGGCCGCCTCCTCCTCGAGGGCGAGCTCGGAGGTCGACCCGGTGTCGGGCCCGGCCCGGGCGATCACCGCGCCCTGCTCGCCGAGCGCGCGCTCCAAGAGGTCCTCGCGCACCGCGAAGTCGAGCTCGTCGCGCGGGAACAGCGTGTCGCCCGCGAGCACGCCCCGATACACCACCTCGGCGGGGCCGCCGGGCTCGCGCGCCAGCGAGAGCACGACCCCACGCCCGCCGGCGGCCCGCCCGAACCGCTCCGCCACCCGGTGCAGCAGGTCGTCGAGGTCCCAGGCGCGCCCGAAGGCCCCCTGCACCGCCTGCGCGACCGACAGCGCCACGTCGGGTGCCAGCCCGCGCTCGACGGTCGCGAGCAACAGGTCCTCGGCGCCTGGCTCGGTCACCATGCGCACCGCATACGCCGCCTGCTCCTCGCGGTCGGCGAGCAGCGTGGTGCGCGCCAGCCCCTCCTCGGCGCGAGGCGCCTGCTCCGAGTCGGTGAACAGCAGCTCGGTCGCGCCGAGCTGGACGATGTCCCCCAGGACCAGCGGCTCGTCGTCGTGCAGCCGTCGTCCGTTGCGGAAGCTGCCGTTGGTGCTGTCGAGGTCGCGCAGCACCCAGCCATCGCCCTCCGCCGCCACCTCGGCGTGGCGGCCCGAGACGAGGAAATCTGGGAGCCGCAGGTCGACCTCGGCCCCCCGCCCGAGGACGGTGCGCCGCCGCGCCGGCACGACGACACCTCGCCGCAGCCCCGAGAGCACGATCAGGTTCGGCACTGGAGGCATTGTGAGGAACCGTAAAGGGACGAACAAGCGCGGAGCCTCCCTCCAAACTGGACCTGCGCGGTCCGGTTGG
>CAZMSZ010000083.1:0-18493 GCA_964569055.1 uncultured Planctomycetota bacterium | reverse complement strand
TCCAGGCCCGCGATCCCCCTTTGTTTCCCGCCCCGTTCCGGGCATGGTGTCGCGACCTCGGAGCCGCGCCGTGCCCCGCCCGCCCCTCGCCGACCCCCTCGTCCCCGCGCCGGGCGCCCTCGCGGCGCCGCTCCTGCGGTGGTTCCGCGCGCACGCGCGCGACCTCCCCTGGCGGCGCGAGCGCACCCCGTATCGCGTGTGGGTGTCGGAGGTCATGCTCCAGCAGACGCAGGTCGAGACGGTGCTCGCCTACTACGAGCCGTTCCTGCGGCGGTTCCCCGACCTGCGCGCGCTGGCGGCGGCGGACGAGGAGGACGTGCTCGCGGCCTGGGCGGGGCTGGGGTTCTACCGGCGCGCGCGCAACCTCCACCGCGCGGCGCGGGTGGTCGTGGCCGAGCACGGAGGCGAGCTGCCGCGCGACCCGCGCGCGCTGGGCGCCTTGCCCGGGCTCGGGCGCTACACGGTGGGCGCGGTGCTCTCGCTGGCCTGGGGCGACCGGCTGCCGATCCTGGACGGCAACGTGGCCCGCGTGCTGGCGCGCGTGTTCCGCGTGCCCGGCGCGCCGAGCGAGGGGCCGGTGCAGCGGCGGCTGTGGGCGCTCGCCGAGGCGGTGCTCCCGGCGCGCGAGGTGGGGACGTTCAACGAGGCGCTGATGGAGCTCGGCGCGCTCGTGTGCCGCCCGCGCGGGCCCGCCTGCGGCGCCTGTCCGCTCGCGACCTGGTGCGGCGCAGCGCGGGCGAACGAGCCGGAGGCGTTCCCCGCGCCCTCGCGCCGCGCCGAGGTGCCGATCGTGCGACGGGTGGCGCTGTACCTCGAGCGCGCCGACGGCCGCTTCCGCCTGGAGCGCCGGCCCGCCGAGGGGCTGCTGGCGGGGCTGTACGAGCTCCCCGCGCTCGACCTCGCGCCGGGCGAGGAGCCCGGGGCGGGCGCCCGTCGCCTGGCGCGGCGCGCGGGCTGCCGCGCGGCCCCGGTGCGCTGCGGGCTGGCCGAGCACCGCTTCAGCCACCGCCACTGGACGATCGAGGTGTTCGCCGCGCGGACCCGCGCGCGCGCGACGCCGAGCGAGGGCGCGCGCTGGGTCGCGCCCGACGAGCTGGAGGGGCTCGCGCTCCCCACGGCGAGCCGTAAGGTGCTGGAGGTCGCGCGCCGCGCGCGCGCCGAGGAGAGGTCGTGACCGAGCCGAGCTACCGCACGATCCGCGTGGAGGGTCCCGAGGAGGGGATCGCCTGGATCACGTTCGCCCGCCCCGAGGTGCGCAACGCCCTCGACGCCGAGATGGTCTCCGAGCTGCGCGCCGCCCTGAGCGCGCTCGCGCAGCGCGACGACCTCGCGGCGCTGGTGTTCGCGGGCGACGAGCGGGCGTTCGTGAGCGGGGCGGACATCGCGCAGCTGCGCGAGCGCGGCCGCCTCGACGCGCTCCGCCGGATCAACTCCGACCTGTTCCGCGAGATCGAGCGCTTCCCCGCCCCCACGATCGCGGCGATCCGCGGCTTCGCCCTGGGCGGCGGCTGCGAGCTGGCGCTGGCCTGCGACCTCCGGATCGCGGGCGAGCGCGCGCGGCTCGGTCAGCCCGAGGTCGGCCTGGGGATCATTCCGGGCGCCGGCGCGACCTATCGCCTCCCCCGCCTGGTCGGGCTCGGCCGCGCGCGCGAGCTGATCTTCACCGGGCGCGTGCTCGAGGCGGGCGAGGCGCGCGCGATCGGCCTGGTCGAGCAGGTCGTGCCCGACGCGCAGGTCCTCGAGGCCGCCCGCGAGCTGGCCCGCGCGATCGCGAGCAACTCGGTGCTGGCGGTGCGCCTCGCCAAGCAGGCCCTCAACCAGAGCAGCGGGTTCTCGCTCGACGCGGGGCAGGCGCTCGAGTCGGCCATGCAGGCCGTCCTGTTCGAGGACGAGGAGAAGCGCCGCCGCATGACCGCCTTCCTCGAGCGGCGCCGCGGGGCGCGCTCGGCGCCGGCCGAGCCCAAGCTCGCGGTGCGCGGCGAGGTCGGCCGCGCGCTCGAGCTCGACTTCAACGCGCTGCAGACCCTGCCCGACTCCGCGCAGGTCGCCGACGTGGGGACGCTCGTCCCCAAGCGCGCCGGCACCGGCGTGCGCCTGGGCGCGATCCTCGCCCGCGCCGAGCCGACCCCCGCCGCCGCGCACGTGGTCGTCCGCTCGCGCGACGAGCGCTTCTCGGCCTCGCTCCCGCTGGCGGAGGCGGCGAACGCGCTGATCGTCTACGCCCTCCACGGCCGCCCGCTCGACGCGGACGCCGGCGGCCCGTTCCGCCTGCTGATCCCCGGCGGCGCCGACCCCTGCGCGAACATCAAGGACGTCGGCGCGCTCGAGCTCCGGCCCGAGGCGGGCGAGCAGGTCTGCGGGCATACGGCCGCCGACCACGAGCGGCTGCGCGAGCAGCGGCGTTAGCGCTTCTTCCCGCCGCCGCTCAGCTTCAGCCTGCTCAAGAACGAGCCGCCCTGCCCCAGGCGGCTGAGGGCCGCGAGCTCGCCCGCCAGCACGGCCTTGGCCGCGTAGATCAGGAGGGCCGTGACCCACGAGCCGCCGTACAGCAGCAGCACCGCCGCCAGCGGGACGGCGAACAGGACCAACAGCCCGCGCGTTGGGTGCGGGTGTCGCCCGAGATGGGACAGATAGAACTCGCGGATCGAGAACACGAGCGCGCCCAGCACGGTCCCGATCTGGAGCAGCGAGAGCGAGAGCCGGCTGCCCTCGTCCGCGTGCTTGCTCCACATGCTCCGGTGCGCGCCCGCCGCGCGTTCGCGGATCGCGTCCCGGATCGAGGTCACGCCGGCCGCCTCGCCCTCCCGCAGCGCGTCCACGACCTGCGGCGAGAACACGAACGCCGCCACGAACATGCGCAGCACGCGCACGAGCAGCGTCACGCCCGACACCCGCTCGACCTCCGTCGAGCCGCAGCCGAAGACCGCGCAGGCCCCGTACGAGGTGCGGCACTCGTGCCAGCACTCGGCGTGATACAGCGCGCCGCAGCCAGCGCGCGCGCAGGCCACCGTCCCGGTGCCCTCGCCCCCGGCCTCCTCGGCGCGCAGCCGGCGCACCTCGTGCGCGACCGCCCCCGCGAACCGCAGCGCCGGGCGCACGACCACGAGGTGGACCAGGCAGCCGAGCGCGACCGACCTGAACAGGGCGCTCTCCGCGGCCCCTTGCTCCACGAACGCCGCGAGCCCCGCCATCGTCGCGAGCAGCAGCAGCAGGGCCGTATCGAGGCGCCCGCCGGTGAGCGGCGCCGCCTCGGCGGCCGCCGTCTCCGCGGCCACGTCCTCGCGGCAGTAGGGGCAGCGCATGGCGGCCCGCACCCGCCCGCGCAGCTCCCCCGGCCCCGCGCCGGCTTCGCGCGCGCCGGCCTGACGCGGCGCCGAGGACGCCTCCGCGGCGACCGCCGGCTGCGCCTTGACCCGGATCCGCAGCCCACCTTCGGCCACGCTTCGCCCCTCTCCCCGCCTCGCCTCGTGGAGAGGGTAGCGCGGCGCTCGCGGTTCCGCTCGGGCGCTCAGCGTCGTCGGTAGCGGTCGTCGCTCCAAGGGTCGCCGAGCATGGAGTAGCCGCGCTCCTCCCAGAACCCCGCCCGGTCCTCGGCCAGGAACGTGAGCTTGCGCAGCCACTTGGCGCCCTTCCAGGCGTACAGCCGCGGCGTGATCATGCGGACCGGCCCGCCGTGCTCGCGCGGGAGCGGGCGTCCCTCCCAGGTGTGGACCAACAGCACGTCCTCCTCGAGCGCTTGCTCGAGCGGGAGGTTGGTGGTGTAGGGCTCGCCGTGCTCGGTCTGGTCGTAGGCGGTCGCGAGCACGAACCGCGCCTCGGGCCGCACGCCGCACAGCTCGACCACGGTGCGGAAGCGCACCCCGACCCAGTGGTTGTCGAACCGGCTCCAGCTCGTCACGCAGTGGAAGTCCGACACGTCCTCGACCTGCGGCAGCGCCATGAACGCCTCCCAGTCGAGCGTGGTCGGCCGCGCCACCAGCCCGTCGAGGGTCAGCGTCCAGCGCGCCGTGTCGAGCTCGGGGATCACGCCGAGGTCGAGCCGCGGCCAGTGCTTCACCGCGTGCTGGCCGACCGGCAGCCGCGGCAACCCGTGCCGGTTGGGCGGCCCCGAGCCGCGCGGCTCGCGGCCGGCGCGCAGCCCCTTGCCGAGGCGCGCCATGGCCTCGGCCAGGTACTTCTTCTTCTCGATCGGGCGCGACTCGCGCTCCTCGCTCATGCGACGCTCCTCCAGCGAGTATCCCACGCGCCGCGCGCGCTCAGCGCGGCGTGCTCGGCGGGAGCAGGACGTGCGAGAGCAGCGCCTCGCGCGCCGCGGCCTCGACCTGCGCCCGCGCCGTGCCGCGCGGCGCGCCTGGCTCGTGCAGCGCGAGGCGCGCGAGGTGGAGCGCGGTGACCGCCGCGCCCGGCTCGGCGTCGGCCACCGCGCTGGCGGCGGCCGAGGCGGCGAGCGCCGCGTAGTCCGCGGCCTCGCAGCGCGCGGCCGCCTCGGGGTCGGGCGCGAGCCGGCCCACGGCCCGCGCGACCTGCGCCGCGCGCCGCGCGCGCGCGCTCGCCAGGGCCGCCTCCACCCGCGCCTCGGGGGTGGGCCTCGCCGCCCAGCGGGCCGCGGCCGCCAGCGCCGCGGCCGGGCGCGCGTCCTCTGCGGGGCCGACCACGGCGAACCAGGTCTGCGCGGTCAGGTTCACCAGCGACCCCGCAGGGGCGCAGCCCACCCCGCGCACGCGCCCCTCGTCGATCCACACCGCCCCGTCCGCCGGCGTCACCTCGACCCCGTCGGCGCGGGCCAGGACGCGCGCGTGCGAGGGCGCGAGCTCGGGGTCGCCCAGCCCGCCGCTCGCCGCCCCGGGCCCGGAGCCGAACGCGTGCCGCGCGCCGAGGGGCAGGTGGAGCAGCGCGGCGGGCTCGCCCGGGCGGCCCAGCACCAGCGCCCAGCCGCTCGCCGGGAGCGGCGGCGCCCAGCGCGCGCCCCAGCGCGGCAGCGCGGCGCTCGCGCCCGCCAGCGCGAGGCGCACCGCCAGCTCGGGCCCGCACCGCTCGAACAGCGGGCGCGCGGCCGGCGCGTCGAGCGCCGCCAGCGGGCGCCAGGCCGGGTCGAGCCGCGCCTGCGCCTCGCGCGCCGCGGCGAAGTCGAGCTGGGCCAGCAGCTCGAGCGCGGGCCCCCCCAGGCGCCCCTCGCGCAGGGCGAGCGCGACGAGCCGCTCGCCGGCCGCGGCGTCTCCCGCCCCGAACCGCCGCTCGAGCTCGCGCCGCTCGGCCTCAGCCACGGGTCACGGGAGCGCCTGGAAGTCGGGCCCGTAGCCCGGCGGCCAGCGCCGCAGCAGCCGGGCGAACCGGGCCCGATTGCGGGCCACCACCCAGTAGCCCGCCTCCACGCACAGCAGGAGCGGCGGCAGCCCCAGCAGCAGGGCGGTCCGCCGCCAGCCGAGCTGCTCGAGCACGAACAGGGCCGCCCGCCCCGCCCGCAGCACCTCGCCCTCGGTCGTGACGACGTGGATCGCCCGCTCGCAGGCGCGCGCCAGCGCCGGCGTCATGGGCGGGCTCGGCGCGAGCTGATAGGGGCTCACGCGGATCCGCCGCGCTCCGCGGTCGTCGAGCCACCTGACCCAGGCAGCGCAGCGCCGTCAGAAGTTTCAGCCCCCGTCCCAGAGGAGCCAGTGGCGGTCGTAGCGGTGCTTCATGCCGTCACGATACTGCGGCGCGGCACACCCGGCGCGACGGTGGCGTGCGTCGAGCGGGAACCCGAAGCGAGGAGCGGGGGTGAGCTACCCTGGAAGCGCGCACTACGGCGCTCGGCGACGAGAGGCAGCATGGTCCGGGGACGACGGATCGCGATCACGGTTGGCCTGCTCGTCCTCGCGAGCTGCGCGCCGCGTGATCCGACCGCGCAGGCGCCGCCCCCGCAGCAGTCCGAGCCGACCGCCCACGAGCGTTCGCGCGACGCCCAGCCGGCGCCGAACCTCGATCCCGCCGCGCTCGCGCTGATCGAGGAGCTTCGCCGGAGCGATCACCGCATCGAACAGCGGGGTGACGAGGTCACGTCTCCCGAGTCGTTCGCCCTCCTCGTCGCGCTGGGCCCGGGTGCCCTGCCGACGATCCTGCACGTCGCCGAGACGACCGACGACGCCTGGACGCGCGATCTCCTGATCGACGTGGCCGGCCGCATCGGCGATCCGAGCGCGCGCCCACGCCTCGAGCGCTTGCTGGGGGCCAGGAGCGCCAGCACCGCCTCGGAGGCGGTCGAGGCCCTGGGGCGGCTCGGCAGCGCCGAGTCGATCCCGGCGCTGCGCGCGGCCTTGGCAGAGCACGGGGAGGTCGACTTCGAGGGCCTGCACCTCCTCGAGACGCTCTACCTGTGCGGTGAGCAGAGCGCGTTGGGAGAGGTCCTGGCCGTCGGTCTCGCCCACCCGGAGCACCGGTTCTACGCCGCCCAGATCCTCTCCCGCCATCAAGCGTTGCGCGATGCGCTCGGCTTCGAGGGCCCCTATCGGGACTACGAGTTCATCGACGAGGAGCTGTTCTTCCCGGCGGCCGAGGAGTGGTATCGCGAGGCCGTCCTGGGCGAACCGCCCCGCTGCCGCGTCACGCTGCAGGCCGAGTTCTCCGAGCCGCACCGGGCCGAGAAGCGGTCCGCCTGGGAACTCCTCCGCCAGGCGTGCGAGGACGGGAACGACCCCCGCTCGCACGTCCGCGTCAGCCCCGTCGACCCGCCCTCCTACTCGGCAGGCCGCGTGCGTCCGCTGAGCGTGATCACCGGCCACGGCCACGCGCACTACTGCCTCGACGTCCTCGCCTGGCGCGCCGAGCCCGACGGGCGGGTGCGCGCGCACCGCTTCAGGCTGCGCCGCAGCGAGCCGCGCTCGGTGTTCCCCGAGGATCTGGGTGAGGTGACCTACGCCACGGCCACCTTCGACGCCGAAGACCACGGCGGGCTGGTGGCCGGCCTGCGCACGATCCTGTCCGCCGAGCTCACGCGGTGGTGGTCGGGCCCGGGGCTCGGCTCGATGTGGTCCAGCGGCAACTTCACCGTCGTCCTCCACGGGCTCGGGGCCGACGTGACGCCGATGCGGTTCTGCGGCTACCCGACCTCGGACAACCGCGTGGAGCGCCTCGCCCCCGCGGCGGCCCGCGACTGGCTGCACGACTACCTGGCCGAGCGCCCGCCGTTTCGCGAGGCGGAGCCCGACGCCGCGGCCCGGGCGGTGTTCACCGCGATCTTCCGCCGCGAGCAGCTGCAGTGGGGGAGCGCGCGGTCGCTGGACTGGTGGTGGGTGCGCGAGCGCATGGTCATGCTGGCCGGCGCGTTCGGCGACGACACGCTCCCACGACGGCTCGCGGCCTACCTGGCGCCGGAGTACACCGGCGGCCCGCGCTCTTCGCTGCGGGTCACGGCCATGGCGTGCAACGCGCTCGCGGCGCTGACCGGGAAGGACCTGCGGTTCGGCCCCGACGGCGCCCCGCGCCGCGTGCGCGAGGTGGCCGCGGACTATCGGGCGCTGCTCGAGGAGGGGTGAGGCCGGCCTCGAGGCTGACTTCGTGCTCGTGCTCGTGCTCGTGACCCGGCTGAGCGTGACGCGTCGCAGCGGCCGGACAGGGGCCACGCACACGGGCACGGCCGTGCCCGTGCCCGTCGCTTACGGGCAGCGGCAGGGGCACGGGCAGGGGCACGGAGACGGGCAGGGGCAGGGGCACGGGCAGGGGCACGGGAGCTGACGCCCGGACGACAGCCTCGTTACCCTGTCTCCATGCGTGTCCGCCCCGGGGAGGTCCTCGACGGCACCTATCGCCTCGACGCGCCGCTCGGGCGCGGCGGCATGGGCGAGGTGTGGCGCGCGTTCGACCTCGGCCGTGGCTGCCCGGTCGCGGTGAAGTTCGTGCTCGGGCTCGACCCCGAGCTGCTGCTGCGGTTCGAGCGCGAGGCGCGCCTCGCGGCGCGGGTCGACCGCGCCGAGGGGGTGGTGCGCGTGCACGCGCTCGGCCGCCACGGCGAGCAGCCCTACTGCGTCATGGAGCTGGTGGAGGGGCGCGACCTCGCCGCAGTGCTCGCGGACGGACTCCCTCCGCCCGAGCAGCTCGCGCGCTGGACGGCGCAGCTCGCGCGCACGCTCGCGGCCTGCCACGCGGCCGGGGTGGTGCACCGCGACGTCAAGCCCGCCAACGTGCTGATCGCGCCGGACGGCGCCCCGAAGCTGGCCGACTTCGGGCTGGCGCGCGACCCGCTGGGGCAGGGGCTGACGCGCACCGGGGACGTGGTCGGGAGCCCCGCTTACATGGCGCCCGAGCAGCTCACCGGCGGGCCCGGCGCGCTCGACCCGCGGGTCGACGTGTATGGCCTGGGCGCGCTCCTCTACCACGGGCTCACCGGGCGGGCCCCGTTCGCGGGCGCGGTGCTCGACGTGGTCCGGGCGCTGGAGCGCGAGGCCCCGCCGCCCCCGAGCGCGCTGCGGCCCGGGCTGCCGCCCGAGCTCGAGGCGATCTGCCTGCGCGCGCTGGCCCCGGATCCCCTGCAGCGCTACCCCTCGGCCGAGGCCCTGGCCGACGCCCTCGAGCGGTTCTTGACGGGCACCCCGGCCGGCGCGACGTCGCGCCCGCGCCTGGTGCCGGCGGCGCTGGCGTTCACGGCGCTGGCCGTGGCGCTCGTGCTCGGCGGGGCGGCGTGGGGCGTGGCCCGGTTCCGCGCGCAGCTCGGGAGCGGCGACGCGCCGGCGGCGCTGTCCGAGCTCGAGGCCTGGAGCGAGCAGGCGCTCGTCCCCTGGGCCCTCGGTCTGGGAGCCGGTCCCCCGCCGCCGCCCGAGGAGCTCGCGGGCTGGATCGAGCGGCTGCGCGCCGCGCGCGCCACGCCCGGGATCGCGCTCGGCGCCCGCGCCGACCTCGACCCGCCGCTCGCGGCCGCGCTCGAGCGGCTGCTGGCCCACCAGGCGCTGCTCGCGGCGGCCGCCGGCGGCGCTCCGCCGCGCGCGGCGAGCGGACCGACCGCCGCGGCAGCGGCCGCGGCGCACGCGCTGGCGCAGGGCGACTACGGGGCGGCCCGCGCGGCGCTCGCGCGGGTCGGACCGGCTCCGCCCCCCGAGGCGGCGGCGGCGCGGCGGGCCGCCTGGCGCCGGTTGCTCGCGGCGAGCCCCACCCTCGACGCGGCGCAGGGCTTCCTGGGCGAGCTGGCCACGCTGGCCCCCGGCCCGGAGCGCGAGGCCGCGCTGCAACACGCCTCGTTCGCCCTCGCCACGGGGTTCGAGGCGCTCGCGCGCGGGTTCGACGGGAGCGAGCCGCAGAGCTGGCGCCTGGCCCTCGAGCGCGCGCGCGCCGCGCTGGGCGCGGGGGCGGCGGCGGTCGTGCGCGAGGCCAAGGCGCGCGGCTTGGCCGCCGCCGCGCCCGTGTGGGAGCAGGCGCTGGCGCGGGCCGTGGAGGGCGGGCCGCTCGCGGCGCGGGCCCGCCTGGCCGCGCTCAGCGCGCTGCTCGGCGCCGAGCCCGCGATCCGCCCGCCCCCCGTGGCCCTGGCCGACGCGGTGGCCCGCGCCTTCGCCCGCGCGCGCGAGCTCGAGGCGCGGCTCGCGCTCGACCAGGCCTGCTTCGAGTACCTCGGCTGGGGCCCGCCGCTCCCGCCCGACTTGGCGGCGCGCCTGGAGCGCGAGCTACGAGCCGGCGCCCCCATGGGCGAGCGGACCGAGGCGCTCGCGCTGGCGGCGGTGCGCCACGGCCTCGCCGCCGGCGACGAGGCGCTCGACCTCGCCGAGATCACGCGCCGCCTCGAGGCGCAGGCCCGCCCGTTGCGTGAGCGCTACCCCCACAGTCGGGGCGCGCTGCTCCTCGACGCGGCGCGGCGCTACATGCGCGACCCGCGCGGCGGGAACGGGGACGGCGAGCCCGACCCCGCGCTCGTGGACGACCTGCGGCGCGTGTGCGAGGACCCGCGGCTCCAGGACGACGTGGCGCCCTGGTACCTCGCGCGCGCGTCGCTGTTCCTCGGCAGCGTGCTGAAGGGCGAGGTCGAGCGCTCGGGGCGGCCCTCTCCCCCTGCGCTCGTCGCCGAGGTCGCCGCCGCCGCGGAGCGCGCGCGGGCGCTCGTCCCGCTGTCGCTCGAGATGCTCCACGACGCGCTCGACCTGCGCCTGTCCCTCGTCCCCCGGGCCGAGGCGCTCGAGGAGGTCGCGCGCCTCGAGCGACGCTTCGCCGAGGAGCTGGCGGCGGCCCCGCCGGCCGAGCAGCGCCAGCGCCGCGCCCTCGTCACGTACATGAGGCTCGAAGGCGCCGTGCTGCTGGTCAAGCGGGGCCAGCTCGAGGCAGGGCGCAGCCGCGCGCAGGCCGCGCTCCGCGCCCAGGGGCCCCTCCGCGAGGACGACCCGGGCGAGCTGTTCGTGAAGCTAGCGGAGCTGATCGACGTCCTGGCCCGCGCCAAGGACTTCGCGGAGGCGGAGCGGCTGGTCGAGCTCGTCTGGCGGGCCGGCGGCTACCGCCACTGGCGGATCGCGCGCGCGGCCGCGCGCGTGGCGCGCGACCGGGGCGATCGGGCCGAGGCCCTGGCCCGCGCCCGACGTGGCCTCGAGTGTGCGCCCAAGGTCCCCGACCTGCGCCAGCTCGTCGAGGCGCTCGAGGCTGCGGACCCGCCAGCGGAGAGGCGCCCATGAAGGTCCAGCTCGCGAGCACACCCGAGGAGGTGGCCGCGTGCGTCGCGGTGCTCCGCCAGCTCCGCCCGCAGCTCGCCGAGGCCGAGCTGACCGCACGGATCGCGCGCCAGGCGGCCTCCGGGTATCACCTCGCGTTCGCGGCCGGCGAGGGCGGCGCCGCGCTGGGGGTGGCCGGGTTCCGGGTCGGCGAATCGCTCGCCTGGGGCCGCCACCTCTACGTGGACGACCTCGTGACCGACGCCTCGGCGCGCTCGCGCGGGGTGGGCCAGGCGCTGTTCGCCTGGCTGGTCGACCACGCCCGCGCGGCGGGCTGCGCGCAGCTCCACCTCGACAGCGGGGTGCAGCGCTTCGAGGCGCACCGCTTCTACCTGCGCCAGCGCATGCGGATCTCCAGCCACCACTTCGCGCTGGAGCTGTGAGCGCGGCGAGCCGGGCCGGGCTCCCCGCGCGCTCCCGATCGAGCGCCTCACCCGCGGCGCCTCGCTGACCGGCTGACCCGCGTTGCGCCGGCTGCGGGGGCTGGGTAGCCTTCCTCCTTCAGCGCCGCTCGGGCGCCACGCGTGCATCACCGTCTCGTCCAAGGGTGTCGGGCGCCGCCGTCGCACCCCACACCACGCCTCGCCTGGCTTCGAGGAGCCCGCCGGGCTCCCGGCTCACTTTCAAGGCTCACAGAGCGGCACCGCGCCCTCGTGCGCGGCGCGTAACGCGTCCGCCTGCGCCTCACCGTCGCCCTCCCACGACCCGGCCCCCAGCGAGAACAGCCGGGTTCGCTCGAAGGAGACCGTCCGCGAGTCCTTGAAGTGCCCGCAGGCGGGGCAGCGCACGTTGTCCAGGACGGTCCGGCCGCAGTGCTCCCAGGGCGTGGTCTTCGCCTCCGGCCAGGATCTTGACCGGTCGCGTGCCCGCATCAACGGCGACCTGCCGCGGCCCGTAGGTACGCTCCCGGTGCGGGCCTGGGGTATCCTGCCCCGCGCTCATGACCCCCGCGCCGACCTCCTCCCAGCCGATCCCTCCCGCCGGGGCCGTCTTGCCCCGCGTCGTGGTCCTGGTGCGTCCGCGCCCGGCGGGCGCTACGCCGCTCCCGGCCGAGCCGGCGCTCGCCAGGCCGCCCGCGGCTGCTCCGCCCGCGCCGCGGCCCGAGCCCTCGGCGTGGGCGTTCTTCTGGAGGCGCGTGCGGGCGCAGCCCGGCTTCTTCGCCTTCCTGCTCGCGATCGTGGCGGGGAGCCCGTTCCTGCTCTCGGCGCTGCAGCAGCAGCAGCGCGAGCTCGCGTTCCGCCGCGGGCTCGACTACTGGCAGGGGGAGCTCGAGGCGGCGGGGTTGCCGCTCCCGTGGCTCCCGCCCGCGCGCGTGCCCGCGCCCGAGGGCATCGACACGCGCGCGGCCGAGCGCGTCTCCAGGGCGCAGCGGGCGCGGTTCGCCGCGCTCGACGCCTGGCGCGCGCTGCTGGCGGGCGCGACGCCGCCCGCCCTCGAGCCCGCCCGCGCGGCGGGCGACCCGCTGGTGGCCGCGGTCGCCGCGTGCGCCGCCCTGCGCGAGGGCGACCTGCGCCACGCCCGCGACCTGGTCGGGCTCGCGCCGCGGGCCTGGGCGCAGGGCCTGACGCTCGCGCTGGAGCTCGAACAGGGCGAGGCGGCGCGCGTGCTCGCGCAGCTCGACACGATCCTGAACGGGTCGCAGCTGCCGGGGGGGACGCGCCCCGCCCTGGCGGCGCTCGCGGGCGAAGCGGCGCGCCGCCACGCCTCGGCCCTCCTGGCGACCCGCCCCGCGAGCGTCTCGACCCTGACCGAGCTGGCGAGCTTGGCGCGGCGGCGCGACCTCGCGCTCGGGCCGCTGTTGGCGGGGGAAGGTCCGCGTCTGGCCGACCTCGTCACGCCCGGGCCGGGCGACCTCGAGCGCGGTCAGCGCCTGCTCGAGGCGCTCGAGCTGGCCTTCCCGGACGGGGTCGCCGCCGGGCTGGGCGAGGAGGCGTGGGCCGCCGTCCGGACGCGGCTCGGGGCGGTGCTCGCGGCGCACCTCGGGCAGGTGGAGACCGCCCCCGGGCCGGCGCTGGCCCTGCTCGCGCGGGTGGCCGCGCTCGACCCCGCAGCCGACCTCCCCCCGCTCGAGGCGTACGCGCAGTGGCGGCGCCAGCTGCAGGACGTGATCGACGATCCGGCCCGGCTGACCGCGTTCTCGCTCCGGTTCCTGGGCGCCGGCTGGCTCCCGCTCGGGCTCGAGGAGCTGGTGCAGGAGCGGTTGGTCTCCCAGGACGACGCCGCCTGGGGCGAGGGGCCGGGCGGGCTGCTGGGCCGGCTGCTGGTCGCGGTGCTGAGGATCGATCGCGCGAGCGGCGCGGACTCCAGCCGGGAGGTCGAGCACCTGCTCGAGGCGCTCGAGCGCGCCCTCGGCGGGCGGGCGGACCCTGCCGCGCGACGGGCGCGCGCGCTGGCCGCCTTCCTGCGCGGGCGCGCGCTCGCAGCGGCTGGCCAGCGGGAGGCGGCGGACGCCGCGTTCGCCCAGGCGGTCGAGCACGGCTTCGAGCCGGCTCCGCTGCTGCTCGCCGCGCGGCAGCGGGTGGCGAGCGCTCCGGGCGAGGCGCTCCGCTTCGCGACCGAGCGGGTGGCGGCCTGGGAGGCCCACGCCGACAGGCTGCGCGCCGGCCTGGGCGAGCGCGCGGAGCTGGCCTGGGAGCTGGCCGGTTACCCGGTCGAGCCCCGGATCCTCGATCCCCTGCGCGCGCTCGCGCGCCTCGACCGCGCCGAGCTCCGCCTGCACGACGGCGACGAGGCCAACGCGTGGGCCGACGTCCAGGCCGCGCTGAAGCTGACGCCGCAAGCGGCGCGCGCTCACCTCCTCGCCGCGACCCTGCTCGCCCGCCGCGGCGCGCGCGCGCGCGCCCTCCAGTCGGTGGAGCGCGGCCTCGCCGCGGCGACCCCCGACCAGACCGAGCTCCGCCGGGCCCTCGAGGCGCTCGAGGCCGAGCTGCGACGGTAGCCCCGGTTCTTGGTTTCGCGTCCGCGCCGTGCGGCGGGCGCGCAGCCTGAGGACCGCCTGAGACCGGCCCGGCACGGACGGTCGTAACTCACGTGTCCGTAGGGTCTCCGTGAAATGATCCCGGCGCCACTCGCCTCTCGGTGGGTCCCACCTGCCGTGGCGGGCGTCAGGGGGTCTCGCTACCATGAGACGGACCTGACGCGAGAGGGAGCGACGGATGGGCACGGACGATTTCTTCGCGGGCCTGGATGAGACGAAAGAGCGGCTGCGGACCACCGCCGCCGCCCGGGCCGGGGACGATCGCTGGCGCGTCCTGTACGAGATCTCGAGCCTGTTCTCGAGCCCTGTCTACACCTACGAGGAGATCCTCGAGGTGATCCTGGACATGGCGATCAAGATCACCGAGGCCGACCGCGGGCTCCTGCTCCTGTACGACGTCAACGACGAGCTCAAGGTCAAGCTCGCCAAGGACCTCGACTTCAGCGCCCTCCCCAAGGAGGAGCGCGAGGTCTCCGAGAGCGTCATCGACGACGTGGTCAAGACCGAGCAGGGGATCTGCATCGCCAACGTCGAGCAGGACTCCAAGTTCTCGGAGCTGAGCTCGATCATCGACCTCAAGATCCTGTCGGTCATGTGCGTGCCGCTCAAGGTGACCCTGCGCGACGAGCGCCAGAGCGGCCAGGAGCACCGGGCCGAGACGCTGACCACGCGCAAGATCCTGGGCGTGCTCTACGTCGACAGCCGCTCGGTGACCAAGTCGTTCTCCAAGGACGACCTCGAGCTGTTCCAGGCGCTCGCCAACAACGCCACCACCGCGATCCTCAACGCCAACCTCTACCGGCTCGCGACCTGCGACCCGGCCACGGGGATCTACACCCGCACCCACTTCGAGCAGCGGCTGCGCGACGAGGTCAAGCTCGCGCGCAAGACGGGCAGCCCGCTGTCCATGCTGATGATCGACCTCGACCACCTCAAGCGGATCAACGCGTCGCGGGGCTACGTCGAGGCCGACAAGGTGATCGTGCGGGTCGCCAAGCTGATCCGCGCGCGCCTGCGCGGGATCGACCTCGTGGCCCGCTACGGCGGCGGGAGCTTCGTGGTGATCCTCCCCCAGACCGACGTCGCCGGCTCCGAGCTGGTCGCCAACAAGATCCTGGGCGCGGTCGCGGGCGAGACGTTCTTCGGCCGGATCGGCAGCGTGACCTGCTCGATCGGCGCGGCCACCCTGGAGAAGGGGGTCGACACCGTCGAGCTGGTCAAGCGGGCGGACCAGGCGCTCTACGACGCCAAGCAGAGCGGCCGGAACATCTACCGCAGCTTCCACGAGGGGCTGGCCAACACGGCCAAGCGCACCGACCAGCTCGCCGGCGTGCTCTCGGGCGACCCCACGCGCGACTACCGCAACACCCTGATGCTGCTGGAGACGATCGAGGAGATCAACCGGCGGACCGACCTCGAGGGGCTGCTCCCGCTGGTGGTCGACACGATCGTCGACATCACGCAGGCCGAGCGCGGGATCCTGATGCTGCGCGACGACGCCGCGAGCCTGGTGCCCCGCGTGGCGCGCGACCGCGAGAAGAAGGACATCGAGGCCAAGAACTTCTCGCGCTCGGTGGTCGACCGCGTGATCGTGACCGACCAGGCGGTGCGCGAGGCGTTCGGGGCCAACGGCGAGGCGGCGAGCGGCGGCCCGGTCCACAGCCAGTCGATCAGCAACTTCGCGATCCGCGCGGTGATGTGCGTCCCGCTCACGATCACCGAGCCCAAGGGCGGGACGCGCACGTTCGGCGCGATCTACGTCGACACCCAGAAGGGCGGCGAGCAGTTCGACGAGTCGGCGCTGGCGTTCTTCTCCACGCTGTCGCGCCAGGTGGCGGTCGCGATCGAGAACGCCCGCCTGTACGACCGCGTGGCGCAGCTCAACCGCCAGCTCCAGCTCAAGCTCGACACCACCGAGCGCGAGCTGGCCGACGTGCGGATCGAGCTGGAGGACCGGACCAAGAACCTCGAGCTCCGCTACAACTACGACAACATCATCGGCCAGTCGTCGCGCATGCAGGAGATCTTCCGCCTGCTCGACCGGATCACCGACACGCCGGTCCCCGTGTTCATCCACGGCGAGTCGGGCACCGGCAAGGAGCTCGTCGCCAAGGCGATCCACTACAACGGGCCGCGCAAGAAGTTCCGCATGATCTCGGAGAACTGCGCCGCGACCTCCGAGACGCTGCTCGAGTCCGAGCTGTTCGGCTACGTGAAGGGCTCGTTCACCGGCGCCAACACCGACCGCAAGGGCCTGTTCGAGCTGGCGAACAAGGGCACGCTGTTCCTCGACGAGGTCGGGGACATGTCGCTCGGCATGCAGAAGAAGCTGCTGCGCGTGCTGCAGGAGGGCGAGATCCGGCGGGTCGGCGGAAAGGACACGCTGAAGGTCGACGTGCGGATCATCTCGGCGTCGAACAAGGACCTCAAGGCGCTCGTGGAGCAGGGGCAGTTCCGCGAGGACCTCTACTACCGGCTCAACGTGGTCAAGGTGGACCTCCCGCCGCTGCGCGAGCGCAAGGAGGACCTGCCGCTGCTCATCGACTTCTTCTTGCGCGAAGAGCTGACCGGCCCGCTCAAGCGGTTCGAGCCCGAGGCCATGCAGATGCTCATCCGCTACAACTGGCCGGGGAACATCCGCGAGCTCAAGAACGTGGTCGAGCGCGCCAAGATCATCTCGGACAACGACGTGATCTCGAAGGACGCGATCATCCTCGACACCGTGTTCGACCCGCGCACCCAGGCCGGCGTCGGCGCGACCAGCCCCACGGGGGTGGTCCCGGGCCCCGGCGGACGCCCGGTCCCCCCCGCGCCCGGCCTCCCCGAGATGCCGGCCGAGCCCTACTACTTCGACCTCAACGAGCGGCAGCGCAAGCTGATCGAGTACCTGCGCACCTACGGCTCGATCAAGAACCGCGACTACTACGAGATCATGAAGGTCTCCAAGTCGACCGGCTGGCGCGACATCAAGGCCCTGATCGAGAAGGGGATCGTGAACTCCCACGGGAAGGGGAAGGGCTCGGTGTACACGCTTGGGGAGAATGCGGGCTGAGAGCGCAGCTCACCCGCGCGCCCGGCGAGCGACAGCCTTTTCTGATTCCTTAATTTCCAATTCCCTGTTGATATTCCCTGTTTCCTCCAATTGGAATAAGAAATATCAACAGGGAATAAGAAATTAGAAATTGGAAATCGAGCAGATAGGGGAGTGAGCCCCCCCCAGCGGCCTCGCTAGCCCCCGCCGCCTCCCCGTGTAGAATCCCCCGCCCAACCCCCCGGGAGGTCCGGCGTGGCGCGTATCGTGGTGTCCTCCAAGGAGAGCGGCGAGGTCGTCACCTACCAGCTCGACGGGCGGATCATCACGGTCGGCCGGACCCCCGCCAACCACATCGTGATCACCGACGGCGCCGCGTCCCGGAAGCACTGCATGATCAAGCAGGTCGGCGACAGCTACACGCTGGTCGACCTCGGCTCCGCCAACGGGACCGTGGTGAACGGCGAGCGCGTCAAGGAGCAGGAGCTCAGCGACGGCGATCGCATCCAGATCGGCAAGACGGTGCTCACGTTCAAGGAGGCATAGGCCATGGAGCTGCCCCAGGTCGACCTCGACCAGCTGCGCGACCTCATGAAGCTCATGGACCAGTACGATTTCGACGAGCTCGACCTGCGCGACGCGGAGCGGCGGCTGCACCTGCTGCGCAACGCGGGGGGGCGGAAGGGCGCGACCCCGGTCGTGATGCCCACCGTCGTGGCCTCGGCGCCCGCCGCCGCGCCGGCGCCCGTCGCGGCCGGGGTGGCCACGGTCTCGAGCGACGCGCTCCCCGCCAACATCAAGGTGATCACCTCGCCCATGGTCGGCACCTTCTACCGCGCGCCCAGCCCCGACTCGGCCTCGTTCGTGGAGGAGGGGCAGCAGGTGAGCGAGGACACGATCCTCTGCATCATCGAGGCCATGAAGGTCATGAACGAGATCAAGGCGGAGTGCGCCGGCGAGCTCGTGAAGGTCCTGGTCGCCAATGGCGAGGCGGTCGAGTACGGCGAGCCGCTGTTCCACGTGCGGCTGAACGGCTAGCGTCGTGTTCAGCCGGGTCCTGATCGCGAACCGCGGCGAGATCGCGCTGCGGATCCTGCGCGCCTGCCAGGCGCTCGGGATCGAGACCGTGTGCGTCTACTCGGAGGCGGACCGCGACGCGATCTATCTGCGCTTCGCCGACGAGACGATCTGCATCGGGCCCCCCGCCTCGGGCCAGTCCTACCTCGACATCCCGCGGATCATCAGCGCGGCCGAGATCGCCGACGTCGAGGCGATCCACCCCGGCTACGGCTTCCTGGCGGAGAACGCGCACTTCGCGCAGGTGTGCCGCGACTGCCGGATCACGTTCATCGGGCCCTCGCCCGAGGTGATCGAGCAGATGGGCGACAAGGTCTCCGCCAAGGAGTGCGCGATCCGGGCCGGCGTGCCGCTGATCCCGGGCTCCGACGGCCTGGTCGACAACGAGGTCGAGGCGCTGCGGGTGGCCCACGAGCTCGGGTTCCCCGTGATCATCAAGGCGACCGCGGGCGGCGGCGGGCGCGGCATGCGGATCGCCCACAACGACGTCTCGTTCCTCAACGCCTTCATGGCGGCGCGGGCCGAGGCCGAGGCGGCGTTCCGCAACCCCGGCGTCTACATCGAGCGCTACCTCGACGAGGCGCGCCACGTCGAGGTCCAGGTCCTCGCCGACCAGCACGGGTCCGTGGTCCACCTCGGCGAGCGCGACTGCTCGGTGCAGCGCCGCCACCAGAAGCTGGTGGAGGAGGCGCCGTCCCCAGCGCTCGACCCCGAGCTGCGCCTCAAGATGGGCGCGGCGCCTGCCGGTGAACC
>CAZMSZ010000082.1:5896-23450 GCA_964569055.1 uncultured Planctomycetota bacterium | reverse complement strand
TCAACACTCCGCTGGGGTTGGGCGCCCGCCCGGCCGCCCCCACCGGATCCCGGGCTCCGGCGCGCGGGGGTCGGCGCCCCGCGCGCGCCGAGCTGGCGCGAGACGCGCCGCCGGTGACCCCCGGCGGCGCTGCTCTTGGTTTCGAGCTCTCCCGGACGGCCCGCCCGCGCGGCGATCCGCTACGATCGCGAGCGATGCTCCCCGAGCCGACCCGAGCCGCGCTGCGCGCCGCGACCGCGATCGTCGTCCTCGTCGCCCTCGGGACGCTGGCCGGCTGCCCGATCCGGCGCCGGCCGCCGCCCTGGCAGCGCGAGGCCGCGGAGCCCGCCGGACCGGCCGACGCGCCACCAGCGGCCGACCCGGCGCCGCCCGCGCCCGCCGAGCAGCAAGGGACCGAGGAGCGGGTCACGGCCCTCGCCGCCGAGGTCGCGGCGCTCGAGCAGCGGTGGGCGAGCGCGTCGAGCGCGGGCGCGCTCGACCCCGCCGAGCGCGAGGCGCTCCTAGCCCAGATCGACCGGCTGCAGTCGGAGGCGTTCGCGCTGCAGGAGGTGTCGCAGGACGACGCGCTCTACTCGGCGCTCGACGCGCTCACCGTCCTGCGCGACGACGTCGTCCGGGCGCGCTGACGCCCCGAGCAGCCGTCGGGCGGGCCCTCACTCGAACTCGGGATCGTCGAGGATCATGGTCCGACCAGCGGCTTCGCTGCCGTCCTCGTCCTCGTCGTCCTCCTCGTCCTCCTCGGCGTCCTCCTCACCGAGGATCATCGTGCGTCCGGCGGCCTCGCCGTCGTCGTCTTCCTCATCGTCCTCGCCGAGGATCAGGGTCCGGCCCGCGGCTCCACCGTCGTCCTCGTCCTCGTCCTCGCCGGGGAACTCGTCGAGGACCATCGTGCGGCCCGCGGCCCCGCCGTCGTCCTCGTCCTCGTCGTCGCCGGGGAACTGATCGAGGACCATGGTGCGGCCCGCGGCCTCGCCGTCGTCGTCCTCGTCGTCCGCCTCGGTGCCGGGGAACTCGTCGAGGACCATGGTGCGGCCCGCGGCCTCGCCGTCGTCGTCCTCGCCGTCGTCGCCGGGGAACTCGTCGAGGACCATGGTGCGGCCCGCGGCCCCACCGTCGTCGTCGTCGTCGTCGTCGTCGTCGTCGCCGTCGTCGTCGCCGTCGCCGGGGAACTGATCGAGGACCATGGTGCGGCCCGCGGCCTCGCCGTCGTCGTCCTCGCCGTCGTCGCCGGGGAGCTCGTCGAGGACCATCGTGCGGCCCGCGGCCTCACCGTCCTCGTCCTCGTCCTCGTCCTCGTCGGCGCCTGGGAACCCGTCGAGGACCATGGTGCGCCCAGCGGCTTCGCCGTCGTCCTCGGTCGGCGCGCCGTCGAGGACCATGGTCCGGCCGGCGGCTCCTTCGTCGTCTTCCTCCGGTTCGGGGTCGGAAGCGGGAGCGGCGAAGTCGAAGGCGCGCATGGCCGCATCGTCGGCCACGGCGGGCTTCGACCCGCCGAAGTCGAAGCCGCGCATCAGCGCGTCGGCCCCCTGGCTCGGCGCGGGCGCCGGGTCCGAGAAGTCGACGTCGTCGAGGACCATGGTCCGCCCGGCCGCCTCGGGCTCGTCGTCGTCTCGCTCGAGCGCCTCGGGCGGCGCCGGTGGGGGCGGCAGCGGCGCGAGCACGTCGTGGAAGTCGAACCCGAGCATCGCGTCGTCGGCGGCGATCGCGGCGGGCGCGGCGGGCGGGGCGGGTGGCTCGGGGGCGGGCTCCTCGAACTCCGGCTCCTCGAAGAGCATCGTCCGACCCGCCACGTCCTCGACCGGCTCGTCGGCGGTGGGCTCCTCGAAGCCCGGCTCCTCGAAGAGCATGGTGCGCCCCGCGACGTCGGGCTCGTCCTCCTCCGCGGCGGGCTCCTCGAAGCCGGGCTCGTCGAAGACCATCGTGCGACCGACGACGTCCTCGACCGGCTCGTCCTCCTCGTCGGCGACGTCGGCGGGCTCCTCGAAGCCGGGCTCGTCGAAGACCATGGTGCGACCGACGACGTCCTCGACCGGCTGGTCCTCCTCCGCGGCGGGCTCCTCGAAGCCGGGCTCCTCGAACATCATCGTCCGCCCGGCCGCGTCCTCCTCCGCCGGCTCGTCGAAGCTCGGCGCGTCGAAGACCATCGTGCGCTCGACCGGCTCCGACTCGGGAGGGCGCGGCGGGGTCGAGACGGCGCCGCCCGTCGCCGGCGGCGGCGGGGCGTCCTGGAAGTCGGGGTCGTCGAACACGAACGTGCGCAGCGCGTCCGCGTCCTGCTGCTCCGCGCCGGTCGTCGGGGGAGCGGGCGCCGCGGCGATCGGGGCGTCCTGGAAGTCGGGGTCGTCGAACACGAACGTGCGCAGCGCCACCGCGTCGTCGACCTCGGCCGGCACGGGCGGCGGCGGCGCCGCCGCGGGGGGCGGCGGCGGAGGAGCGGCCGCCGCTGCGTTCGGGAGGGGCGGGGGAGGGCCGCCTCCGAAGTCGAAGTCGAGGTCGAACGGATCGACCAGCGGCGCGCCGCCGTCGCTCGGCGCCGTCGTCGGGGTCGGAGGCGCGCTGCGCGGCGGAGGCGCCGCCTTGGCGGGCTGGGGCGCGGACGCGCCGGGGCTGAAGGTCAGCACCGAGTAGCCGAGCTTGACCCGATCGCCCTCGGACAGGCGCACGCTCGAGAGCTTCTTCAGCTTCTTGCCGTTGAGGCGCGTCCCGTTGGTCGCGCCGATGTCGACGAGGTAGAAGCCGTCGGTGCGCCGCTCGATCTTGCAGTGCTCGCGCGAGCACTTGATGTCCATCACCGGGATGTCGGCCTTGTGGCCGCGGCCCATGGTGAAGGAGTCCTTCCCGGAGAGGTGGAAGACCTTCCCCGTATCCGCCCCTTCGATCACGACGAGGGTTGGGGTGTCGGACATGTCGGGCATCGGGAGGGCCACGACCTCCGTGGCTGGGGGCGACCGGACCGAAGCATAGCCGCGTCGCCCCCCCCGGGCAACACGGCCCCGCGGTGCCAAAGTGACAGGGAGGCTTCGGCCCCCGCCCGGAATGGCAGGCGGGCGAGCGCGCTACAAGCCGTGTTGCAGAACGGGTTAGGTGCGCGCGGAGGCGGCACCGGCGTTGCTGAGGCGGAGGCCGAGACCGGGTGCACCGCCCTGGCACTGTGGCGGCCCCGTCGCCTCCGTTTGTCGGCTCGTGGGTCCGCAGACCCGAGCGAGTCCACGAGACGCTCGCAGCACAACACGCACGACAACCGCACAACAACCGCACAACAACCGCAGAGGACAGGGAGTTCCGAGCGATGGCCAAGCAGCTCGCCTTCGACCACGAGGTCCGTAACGCGCTCAAGAACGGCGTGGAGAAGTTGGCCCGGGCGGTCAAAGTGACCCTCGGCCCCAAGGGCCGCAACGCGGTGCTCGACAAGAGCTGGGGCGGCCCCCGCGTGACCAAGGACGGGGTGTCCGTCGCCGAGGAGGTCGAGCTCAGCGACCCCTACGAGAACATCGGCGCGCAGCTCGTGAAGGTCGCCTCCTCGAAGACCTCCGACGACGCGGGCGACGGCACCACCACCGCCACGGTGCTCGCCGAGTCGATCTTCCTCGAGGGGCTCAAGGCCCTCAGCGCCGGCGCTGACCCCATGTCGCTCAGCCGCGGGATCCAGCGCGCCGCCGAGCAGGTGGCCGAGCACCTCTCCAACCAGGCCAAGAAGGTCGAGACCCACGAGCAGCGGCTGCAGATCGCCACGGTCGCGGCGAACCACGACGAGGAGATCGGCAAGTTCATCGCCGACGCCATGCAGAAGGTCGGCGAGACCGGCGTGATCACGATCGAGGAGGGCAAGAGCCTCGAGACCGAGGTCGACATCGTCGAGGGCATGAAGTTCGACCGCGGGTACCTCTCGCCGCACTTCGTCACCGACCCCGAGAGCATGGAGGCGGTGCTCGACAACGCCTACGTGTTCCTCTACGACCAGAAGCTCAGCTCGGTCCGCCCGCTGATCCCGCTGCTCGAGCAGGTCGCCAAGGCGAAGCGGCCGCTCCTGATCGTGGCCGAGGAGGTCGAGGGCGAGGCGCTCGCGACGTTCGTGGTCAACAAGCTCAAGGGGATCGTCGAGGGCTGCGCGGTCAAGGCGCCCGGCTACGGCGACCGCCGCAAGGCCATGCTGCAGGACCTCGCGATCCTGACCGGCGGGCGGGTGCTCAGCAAGGACCTCGGGATCGACCTCGAGAAGGTCACGCTCGACGACCTCGGCACCGCCAAGCGGGCGCGCGTCGACAAGGACAACACGATCATCCTCGAGGGCGCCGGCAGCCCCGAGAAGATCCAGGCGCGCTGCGAGCAGATCAAGAAGGAGATCGAGGCCTCCGACTCGGACTACGACCGCGAGAAGCTGCAGGAGCGGCTCGCGCGGCTCGCCGGCGGGATCGCCAAGATCAGCGTGGGCGCCGCCACCGAGACCGAGCTGAAGGAGAAGAAGGCCCGCCTCGACGACGCGCTGTCCGCGACGCAGGCGGCCGTCGAGGCCGGGATCCTGCCGGGCGGCGGCGTGGCGCTCCTGCGCGCGCAGAAGGTGGCCAACGAGGCGGCGGCCGCGTTCGACGGCGACGAGCGGCTCGGCGCCGAGGCGCTGGCGCGCTCCCTGCAGGCCCCGCTGACCCAGATCGCGGCCAACGCCGGGCTCGAGGGCGAGGTGGTGATCAACCGCCTGCTCAAGAACGACACGTTCAGCTACGGCTTCGACGCGCTGCGCGAGGACTACTGCGACCTCGTCGAGCGCGGCGTGATCGACCCCGCCAAGGTGACGCGGAGCGCGCTGCTCAACGCGGCCTCGGTGAGCAGCCTGCTCCTGACCACCTCCTGCGCCATCGCCGACAAGAAGGCGGAGGACGAGGACGAGGGCGACCACGAGGACATGGACATGCACTGAGGCGGGCGCCTCGGCGCGCGGCGCGCCGGGGTCCCCTTCGGTCACCTCACGACAGCTCAGCCGGGCCCGCGCCCGCGGGCCCGTAAACGCACAAGGAACGCAGAAGATGAAGGTTCGTCCGCTCGATGACCGGATCCTCGTCCGCCCGCTGGAGGCCGAGGAGAAGACGGCCGGGGGCATCGTGCTCCCCGACACCGCCAAGGAGAAGCCGCAGCGCGGGGAGGTCGTGGCGATCGGCAGCGGCAAGCGGCTCAAGGATGGCAGCCGCGCGCCGCTCGCGGTGAAGACCGGCGACACGGTGCTGTTCGGCAGGTACGCCGGCACCGAGATCAAGATCGATGGCAAGGAGCACCAGGTCATGAACGAGGACGACGTCCTCGCCGTGCTCGAGGAGGCATAACCATGGCGAAGCAGCTGATCTTCGACGACGAGGCCCGCCGGAAGATCAAGACCGGGGTGGGCAAGCTCGCCCGCGCGGTCAAGGTCACGCTCGGCCCGACCGGCCGCCACGTCATCCTCCAGAAGTCGTTCGGCGGCCCGACCGTCACCAAGGACGGGGTCTCCGTCAGCAAGGAGATCGAGCTCGAGGACCCGTTCGAGAACATGGGCGCCCGGATGGTGAACGAGGTCGCGAGCAAGACCTCGGACGTCGCCGGCGACGGGACGACCACGGCGACCGTGCTCGCCGAGGCGATCTTCTCGGAGGGGCTCAAGGCCCTGGCCGCCGGCGCCAACCCGATGGCCCTCAAGCGGGGGATCGAGAAGGCGGTCAAGGTCGCGACCGACAGCGTGAAGGCGATCTCGCGCGAGGTGAGCGACCACAGCCAGATCGCCCAGGTCGGCGCGATCTCGGCCAACCAGGACAAGGCGATCGGCGACCTCCTCGCCCAGGCCATGGAGAAGGCGGGCAAGGACGGGGTGATCACCGTCGAGGAGGCCCAGGGGATCGAGACCTACCTCGAGGTGGTCGACGGGATGCAGTTCGACAAGGGCTACATCTCGCCGTACTTCATCAACCAGCCCGAGTCGATGCTGTGCGAGCTGGAGGACCCCTACATCCTGCTCCACGACAAGAAGGTCAACAACCTGCGCGAGATGCTCCCGGTGCTGGAGAAGGTCGCGCAGACCGGGCGGGCGCTGCTGATCATCGCCGAGGACCTCGAGGGTGAGGCGCTCGCCACGCTGGTGATCAACCGGCTGCGCGGCGTGCTGAAGGTGGCCGCCGTCAAGGCGCCGGGCTTCGGCGAGCGGCGCAAGGCCATGCTCGAGGACATGGCGGTGCTGACCGGCGGCGCGGTCGTGTCGGAGGAGCTCGGGACCAAGCTCGAGACGACCACCGTCGAGATGCTCGGGACCGCCAAGCGCGTCACGATCGACAAGGACAAGACCACGATCGTGGGCGGCGGCGGCGAGAGCGCGGCGATCAAGCAGCGCTGCGAGCAGATCCGCGCCCAGATCGAGAAGTCGACCTCCGACTACGACCGCGAGAAGCTCGAGGAGCGCCTCGCCAAGCTGTCGGGCGGCGTGGCGGTGGTCAAGGTCGGCGCCGCGACCGAGACCGAGATGAAGGAGAAGAAGGCCCGGGTCGAGGACGCGCTCCACGCCACCCGCGCCGCGGTCGAGGAGGGGATCGTCCCGGGCGGCGGGGTGGCCCTGATGCGCGCGATCCCGCAGGTGAAGGAGCTCGAGGGCTCGCTCCCCGACGGGGACGAGCGGCTCGGCGCTGGTATCATCCGCCGCGCCCTGGAGTATCCCCTCCGCCAGATCGCCCAGAACGCCGGCAAGAACGGCGGCGTGGTGGTCGAGGAGGTGATGTCGCGGGGCGCCGAGGAGGGGTACGACGCGCTCAACGACCGGTTCGTGAACATGTTCGAGGCGGGCATCGTGGACCCGACCAAGGTCACCCGCGCCGCCCTGCAGAACGCGGCCAGCGTGGCCTCGCTCATGCTCACCACCGAGACCTTGATCACCGAGCTCAAGGACGAGAAGAAGGTGATCGAGGGCGCGGTCTTCTAGGGCACGACGTCCGGGCAACCCACGGCGGCTGCTCCGGGCGCCCGCCCGGGGCAGCCGCCTTCACGTTCCACGCCGTCGCGCGGGTCTGGTCACCGGCGGCGGCGCGGAGCGGGCGGCAGGAGTGAAGTGGCCACGTCCGTGAAGCGAGACTACTACGAGGTCCTGGGCGTCGCGCGCGACGCCGACGTCGACACGATCAAGAAGGCCTTCCGCAAGGCGGCGGTCAAGTACCACCCCGACAAGAACCCCGGGGACGCCGAGGCGGAGGCGCGCTTCAAGGAGGCCGCCGAGGCGTACGAGGTCCTGTCCGACCCCGAGAAGCGGGCGCGCTTCGACCGGTTCGGCCACGCCGGGGTGGAGGGGGTCGGCGCGGGCGCGGCCTCGTTCGAGTCGATCTTCGAGCACTTCGGCGACCTGTTCGGCGGCGGGCTGTTCGAGAGCATGTTCGGCGGCCGCTCGCGCCGCCGCGGCGGGCCGCGCGCGGGCGCGAGCCTGCAGATGGAGCTCGAGGTCGAGTTCCTCGAGGCGGCCAAGGGCGCGAGCAAGACGGTCACCTTCGAGCGGCAGGAGCCGTGCCTGGAGTGCCGCGGCTCGGGGGCCAAGAAGGGGACCAGCCCGGTCACCTGCGACACCTGCCGCGGGCGGGGCTCGGTGATCCAGGCCACCGGGTTCTTCCAGGTCCAGACGACCTGCCCGGTGTGCCGCGGGCAGGGCACGATCGTGCGCGAGCACTGCGAGGAGTGCCGCGGCGAGGGTCGCGTGGGGCGCACGCGCGAGTGCACCGTCGACATCCCCGCGGGCATCGACGACGGTATGCGGCTGCGGCTGGCGGGCGAGGGCGAGCCGGGCGAGGCCGGCGCCCCCGCGGGGGACCTGTTCTTCGTGATCCGGGTCAAGCCGCACGAGTTCTTCGAGCGGCAGGAGAACCACGTCTTGCTCGAGGTGCCGATCACGTTCACGCAGGCCGCCCTGGGCGCGGAGATCGACGTGCCCACGATCGACGGCAAGGAGACGCTCAAGATCAAGGCCGGCACGCAGTCGGGGAGCCTGCTGACCCTGCGCGGCAAGGGGATCCCCTCCGTGCGGCGCGGCGCCCCGCGCGGCGACCAGGTCGTGCGCGTGGCGGTCGAGGTCCCCAAGAAGCTGAGCAGCGAGCAGGAGGAGCTCCTGCGCCAGTTCGCCGAGCTGGAGGACGCCCATGTCTCTCCGCGGCGGCGGTCTTTCTTCGACAAGCTGAAGGATTACTTCGAGGGCTGAGGCGTGATGACGAGCGAGACTTCTCGCGACGAGGGTGAGCTCCCCGCGGCCGACGCGGAGCACGAGGCGGCGGCGGAGGGGCGCGAGGCGCCCCCGGGAGCCGCGCCGCAGGAGGCCGCGCCCCCGGGAGCCGCGCCGCAGGAGGCCGCGCCGCAGGAGGCCGCGGAGGCCGGCGCCCCGCCGGCCGCCGCGGACGCGCCCGACCACGTGGACGCCGGCCCCTCGCGCGAGCAGGAGCTCACGCAGCAGCTGCAGCGGCTGGCGGCCGACTTCGCCAACTACCAGAAGCGCGTGCAGCGCGACAAGGCGAAGTGGAACCAGGACGCGACCCGCGGCCTGCTCGAGGACCTCGTGCCGGTGCTCGACAGCCTCGACCAGGCGATCGCCGCGTTCGACCGGCCGGTCACCGACCCTGCCGTGTACCGCGAGGGCGTGGTGCTGGTGCGCGAGGAGCTGCTCCGGCGCCTGGGCACCTACGACGTGCAGCGAATCGACCCCGCGGAGGGGATCCCCTTCGACCCCGACCTCCACGAGGCGATCCTGGTCCAGGAGGCGGAGGGGATCGACGGTCAGCAGGTCGCGTTCTGCGCGCGCACGGGCTACCGGATCGGCGACGCCGTGCTGCGCCCGGCGCAGGTCGGGGTCAAGAAGCCCAAGGCGAGCTGATCGGCCCGAGCGCCTCGCTGACCGCGGTTGTTTGGCGGGGGGTGCGTGATACGATCCGCGCCCTTCCCACCCGGAGGTTGCGTCGATGGAGGGCTTCGACCAGGAGCGCCGCGGGCTGTTCGACGGCCTGACCGTGCCCCAGAGCCTGAGGGCGGTCCTGCTCGCGTCGCTGGGCCTGTTCGTCTACTGGTTGGGGATCGTCGGGCTCGAGCACCTCGCGCCCTCGGCCATTCCGGGCGACGGCCCCTGCCGCGTGATCGCGGGCATGCTCGGCAACCTGAGCTCCCGACTGGGGCCGGTGGGCGCGGTACTGGCCGACCTGGGAGGGTGGGAGAACCGCCGCGTCCCGTACGACGTGCTGGTGTGGGGCGCGTTCTGGGGCTGGACCGCGGTGGTGTGGGCGTTCTTCGCCGCCGCGATCCAGCGGATCGCCGCGATCAAGCTCGCGCGCGAGGAGACGATCGAGCTGGGCGAGGCGCTGCGGTTCGCCACGCGCAAGTTCCTGCCCAACCTGCTCTCCGTGGCGCTGGTGTTCGCGCTGATCGGGTTCTTCTGGTTCGTGACGAACGCGGGCGTGGCCGGCGGCGTGGGGCGGATCCCCTACGTGGGCGAGGTCGTGGTCGGGCTCCTGTTCGGGGCGGTGCTGATCTCGTCCTTCCTGATCGTGTTCGTGGCGGTCCTGGGCCTGTTCGGGTTCAACCTCGCCTCCGCCGCGATCGCCACCGAGGCCTCGGACACGTTCGACGGGGTGAGCCGCGCCTGGAACTACGTGCTCGCCCGCCCGTGGCAGGTCCTGCTCACGCTGACCGCCACGTTCCTCTACATGGGGATCGTGGTGTTCTTCGGCCAGTACTTCCTCAAGGTCGGCGTGAAGAGCCTCAGCGTCGGCTGGTGGGGCATGGGCGAGTCGGCCCGCCAGGTCGAGCTCGACGACGAGCTGCGCGCCGACATGGAGCTGCCGCCTGCCGTGCGCAGCGTGTTCGTGCCGGGGAAGGCCGAGTTCATCGAGCGCCGCGTGCTCGCCAAGCACTGGACCCGCGACGGCGGCAAGATCTACTACCCGCAGGGCCTGCAGTTCGCGCTCGAGCGCTACCGCCAGCACGTGGGCGCCTACCCGCCCACCCTCGAGGCGCTGCTCGCGGCGCCCGCCGGGGTTCAGGGCTGGCACGGACCGTACCTCGACGGCGCCGAGCTCCCCCTCGACCCGTGGGGCAAGCCGTTCGTCTACGAGCAGGACGTGGCCCTGCCCGACGGCTACACCCTGATCTCGGGCGGCGGCGATGGCGACCCGAGCACGCCGGGCGACAACCTCGCGATCGAGGACGTGGAGGAGCGCGTCGGCCCGCGCGGCCCGCTGCTCGACGTGGCGCCGGCCCTCGAGGGGACGCTCGGCTTCGCCGCCGGGGCGATCGGGTTCTGGATCATGCTGGCGCGGATGGTCCTGTACGGCTACGTGGTCGCGTACTTCCTCAGCGCGCAGACCACGCTCTACTTCCTGCTGCGCAAGGACGTCGAGGCCGACGACTACACCGAGGTCACGCTCGAGGACGAGGAGGAAGAGGAGCCCGCGGAGCTGACCGCCGCCAGCGGGGCGCAAGCCACGGCGGGCAAGCCGCTGCCCAGCGCGGGCGACGACGACGAGGTCGACCCCGCCGCCAAGGTCTGACCGCCGTCAGCCTCGCGCTCAGCGCAGCATCTCCGCCTTCAACGCCTCGGTCAGCGTGGCCCGTCCGCGCTCGAGGGCGGGGTGGCCGTAGCCCTGGCGGCGTCGCTCGAGCTCGCTCTGCACGGCCTTGTGGACGTTCGCCATGGCGCGCAGGCGCGAGCGCGCGGCCCTGGCGGCCGCGATCGGCTCGGCGAAGCCGTCGAGGAACCGCACGGGCGGCGGGTGCTCGGCCAGCAGCTCGGGGGTGGCCGCGACCTGGCGGGCGCGGACCTCGGCGCTCGCGTCGGCGTCGAGGTCGACGTTGGCGAGGAGCCGGAGCGCGGCGGCCGCCTCCCAGCGGTCGACCTGGTGGGGGGCGTCGCGGATCGCGGCCAGGAGCGCGCGCAGGGTCTCGGCCTGGAGCCAGGCCTCGAGCTCGGGCTCGAGCGCGTCGAGCGCGGCCGACAGCGCCTCGAGGCCGGGGTCGCCCGGGCGCGGCTGGCCCGCGTGCAGGCGCAGCGCGGCGTCGAGGAGCTCGCTCCGCTCGGGGGTCGCGAGCAAGAAGCGCGTGACCGCCCAGGCGCTCGCCGAGCTGCCGGCGCGGCGCCGCTCCGCGTCGCCGGCGGCGAGCACGAGCCGCCGCAGCAGCGGCGGGGCGCCGAGGAACACGGGGAGGTAGGCGTCGAGCAGCCGCTCGCGGGTCCGCGTGGCCTCCTGCGCCTCGTCGCCGGCGGCCACGATCTCGACGAACACCGCCGCGAGCCCCTCCTCGAGCCAGGTGAGCGGCAGCGCCGGGTGGGCCGCGAGCAGCCGCCGCCGGAGCAGCGCCGCCGCCAGCGGCCGGATCGGCGGCTCGAGCGGGTAAGGCGGGCCGCTCGCCGCCGCCTCGCCGCGGTCGGCCACCACCACCTCACCCGCCGAGCAGAGGAAGGCGCCCTGGGCCGGGTCGACCGCGTGCTCCTGCGCGGCGAGCGCGAAGCGGGCCGGGTCGCGCAGCACCAGCAGCCGCGGCCGCGCCGCCTCGCCCGGCGGCGGCAGGAAGGGATAGGCCGTGTCGAGCGCCGCCTCGAGCGACTCGAGCCGCGCCAGCGCCTCGGCCGCCTCGTCGGCGGGGAGGTCCGTGCGCAGCGAGCCGCGCGGCCCGTCGAGCAGCGGCAGCTCGGGCAGGTCGTGCGCGACGGCCGCCGGCGCGGCGCAGCCGGCGAGCGCGGTCGCGGCCACGAGCAGGGCCGCGGTCAACGGGCGCGAGGGTGGGGTCGAGCTCACGAGGAGCATTGTGCCGGCTCGCGTCGAGCGTGTGGCTCCCGCTGTCGCTCGAACCCGAGCAGCGCGCGCACCCGTCCGGGACGCACGAACCTGGTCGCGCAGAAGAACTCGACCAGCTCCGCCACGAACACCCGCGCCCCGACCAGGTAGTAGGCCCACAGGATGCGGCGGAACGTACGGTCGGCGGCGAACGCGAGGCGCAGCAGCGCGCGGGGCGCGGCGAGCCGGCCGGCGAGAACGTCTTCGCCCAGGCCGAGGACGTCGTTGTCGATGAGCGTCACGCGGTGGCCGGCGTCGATCAACACACCGCCGACGAACACCAACCCCAGCGGGACTTGATAGCCGAGGCCGACGCGGTTGGCGATGAATTGGCGTCGGGGGACGACCAGGGCGATCTGGAGGGGCATTGCTCGCCTTAGCGACCCAGGTGCTCGAGCGCCTTGCGCAGCAGGCCCGCCGCGTCCGGCGATGCGGGCTGGACGCCGCCGAAGGCCAGGCCCTGGCGGAGGTCGGCCAGGGTGGTGCCGCGGGCGAAGGGGGGCTGGAGGGCGGTCCACAGGGCCTCGTCGCCCGACGCGATCAGGGCGTGGATCACGGGGCTGCTCGGGTCCCAGCGCTGCTTGAGGAGCAGGCGCAGGGCGCGGTCGCTGCCGCCGGCGCGCGCGTGGGCCACGAGCAGGTCCGCGCCGGCGCGGGCCACGCGCGGGTCCTCGGCGTTGCGGACCAGCGCCACCAGCCAGCCGACCATGGCGCGGTCGGCGTGGAGGAGCAGCTCGAGCAGCGCGTGTTGCACGGCGGGGTCGTGGCGGCGGCGCAGCTCGGCCGCGAGGCCCTCGGCCACCGCGGGCCCCTCGCCCAGGAGCGGGATCAGCTCCGCCGCGGCGCGCGGCCCCTCGCCCCAGGCCAGGCGGTCGTGCACGGTCGCGCCCGCGCCGGGCACGATCCGCTGCCAGCGGCCGAGCGCCTCCAGGCCCGCGAGCAGCTCGCCCGCCGCCGCGCGCAGGTCGAGGCTGGCGGCGCGGTCGTGCGCCTCGCGCAGCCGCGTGCCGGCGTCGGCCGCGCGGGGGCCGCGCAGGATCGCGCGCAGCTCGGCCCGGGCCCGCTCGCGGCGGCGCCAGTCGCGGTGGTCGAGCAGCGCGATCCAGTCGGCCGGCGCGCGCTCGGTCTCGGGCAGCGGCGGGGGGGCCACGGCGCCTGGGGCGAACACGGCCACGCCCTGCTCGTCGACCACCAGCGTCAGGTCGTGCGCGGCGATCACGGCCCCCGGGCCCAGCGGCCAGGCCGCCTCGCCCAGCCGGCGCCCGTCGGCCGCGTCGAGCCACACCACGCCCGCCGCCGTGGGGACGGCGACCCGCGGGCCCCAGCCGGCCCCGGGCCACAACGGCTGGGCGCCGAGCGGGCCGAGCGCGCGGCCATCGCCGCGCAGCAGCGTGACGCCCTCCGCGCCGACCGTGGCCAGGACCAGCGGCTCGAGGCACAGCGCGTACGTGCGCCCGGGCTCGGAGAGCGAGGGCGTGGCGAGCTCGGCCCCGTCGAGCGGGTCGAGGCGGAGCCAGGCCCCGAGCGAGGTCAGCGCCTCGAGCCCGAACGCGCCCGCCCGCAGCCCCACGCGCGTGCGGCCCGCCCCGAGCAGCGGTCCGAGCGCGCGCACCCGGGCCCAGGTGAGCGCGCCGTCGAGCGCGTCGAGCGCCACGACCGCGCCGTCGGCGGTGAGGAGCACGCGCCGCCCCACGCAGTCCAGCGCGCCGTCGTCGGTGCTGGGCCGCCAGGGGCCCCCCAGGACCTGCGCCCGCCAGCGCGCGCGCTCGGGGTGCCCCGCCGGGCCCGGGCACTCGCCGCCGCGCGTGAACGGGCACGGCTCGGGGTCGAGCGGCTGGTAGACCGGGGCGAGCGCCCGGCTCCCGCCCGCGCGCGGCGAGCGCCACAGGCGCGTGCGCCACACCACGCGCCCGTCCGGGTCGAGGGCCGCCACCACCCAGCGCTGATCGGCGCGGCCGAGCACGATCAGGTGCTCCTCGCCGAGCGCGGCCCGGAGCAGGCCCTCGTCGGGGCCGAGCGGCGTCACCCCGAGGAGGTCCGTCGCGGCGAGCGCGCCGCGCAGGGCGCCGCGGGTCGGGTCGAGCCAGCGGAGCCCGCCGGGAGCGAGCGCGACCAGGCCGGCCGGCCAGCACAGGAGCTGCTCGGGGGCAGGCGCGGCGGGCAGCTCGCCCAGGCCCTCGCTCCACGCGATCTGGCCCCAGCGCCGCTCGAGCGCCATGACTCCGGTCGGCGTGGCCAGGTAGACCCGCTCCCCGTCGGCCGTCGCCGCGCGCTGCGGCGGCGCGCCCGGTCGACCGCCGGCCACCCGCCGCACCCAGGCCAGGCCGGGCGCCGCCACGCGCGGCGCCTCGCCGCCGAGCGCGCCCGGGCGGGTGGGGTTCCAGCGCGGACGCGCGCGCAGCGCCAGCAGGCGCCGCTCGAGCTCGCGCGCCCGCTCGGGGGGCGCCTCGCTCAGCGCCTCGCGCCACCAAGCCGCGGCGTCCTCGGGGCGGCCGGCCTCGAGCGCCAGCTCGCCCAGGCGGCGCGCCGCCTCGGGCGCGCCGGCCCAGCCGGGGAACCGCACCAGCAGCTCACGCAGCCCGGCCGCGTCGGGCGGCCCCTCGGCGGCGGCCAGCTCGGCGAGCAGCCGCTCCACCTCGGCCCGCAGCCCCGCGCTCGCCAGCGGCGGCAGCGCGCGCAGGCGTCTGCGCGCCTCCTCGTGCGCGCCGAGCAGCGCGCCGCCCTCGCGGCCGCCGATCACCCAGCGGGCGCGCAGCTCGGGGTCGCGCGCGCGCTCGGCCAGCAGGCGCGCCAACCGGTCGAGCGCGTCCGCCGCGGCCAGCTCGCGGGCGCGCCGCCCGATCCCGGCCCGGTCGAGCTCCAGCTCCAGCAGCGCCGGCGGCCCGGACGAAGGCGGGGTGTCGCTGGGGTCGGCCAGCCAGCCCGCGAGGGGCGCGGGCTCGTCGGCGCGCGCCAGGCCGGTCAGCGCCAGGCCGGCGAGCGCGAGCGCGAGCGGCGCAGGGCGACGGGCTCGGCTCACGCGCCGAACAGGGTCGCCCGGGGGGCGAGGCACTCGGGGCCGTCGCGGCGCACGTCGTTGACGAACGGCTCGAGCGGCGTGGCGACCAGCGCGCCTTCGGGCGGCGGCGCGAGCAGGTCGGTCACGCCCTCGGGCTCCTGCAAGGTCGGGTCGAGCCAGCGGGCGTAGTCCTCGGGCGCGATCACGACCGGCATGCGGTCGTGATACGGCGCCACCAGCGCGTTGGCCGCGGTGGTCAGGATCGTGCACGACTCGAGGCGCTGCCCCTCGGGCCCGCGCCAGCGCTCCCACAGGCCGGCCAGCCCGAGCACGTCCTCCTCGCCCGGAGGGTGGAAGAACAGCGGCAGCTTGGCGCGCCCCTGCTTCTCCCACTCGTAGAACCCGTCGGCGGGGACCAGGCAGCGGCGGCGGCGGAGCGCGTCGCGGAAGGCGGGCTTGTCGGCGGCGGTCTCGGCGCGCGCGTTGAGGAGGAGCGGCCCCTCGTTCACCGCCTTGCTCCAGCGCGGCACCAGGCCCCAGCGCACCTGCTCGATCCGCCGCGCCCCCTCGCGCTCGCGCACCACCGGGACGGCCTGGGTGGGCGCGACGTTGTAGCGCGGGGTCAGCTCGAGGTCGCTGGTCGCGCCGAAGGCGCGCAGGAGCCGCGCCAGGGGCGAGCGCAGCGCGTATCGACCGCACATGCCCTCGATCCTAGCGGATCGTCGCTCCCGCCGCGCGCTCGGGACGGCCGCGGGGCGCCGCGGTGGGAGGCCACGCGGGGCGCCCGTCTTTAGAACTGCTTATCGTTCCATTGCATATGAATTCGTTTGTAGCAGCGCCGCGCTGAGGTCTGCTGGGGGCACTCGCCTGATCGGAGCCGCCATGAACCTGCGCTGCGCCGCGCTCTTCGCCCTCCTCGCGACGTTCCCCGCCGGGTGCTGCACCTACCAGGTGCTCGACTGCGTGGCGCCGGCGCCGCCGCGGCCGATCCGCGCGTCGGTGCGCGGCGCTGCCGCCTGGCGAATCGACGAGGGGCTGCACGTGACCCTCGCCTACGACCACGGCCCGCGCGAGCGGTGGGACGTGCAGCGCCCGCCGGCGGCACACGCCGAGCACCCCTGGCGGTTCGTGCCCTGCGCGGGTGGGGACGAGCACGCCCTGAGCGACTGGCCGGCGCTGGTGCCGTTCGGCACGGTGAGGATCCCGGCCTCGGACGACGGCCCCGAGCTGGTGCTGCGCGAGGTCGGCGGGACGGTGCGCCTCGTCTCCGGCACCCGCCGGCTCGCGTCCAAGGAGCTCCCGCTGCGGCCGCCGCGCACGCGGGGCCCCGCCCCGCAGCCTGGCTACCTCCTGCTCCTGCCGTTCGCGTTCGTCGCCGATGTCGCCCTGCTTCCGGCGTACGGGGTCGGGATCGCCGTGTTGGCGTTCCTCGGTCCCTTTGGGCCCTGAGCCACGATCGCCTTTCCGGAGTCGCCATGAACCTACGCCGCGTCGTGCTCTATGCGTTCCTCGCCAGCTCCCTGGCCGGGTGTCTCACCGAGCAGGTGCTCCGATCGGTCGCGCCGCCAGCGCAACGGCGGGTGCACGCCTCGGTCCGCGGCGCTGCCGCCTGGCGGGTCGGGGAGGGGCTGCACCTGACGCTCGCGTACGACGACGGCCGCCGCGAGCGGTGGGACGTGCGTCGCCCGCCGGCGGGCGAGCCCGAGCGCCCCTGGCAGTTCGCGCCCTGCACCGGTGGGGACGAGCACGCCCTGAGCGACTGGCCGACGCTGGTCCCGTTCGGCTCGGTCAGGGTTCCGGCCGAGGAGAGCGAGCCCGAGCTGGTGCTGCGTGAGGACGGCGCCGAGGTGCACCTCCTGGCGGACGGACGCCGGCTGGCGCGCAAGGCGCTCCCTCCGGGACCGCCCCGCATGCAGCGTCCGCCCCTGCGACCTGCCTTCCTGCTGCTGCTGCCGTTCGCGTTCGCCGCCGACGTGGCGCTGCTCCCCGTGTACGGGATCGGGGTCGCCCTGTTTCCGCTGCTGCTCGACGACCTGATCTGAACGGGAGCCTGGCGTGAGATCGAAGCGCAATCGTGCTCTCCTGGCGGCCTCGCTCCTCTCCCTGGGGCTGCCGTCCGGCTGCATGCCGCTCGTCCTTCCGAGCCTGATCGAGGAGGCGTGCTCCCCGGCGCCCGCTCCGCTCGAGATCCGGCCCGCGACGCTGATCGACGTCTCGGCGCGGCGGTGCGGCGGTGGGTTCCACGTCGTGCTCACCTACGAGGAAGGCTCGCGTCGCGAGTGGGACCTCCTCCGGCCCGAGCCGCGTGAGGTGTTCGTCCCCACGGGCGACCCGGGCGCGCTCGCCCTCGCCGAGGGGCTGTTCGAGCTCGCGAGCCAGCCCGGGCCGCCGCCACCCCGCGTCGTACCGTGCGCTGGAGGGCACGTCGTGCTCGCGAGCGAGCCGCTGCCGCGCTCGCCCCGACCCGGCGCGATGTTCACGGGGCTGCACTGGGCTCCCGGGTTCAGGCGCGCGATCGTCCACGAGGGTGGGGAGATCCTCGGCGCGGTGGGCGGGGACGACGGCGTCCTCGTCGCGGCCGAGCGAGCCGACGATCCCCCTCGATACGAGGCCGCCTACCGATGGATCGCGTTCCCCCTGGTGCTGCCGGCCCTGCTGCCGCTCCTGGCGCCCGTCGTGGCGCACGACGTCATCGCGCTGCCGTTCGCGCTGTTGGCCTGGCTGGAGGATCGCTGGTGAGCCGCGCCTTCCG
>CAZMSZ010000082.1:0-5796 GCA_964569055.1 uncultured Planctomycetota bacterium | reverse complement strand
CTCGCGTTCCTGCCGATCAACCTCTACCTGGGGTTGCTCGAGCTCCGCGACGCCTTGCGTTGAACGGCCTCCGGCGGAGACCCCTGGCGAAACCGGGCCGGGCGCGCTTGGATGGCTCCGTGCGCCGCCCGCTCCGTTTGGCCCTGCTGTTGATCGCGCTCGCCGCGGGTCTGGCGGTCCAGCCGGGCTGCCTGACCACGATCACGATCTGGGCCGCCTACGACCCCGAGGGGCAGCCCTGGACCGATCAACGTCCGCAGCACGTGGTCGATGCGCGGGGCGCCGCGTTCTGGGGCGGGTTCCACGTGGAGCTGCGCTACGAGGACGGCACCTGCCAGCGGTGGGACGTGCTCCGGCCCGAGCCGCCGCGGGAGGAGCCGATCGCGCCCGAGGGCGACCCGCGCGCGCTGGCGCTGGGTGAGCGGCTGTTCGACCTGCGCGGGGCGCCCGGTCCGACCCCGGCGCGGACCGTGCGCTGCAACGAGGCGCACGGGCCGCTGCGGGGCGAGGCGCTCCCCGTGTCGGTGCACGAGCCCGACCCGAGCGCGCCGGCCCTGCGCTGGGGCCCGAGCTGGCCGCAGGTCCTCGTGTACGAGCGCGGCCGCGAGATCGCCGCGCTCGGCGATCAGCGCCTGCTGGAGTTCGAGCGGCCGGGCGAGCCGGCGCGGTTCTATCCGCTCCGGCTGGCGTTCCTCCCGTTGGCCGTCGCGGCCGACCTCGCCTTCCTGCCGCCCAACGTGCTGTTCGCGCTGATCGTGGTGCGCGACCTGCTGCGCTGAGCGGGCCGCTTGGCCTCAGCTCCCGATCGGCGCCAGGGGCTGGCTGGGCGGCTCGTGCTCGCGCTCGATCACCAGGCCCTCGGGCCCGGGGAAGGCGCGGTAGGTGTCCTTCTCGCCGTAGGCCGTCACCACGTAGTGGCCGGCCGGGTCGCGGGCGAGGTCGGCGTTCTTGACCACGTCCCCCTCGAGCACCCCCACCCACTCCTTGAGGCGCACCAGCTCGAGCGGCTCGAGCTGGCCCTCCTCGTCGGGGCGGCCCACCAGGGTGGAGAAGAAGCGGCGCCGCTTGCGCGCCAGCTCCTGCTCGACCTCGCGGCGGCAGCGCCAGGCCTCGGCCGCGTCGCGCTGCAGGTTGTCGAGCTCGATGCACTGGAGGTAGGCGTCCTTGGCGAGCGAGAGCTGCCCCTGGGCGCGGTAGGCGTGCCCCAGGATCAGGTGGGCCCGCGCGTAGCTCGCGTTGAGCTCGAGCGCGTCGCGCGCGTGCTTGATCGCCCGCTCCACGTTGCCGAGCTGCAGCTCGACGCTGCCGAGGTTCATGTGGTTGCGCGGGTCGCCCGGGTATACGTCGAGCGCCTTGCGCAGCAGCTCGCGCGCCTTCTTGAGGTCGCGCGGGGTGGGCGGGTTCTTGCCGCGCCCCTTGAGGTAGCGGTGCGACTCGAGCGAGAGCTGCCGGCTCTCGCAGTAGCGCAGCTTCTCGCGCGCCTGCTCGGTCCAGTTGCGCGACACGTCGTCGCGCCGGCGCCCGAACAGGTCCACGATCTTCTTGAGGTCCGCCTGAGCCTGCTTGAGCTCGCCGGCCGCCGGCTCGCTCAGGTGGAAGTCGGCCTTCCACCACAAGGCGAGCGGGTCCTGCGGCGCCTTGCGCAGGGCCGCCTTGTAGGTGGCGAGCGCCTGCTCGCGGTTGCCCTCGGCGCGCGCGAGGTTGGCGAGGTAGATCAGCCCGCGCACGTCCTCGGGGAACTGCTCCTGAAACCGCTCGAGGTGGCGGCGCGCCGCCGCGAAGTCGCGCACGCGCTGGGCGCGCAGCGCGTCGGACAGGAGCGCCTCGCGCGGATCGGTGGGCCCGGGCGAGATCACCCGACCGCGGGTGCGCCGCGGCGGGGCCTCGACCTCCTCCTCGTGCTCGTCCTCCTCCTCGTCCTCCGCCTCGAGGCGCGGCGCGGGCTTCTTGGCCATGCGCCGGCTGACCTTCGCCTCCTTGCCCCGCGCGGCCTTGGCGGCGGGCGGCTTCCGCGTGGCGCCCGTCGGCTTGGGCTCCACCCGGGGCGCGGGCTTGGGCTCAGCCGGCTTCGGCTTGGCGCTCGGCTTGGCCTTGACGGCCTTCTTCGCGGCCTTGGGCTCGGCGGGCTCGGCCTTCGCGACCTTCTTCGCGGGCTCGGCCTTCGCGGGCTTGGGCTTCGCGGGCTTGGGCTTCGCGGGCTTGGGCTTCGCGGGCTTGGGCTTCGCGGGCTTGGGCTTCGCCGCCTTCGGCTTCGCGGCCCTCGGCTTGGCGGGCTTGGCCTTGGCGGCCTTCGGCTTGGCGGCCTTCGGCTTCGCAGCCTTGGAAGCCTTGGCCTGCTTGGCCTGCTTGGCCTTCGTGCTCGCCTTCTTGCTCACCTTCTTGGCCAAAGCCCCCCTCCTGCCGGGCCGCACCGGGGCGACCGACGGCGCACCATTCTCTCAGCGACCCCCGTCATCGCCGGGGACGCCCTCCTCTCCCTCGGGCTCCGGAAGCCCGCGCGGGCGCAGGTGCTCGGCGAACGCCTCGAGCACGACCAGGGCCGGCACCGCGTAGCCCTCGTTCTGCTTGCCCGCCCCGATCATGGTCGTGATCCCGACCACCCGCCCGTCGAGGTCCAGCAGCGGTCCGCCGCTGTTTCCCGGGTTGAGCGCGGCGTCGGTCTCCACGTAGCGCGTGGCGGCGTTGCCGAGCTCCACGTCGCGCGCCGAGACCAGCCCCACGGTCACTCGCGGGTTGGGCGGCCCCGCGAGCTCGTCCCAGCCTCCGAACGTCTCGCGGCTCGGGTAGCCGGCGGCGAGCACCGGCTCGCCCACGGTCGCGCCGTGGCCGCGCAGCTCGAGGGCCGGCGGCAGCGGTCCGTGCAGCGACGCGACCCGAAGGAGGGCGAGGTCGCGCGCCTCGTCCACCGCCACCAGCTCCGCCCGCGCCGAGCGCCCGTCGGGCAGGAACGCCACCAGGCTGGCGGCGTTCTCGACCACGTGCGCGTTGGTCAGCACGAGGTCGTCCTGCACGAAGAACCCCGACCCGCGCGAGGTGGACAGGTCGAAGTAGCCGAACAGGAGGTAGAAGGGGAACACCACCACCCGACGCGGCCAGTCGTAGTCGAGCGGGTTGAGCACCCCGGCGAACGCCTCGAGCAGCCCGGTGAAATAGCGCCCCGCCGGCTTGAAGACCTGCGCCTGCTTGCGGATCAGCACCGTCGAAGCCCGGCCCCGCTCGGCCGACGCCGCCAGCGAGGCGGAGAGGCCCTCGAGCGCGCGCGGCACCTCGAACGGGGTCGGTGAGGGGGCCGGCTGGAGCGGCGCGGCGCACCCGCCGGCGAGCGAGGAGATCAGCAGGAGCGAGGCGGCGAGCCGGCGCACGTCGAGGCGAGTCAGCTCTGTCCGCCCACGGGCAGCACGCGCAGGCGACGGGCGCGCTGCGGCTTGGCGCGGCGCCGCAGCGCGCCCTCCACCTCCCGCACCAGCACCAGCGACCCGAGCCCAGGCGCGCTCAACAACCGCACCTGGTGGGCGGGGCCGATCCCCCCGTGGGCGAGCAGGATCCGGGCGCGGGCCTGGCCCGGATCGATCGACTCCTCCTCGACCGAGAACCCCATGGCCTCGAGCAGCCGCACGGCCCGCCGCGCCTCGTCGGGGCTGAGCAGCGCGCTCTCGAGGGCGGACCGATTGCGGTGGCGCAGGCACTCGCCTCGGTTGCCGAACCCATACGCGCAGGCGCCGTGGGGCGGCTCGTGCGGGTCGATCCACGAGGACACGCGCGCGAAAGGGCCCGCGCTGGTGAGCTCGGCCGGGCAGCGCGGCGCGGTGGGGCACAGACCCTGGAGCGGGCCGCTCACGACCTTGGAGACCTCGAACGGCTCCCCTCCGCGAGCCCGACGCTCCCGCGCCCACAGGAGCACGCGCGCGTCGGCCAGACGGAGGATCTTCACGAGCGCCCCATTGCGTGGTCACCTGCGTCGTGTCAACCGGGTCGTCACCGGCCGGGGTGGGCACCACCGCGGGCCGCATCGAAGTCAGATCCCGCTGGAGCCGGCCCCGGATCGGGGTGCGCTCCAGCTCGGCCGAGCAGTAAGTCGTTATGTGGCCTTTGCTTGAAAGCTCCCCGCCTCGATCCGGCGTGCCGGACCTTTGGGCATAGTAGCGGCGCCCGACGGAACGCTCAAGGCGCTCGAGGGTCGCCTGTAGGTCCGCCTGGGATACTGGGGCCAAGGGGTTACGGCGCGGAACGGCCAGAATCTGGGGCGCCGTTTCGCCATCGCGCGCGCGCGCCCCGTCGGGACAATGGCGTCCGTGCCGCGCTTCATCCCGTGCCGGGTCGTCCACCTCACCGGGGAGCTGGCCGAGTCGTTCGACTCGCCCGCCGAGCGCGAGGCGTTCTGGGCGCTGGCCCGGGTGGTGGAGGCGCTGCAGCACCACTACGCGGGCGGCCGCAGCCGGCTGGTGGAGTCGCTCTATGCGGCGCTCGACCCCGACGCCGACACGGTCGACCCCGCGGCGCTGGGCCGAGACGAGCCCGTCGAGCGCCTCCTGGCCGCCCTCGAGGAGCTGCTGGCCCGCGCCAACTTCGAGCCCGTCCCCGAGGAGCGGCTGCTCAACCGCCACGACCGCGAGGTGCTGGCCCAGCTCCACGTCGACGCCGACCTCGCCGGCCTCGAGGAGCTGCGGGTGTTCACGCGCGGCGCGGGGACCAAGGCGATCACGCTCCGCCCGGCGCGGCGCCTGTTCCGGCTGGTCGAGCGCGAGGTGCCCACCTACCGCCGGGTCGCGATCGCGGTGCGCACGCGCGACGAGCCGTGGGTCTACCTGCGGCTGTTCAAGGACGTGCCCACCTGCGACCTCGAGCTGCTCCTCCCCACCGTGCGCGTGAAGATGAAGCTGCTCGACAAGCTCAAGCTGTCGGGCTCGGGCGGCGCCGCGGCGATCTCCGCCTGGAAGCTGCTGCGCCTGGCCTACGTCTACACCCCCGGCCTGGCCAAGCTCCTGGCCGTCCCGTTCAAGATCCTGCTGCTGCCGCTGGTGGTGCTGGTGGGCGGGATCTACGGCGGCAAGACGGTGCTCGACTACTCCAAGATCCGCGCCAGCTACGTGACCGCCCTGGCCGAGCACCTCTACGCGATCACCATGGCGAGCAACCGCTCGCTGGTCTCGCGCGCGGCCGCCATGGCCGGTGAGGAGGAGACCAAGGAGGTCCTGCTGGCCTACGCCGTCTTGGCCGCCGCCGGCGAGGACGGCCTCACCCCGGCCGAGCTCGGCGCGCGCGCCGACGCCCTGATCTGGGAGCGCTACCGCGCCCGGATCACGTTCGACGTCGAGGACGCGCTCGCCAAGCTCGACGAGCTGGCCCTCCTGTGGCGCAAGGAGGGCGACGAGCGCCTGCGCGTGGTCCCGCTCGCCGCCGCCCTGCGCAAGGTCGACGCCGCCTGGGACGAGCTGTTCGAGCCCCCGCCCCGCTGGCAGGCGAGGTCCGAGCGGGTGCGGAGCTGAGACTCCTCGAGGCCGTAGTCGCACGCGGCGAACGTCCGAGCGGTTGCATCTCGCCCGCGGAGAACGCTCGAGCGGTCGCCTTACCCAACCAATCTTCGCCCGCTGCGAACGTCCGAGCGGTCGTCTCACCCAACCATCTCGCGCCCGCGGCGAACGTCCGAGCGGTTGCATCGACGAGCCATCTTGCCCGCGGCGAAGGTCCGAGCGGTCGCCTCACCCACCAATTCGCCCGCGGCGAGCGTCCGAGCGCGTAGCTGACGCACCATGTCGTGCGAGACGAGCTGACGCGCTGACGCGCGGCCGGAGGCCG
>CAZMSZ010000081.1:12719-23520 GCA_964569055.1 uncultured Planctomycetota bacterium | reverse complement strand
GCGGGAACGCGCTCACGAGCGCGAGGCTAGCCGGCTGCGCTGGGCGCGGCAACCACGTCCAGCGGAGGCTCCGCCCAGCCCGGCAACGGCGCGGGCGAACCAAAGGAAGCGGGCGGGGTCCGAAGACCCCGCCCGCACCGGTTCGTCCGCTGAGAGGACTAGCGCGCGTCGCGCACGAGGAGGCTGTTGTTCCCCTCGTCCTCGTCGACCTCCTTGGTGTAGCCCAAGATCAGGTCGGTGTCGCAACGGCCGTCGGTGCCGTTCTGGAGCCCGATGAAGACGAGGTCCTCGACGCCGTCGCGGTAGTGGTTGTCGAGCTGCTGCGGATCGGACGCGCCGCCGGAGAGGCGCCAGTCCTGGCCCGCAGTGTCGTTCCACCACAGGTGACTACCCTGCGTGAAGTAGAGGTGCGCCCGACCGTCGACCGGCGCGATGAGCAGGATCTCCGCGTCGCTCTCGGAGCCCGTGTCGACCCGGGCGGGCAAGTTCCCCTCGGTCCGGGTGCCCGCAGCGACGGTGCCCAGCGGCGGGAAGAACTGGTTCTCGAGGGTGGGCGGGCTGGCGCTGTTGGCCGCCCCGGTGTCCCAGCTGCGCGAGCTGATCACGGTGTTGTCACCGACAGTGAACTCGGCCTCCTCGAACACGAACACGACCATGTTGCCGCCGCCGTTGGGGTTGCTCCCCGTGAAGGGCGACACGCCGAGGACCGTGAACTGAGGCTGCTGGATCGCCGCCGCGCGACCGTTCAGGGTGCCCGCCGGCGCGTGGCTGCCGATCAGGACCGTCTGGCCGCTCTCGCCGGTGTGGAGGAACACGTTGGGATAGGTGAAGTCGTCGTCGCTGTTGGTGACGATGTCAGTGGTCGCCTCGACCCCCTGGTGGACGTAGACCACACCCACGTCGCCGTTGCCGTTGTCGAAGGCCTCGGCCGTCTCGATGCCCCAGGTGCCGAAGCTCCAGACCCCAGCGGCGTTGTTCTCGACGTCCGTGTTGTTGAGCCAGTCGTGGCGGATCGTCGCGATGTCACGGAGCGCGATCCGAGTCACGGTGGTGGTGCCACCGGTCGTCGCGGCCTCCAGGCCCGCCACGTAGAGGACCTCAGTCGAGTCAGCGGGGTCGGGGTCACGGTTGGTCGTCTGCTCGACGAGAATGTAGCCGCGGTTGGGGTTCGACTGGATGTTGCACTCGGGGCCCTGGGTCCCGTCGGCCAGGCCAGCCTGGAACTCGAAGGCCGCGCCCAAGGTGTCCGTGGGGTCGGTGAGGTCCGACAGCTCCACGGTGTTGGTCAGGCGGTCCGCGATCGCGGTGATGTCGGCCGCCGCGGTGCCAGCCACGTTGGTCAGGACGACCGTGCCGATCGGGATCACCTGGCGGTCCACGCTCGGGTCAGCGTCGCTGGCCTGGAGCCAGACCGCCATCAAGCCGTCGCGGTCCCGGGTGAGGCGCACCTCGAGGTTGGTGGCGTCGGCGTCGTGGTCGGCCACGTCCGCGTTGCCGGTGTAGGCGTCGATCTCGGCCACCGACACGTTGGCCGCCGCGGCGGCCGAGGTGGTGCTGACCATGAAGTACATCACGTCGGTGTCCTCGACCGAGTCGTTGCCGACGTCGGTGTCGTCACCGAACCCAGACTCCCGGAAGAATCCCTCGGTCAGCTCCAGGCCGTGGTCGGCGCCGAACAGGGTCTCGGACCCGAACTGGTCGATAGTGACGGTGGCGAGGCCGTTGGCCGCGCCGTCGTCACGGCTGATCTGCGCCGAGGCCAGACCCTGGTTGAGCTGGACGTACCGAAGCATCACGTTGCCGTCGTCGTCGGCCACGGTGAAGAACACGGTGAAGTTGTGGGCCGCCTGGAGCACCACGTCCGCACCGGCGTCACCGCCGTCGGCGATCTCCTGGAGGGTGCCGAGAAGACCGGTGTCGAGGTCGAGCTCCTTGGCGTAGTAGGTCGTCTCCTCGTCGGTCGTGGCACCGTCGTTGGCCACCCAGGTCATGAACAGCGCGCTGGTGGCCTGACCGCTCGCGTTGGCCCCCTCGGTGCCATAGCTGTAGACGCGCGAGTCGGACACGAGCATGATCTCCAGCACGTCCTCGTCCGAGTCGGTGTTCGTGTCGCGGGTGTCCTCGTCCACGGGCTGCCCGACGCTGAACTGGCCCGCCTCGTGGAGGACCATCATGAAGCGATCGTTGCCCTTGTTGTTGTCGTCAACGGAGCCCGCGTCCTGGTCGTCGTCGGCGACGCCGAGCTCCTTCCAGATCAGACCGATGACGGCGGCGCCGGGGCCGGCGCCGGCCCGGTTGACGAACACGACCTGGATGTCGTCCACGCTGACGAAGTCCGCGGGGTCGTAGTTCTGGGCAGTGATCCGGGCCGGACGGCTGAACCTGCTGCCGTCATAGAACGTGCCCATCAGGCGATTGTTGTCGGTGCGATAGAACAGGAGCCCGGTGTTGTTCGACACGTTCGGGAACCAGGCCGCGTCGTCCACGTCCTCGCCCGAGTTGCTCAAGGAGCGGCCGTCGTCGCCCACGAAGCTCTGGCTGACCGGGGTGCCCGGGAACGCGCTCGGGACGACGAAGGTCTGGATCGTGTCGCCATCGCTCCCGCAACCCAGGGCCATCAGGCCCGTGGTCAGGACGGCGGCGGCACCCAGTGCAGTACGCCTAAACATGCTGGTTGTTCCTCCTACGGTATGACCAGCGGCCGGCGCGAGGCGACTCGGCGAGCGAGCACCTGCGCGTCGACGACTTGATTGATTTCGATCCCCGTGGGCAGTCCCGGCTCTGAAGGGTCCCCCCCACAGCCCGGTGTCCCTGGCGGCGCCCCTTGCACGTCCCGGGCCAAACGACGCGGCGCGGCGTCTGGGGCCGGCGAGGTCGCTGGGGGAAGCGGGCCGTTTGGGCGGGATTCGCGATTGGAGGGCGTTCCGCGGCCATCGTCGGCAGGATTGGGTTCTGCCCGAATCTCGGCGAATGGCCCCTGGCCGCGGTGACGGAAATCCGGCCGCGCTCCTCGACCCCCCTCAGAATTCGGGAAAAGCTGTGGCCGGGGTGCGACGCAACCGGTGACGCTCCTGGTAGCCCGTGAGTTGGGTACGTCGTGCAGGTACGCGACCGGACACCTGCCGCCCGTCGGCGCCAAGCCGGGGGCCTCCGCCTCCCCTCCCAGGGGGCCCGCGCTCGCTCCCTTGGCCGGGGTATCCTCCCGTCGTGAGCAGCCTGCGGGACCTCGTCCTCACCGAGCTGGTCCGGCGACGACGGCTCGTCGCCGACGCGGCGCTCGAGGCCTGCGCGGCCGAGGCGAGCGAGGCGACCCCCGTCGCGCAGCTCCTGGTTGCGCGGCGCCTGCTCGCCCCGGCGCTGCTCGAGCAGCTCGGCCGGGAAGCGAGCGAGGTCCGGCTGCGCTGCGGCGGCTGCCAGCAGGTCCGCGGGTTCTTCGAGCTCGACGGCGCCGGCCCGCCGCGCTGCCCCGCCTGCGGGGCCGCCCTCGCGCTGGCGCCGACCTCCTCCTCGCCGTCCACGCCTGGGCCTCCCACCGGGCGAGCAACCTCCGGGTGCCGCCCCGCCCCGCCCGGGCCCGCGCAGCCGGGCTCCTCCACCGACCGGTTCGCCGTCACCGCCGCGGATCCGCCCTCGGACGATCCCGACCTCGCACCCTCCGCGGTTCGCCACCCCCTCTCTCCCCTGCCCGCGACGACACCCCTCCCCGCCGGCTCGCCGGCGCGCATGGCGGAGACCCAGCCCGACCCGCCCAGCCCCGACCCCGACGTCACCGCGCCCGAGCAGCCGCGGACCCCCGACCCGACCACCGCCAGCAGCGCGCCCGCGCGCGAGCGGCTCGGGCCGTACCTGCTCGATGCCGAGCTGGGCCGGGGCGGCATGGGCGTGGTCTACGAGGCGCGCGCCCCCGACGGCGCCACGGTCGCGGTCAAGGTGCTCCTCGGCGGCGAGCTCGCCTCCGAGGCGCAGGTCCAGCGCTTCAGGCGCGAGGCCCGCCTCGCCTCCCGCCTGACCCACCCCGGGATCGTCGGCGTCCGCGACGTGGGGCGCGCGGGCGAGCGGCACTACCTCGTCATGGAGTACGTCGAGGGCCAGGGCCTCGACCAGGCGCTCAAGCGCCAGGCGTTCGGCGCCGAGCGCACGGCCCGCCTCGGGCGCGACCTCGCGCGGGCGCTCGCCCACGCCCACGCCCAGGGCGTGATCCACCGCGACGTCAAGCCGGCCAACGTGCTCCTCACCCGCGACGACCGGCCGGTGCTCACCGACTTCGGGCTGGCCCGCGAGGCGGAGCCGCTGGGCGCCAGCATGCTCCTCACGCGCGAGGGGGCGCTGGTCGGCACACCCTTCTACATGTCGCCCGAGCAGGCGACCGGCGAGCGGAGCGCCGTCGGTCCCAAGGCGGACGTCTACGCGCTCGGCGTGGTCCTGTTCCAGCTCCTCACCGGGCGGCTCCCGTTCGTGGCCGAGACGCAGCTCGAGCTGACCGAGCAGCTCCTGCACGTCGACCCGCCGCGCCCGCGCCAGCTCCGGCCCGAGGTCCCGCTCGAGCTCGAGGCGATCGTGCTGGCGGCGCTCACCAAGGACCCGGCCGCGCGCCCCTCGGCCGAGGCGCTGGCCGACGACCTCGAGCGATTCCTGGCCGGGCTCTCGGTCGAGGCGCTGGCCGAGGGGCCGCTCGGCCCGCTGGTGCGTCGCGCCAAGCAGCACGAGGCCGCGCTCGCGTTCCTGGGGGCGGTCGCGCTCACGGTCGCGGTCCTGGCCGGGGGGCTGCTCCTGTGGCGCGGACGCGCCGACGACGCGCGGCGCGCCGACGAGGCGGCCGCCGCGCGCCAGGCCGCGCTCGCAGCGCGGGCGGCCGCGCGCCAGGCCGCGGCCGCGGCGGCCCGCGCCTCGGTGGAGACCGCGCTGGCGGCGTGGGAGCGCGTCCGCGCGGCCGCGCCGGGCGAGCCGCTGCGCCAGGCGCTCGACGAGGCGGCCCAGGCGGCGAGCGCGGCCTTGGCCGAGCCCGACAACGCCGAGGACCCGGGCCTGCTCGTGCTGCGCGGGCGGGCGCTCGAGCGGCTGGGCCGCGTCCGCGAGGCGCGGGCCGACTACGAGCGCGCCGCGCTGGCCGACCCGCTGGGCGGGCGCGGCGCCGAGGCGACCGCGCTCCTGGCGCGCGCGCACGTGCGCGCCGGCGACGAGGCGGCCGCGCGCGAGGCGTTGGCCCGGCGGCGCGAGCCGCTCCCTGGCGAGTCCGCCCCCGAGCGCTCGCCCTGGAGCCCGGTCCTGGCGCCGCCGCGGGCCCGCGCCTGGGAGGAGCTGGTGCGCGGGCTGCGCCGCCTGCTGGCCAGCGACGCGCCGGGCGCGCTGGCGCACGCGGAGCGCGCGCTCTCGCACGACGCCGCGCTCCCCGAGGCGCACGCCGTGGAGGCCGCCGCCGCCGACGTGCTCGGCGACCGCGCCCGCCAGCGCCGCGCGCTGGAGGAGGTGGTCTCGCTCGATCCGCAGGACGCCGCCGGCTGGAGCAACCTGGCGCGCGTGCTCCTGGCCGTGGGGGAGTCGCGCGAGCAGGCGAGCGTCGCGCTCGAGCGCGCCCTGGCGCTCGAGCCGTCGCTCGCCCACGCGCTCGCGCTGCGCGCGCAGCTCAACGCCCTGACCGGCCGCACGCGCGAGGCCCTGCGCGACCTGACGCGCGTGCTCGAGCAGCGCCCCGACGACCCCGACGTGCTGTTCCAAATGGCGCAGCTGTGCGGGCTCGACAACCAGGGGGCCCGCGCCGAGCGCCTGCTCGATCGCCTCAGCGAGGTCGCCCCCGCCGACCCGCGCCCGTATCGCCTGCGGGCGGCCGCGCGCCTGCGCCGGGGCGACGCCGAGGGCGCCCTGCGCGCGCTGCGCGAGGGGCTGAGCGCCGCGGCCGGCGAGCCCGAGGCGGCGCGGCGCCTGCGCGAGGCGTTCGAGCGCATGGCCCTCGCCACGGGGCAGTTCGAGGCGGCCGAGCGCCTCGCGCGCGAGCGGCTGGCCGAGCGAGCGGACGACCCCGACGCCCACACCGCGCTGGCGCGCGTGGCCATGCAGCGCGGCGACCTCGCCGCCGCCCGCGCGGCGCTCGCGCCGGCCCGCGCGGCCGCGCCGGCCCACACGGCGAGCTGGGAGCTCGAGGTCTCGCTCGGCGTCGCCGAGGGCTGGGGCCCCGACGAGCTGCGCGCCGCCGCCGAGGCGCACGCCGCCGCGTTCCCCGAGGCGCCCGCCGCGCTGGCCGCCGCCGCCAAGGTCCTGCTCCTCTCGGGCGAGGCGCAGGCCCCCGCCGCGCGCGCCCTCGCGGAGCGCGCGCTGGCGCTCGATCCGCGCTCGATCGCGGCGCGGGTGGCGCTCGCGCAGGCGGCCGCCCTGGCGCAGGAGCCCGACGAGGGGCGTCGGCACCTGCAGGCCGCCCTCGAGCTCGACCCGAGCGACGCCGAGGCCCTGGTCGCGCTCGGGCTGCTCGAGCTCTCGGCGGGCGAGCCCGCCCGCGCCGAGCTGAGCCTCAGGACCGCGCTGACCGAGGACCCGTTCCGCCCCGAGGCGCTCGAGGGCCTGGGCCTGGTCTACAACGCGCTCGGGCGCCCCGCGCTGACGCTCGAGCTGCTCGGGCCCACGGTCGACGCGTGGCGCGGCGGCGACGCCGTCCCGCCGCCGCGCGTGGTGGCGCAGCTCGTCACGGCGCTCCTGGCCGAGCGGCGCGAGGCCGAGGCGCTGCGCCTGCTCGAGGACCTCGGCCGCCAGTTCGCCGCGGTCCCGCACTACGCGGTGCTGCTGGCCGAGGTCCACGCCCGCGCGGGGCGGCGCGACGTGGCGCGCGAGCTGATCGAGGCGGTGCTCGCCGAGCACCCCGACCTCGCCGCGGCGCGCGCGCTGGCGCGGCGCCTGGCGGAGTAGCCGCCGTCGCTTACGCGACCGAGCGGCGAGCGCCCGCTAGGGTGGAGGGAGCGCCGGCGCGCTGGGTGTCGGCGGGGATCGGTAGGTTCGTGCTTCGTTAGGTGCCCCATGCACTCGAACGACAGCCTTCCCGCCGACGCCTCCGCCGGGTATCGCCTGGGCGATCCGATCGCCCTCGAGGACCTCCTCGCGCTCCCCCCCGACGGCCGGCGCTACACGCGGGACTCCGAGGGGAGGCTCGCCCTCATGTCCCCCGACCGCGCTCGGACTCACCGCCACCCGCTCGCTCGCCTCGTCCGGCTCCTCAACCTCGCCTTGGCGCCACCCTGGTACGTGGTGCCCCAGCCCTCGCTCGCGCTCCCGCGTCTGTTGACGCTGAGCGGGGGCGAGCTGCCCGAGTCGCGCCTCGGGCGGCGCGCGATCGAGCCCGACGTCGCGGTGTTCGCCGCGCGACCCGAGCTGGTGGCGGGCAGCCCGGCGGGGAGCCCGGAGGGCTGGGAGCTCTACTCCACCGCGGGGCTCCGCCTGGTGATCGAGGTCCTCTCCCCGCGCACCGCGCGCGCCGACCTCGGGCGCGGCGCGGCCGACGTGGTGGATCGCTGGCGGAGCTACCGCGCGAACGGCGTCCCGGAGTACTGGGTGCTCGGGCTCGACGAGGAGGGCCCGCTCCCGGCGCGGAGCGGGCTGTTCTGCGCGGCCGGCGCCAGCGGGTGGGAGGCGCTCGGCGGCGAGGGGCTCGAGCACGCCGAGGGCGAGGTCAACGGGCTGCGCCCGATCCAGCGCGGCAAGGTCGCCTCGCGCGCGGTGAGCGGGCTGGTGCTCGACCTCGACGCCTTCTGGGCCGACGCCACGCTGTAACGCGCTCAGTCGTCCTGGGCGGGCGCAGCGTCCTCGGGCTGTTCCTCCTCGTCCTCCTGCCCGGCGCGGTCGAACCCGTAGCCCGTCTTGCGCCCCTGCTTGTCGAACAGCACCAGCAGGCGCGCCACGCGGCGGTCGGTGACCTGGTAAGAGACCGCGGCGTTGAAGAACGAGAGCTTGAGGTCGTCCGCCTCCTCGAGCCGCAGACGATAGACGAACACGCTCCCCTCGAGCTGGAGCCCGATGTCGGTCGGCGGCCCGACGTGGGTCAGGACCTCGGCCTTGGTCTTGGCCGCGGCGAGTCGCTCGAGCTGCGCGCGGTCGAGCGTCTCGCCGTCGTACTCGCGGCGGATCGTGCAGCCCGCGAGGAGGAGCAGGAGCAGCAGGCAGGCGGCGCGGGGCACGTTCAGAACACCGGCACGTCGTCGGTGCCGTGGCGGAACCCGACCGCCCGCACCACCGACTCGTGGTCGAGCAGGACCACCAGCCGGTCCTGGTCGGCGTGGATCCGCTCGAGCGTGAGGCTCAGGTTGCTCGCGGCCTCCGAGGCCACCTGCGTGAGGTCGACCAGCGACAGCGCGCGGCTGGGCTGGATCCCGAGGCGGAACGTGTTGCGCACGGCGTGGCGATAGACCAGGAGCCGCCCGTCGGTGTGGCGGTGCACCTCGAGCGGCGCCCCGAACAGGGCCAGCACGTCGCCGAGGGTGCTCCTCCCCGGGGCGAGCCGCTCCACGGCCGCCGGGTCGAGCCGCCCGCCCTTGCTGCTGCGCACGATCGTCACGCAGCCGGGCGCGAGCGCGGCGAGCGCGAGCGCGAGCGCCAGCGCGCGTGGGCTCACAGGTCCTCCGTGCCGGGCGTCCAGCCGACCCCGAGCACCACGCCCTCCTTGTCGAAGAACACCGACAGCCGGTCGGAGCGCTCGTCGGAGGTGACGTAGTTGAAGAGCCCGAGCAGCAGCGCGAACCGATCGATCTGGCGGCGCTCGTAGATGTAGACGTCCTCGAACAGCGAGGGGTCGATCTTCAGGCTGAGCTCCTCGCCCTGATAGCGGGACAGCGCCCGCTCGGCGAGGCCGGTGATGTCGGTGCGGTCGATCTCGAGCGGCGAGCCGAGCAGCTCGAGCACCTGCGCGCGGGTGGTCGTGCCGACCGCGATCTTCGCGAGCGTCTCGGGGGCGATCGGGTTGCCCTCGTACTGGGTGCTGATCCCAATGCAGCCGGGCGCGCCCCCGAGGAGCGCCAGGAGGAGCAGGGCGCGCAGGGCGCCGGCGAGGCGTGCAGGCATGGTGTCTCCGGGTGGAAGGCCTCAGATCGTGGCCTGGCCGGGGGGATCCAGCAATGGACAGGCGGCGGAGCCGCGCGGGCAGCCGGCGCGCGGAGCTCAACGCCCCCCGCGAGGCGGGGGCGCAGCCACCGCGAACGCGTGGCCCACGTAGGTCTCCGCCACGTCCATGTCGGCGCCGCGCACCTCGACGAGCAGGCGGCCCGACACCGCGAGCAACACGCCGTCCCAGCGGCGGGCGAGCTCCCCGAGGCGTGGCTCGGCGGCGGGCGGGCCGAGGGGGGCGGCGCGGGCCTCGAGCGCGGCGCGCGCGGCGGGCGAGCCCGGGAGCGCCACGACCTCGAACGCGAGCTCGACCCCGTCCGGGCGGCGCAGCTCGAGGAGGCGCGCGGCCGTCCCGGGCGCGCTCGCGGGCTGGCGCGGCGCGGGCTCGACCGCGCTGTCGGCCGACCACGAGCGCAGGCCCGCCTCGAAGCGGTCGAGCAGCTCGAGGTCCTCGGGTCGCGCCCGCTCGGGCCTGGCGTCGCTCACGCCCCTCTCCTCCGCGCCCGTGCGCGGGCTCGGCTCGGAGCAGCCCGCGCCCGCCAGCAGCGCGGCGACGAGCGCCGCGCGGCCCGCGGCCCCCACCCCCAGCGGGTCTCGCACACCGCGCCTCCTTCCCGCGCGGCAGCCTACCAAGGCGACCGCGCGCGGCCGGGCTCGCGGGCCCCGCGCTCCCACAGGGTCGACGTCATGAGCGGCGACCTCCGCTTCAGGTGCCTGGCTGCCGGCGCTCCGACGGCGCGCCGAGTGGAGGCAACAGGCGATCGAGCTCGGCCAGGAGCTCCTCGTCGCGCCACGAATCGACGAGCAGGTCACCGATCCTCTCGAGGACGGCTCCTGAGGCCTGATCCAGGCGTGGCCGCAAGGCTTCACCTCGGTCCCCCAAGCGCCGCACGAGTTGCCTCCCGAAGCCCTCGCGCATTCCCGCTTCCGTCGCGCGCTCCCACAGCTTCGACGTCATGAGCGCCTCCATGGGAATTCTCCCAACCCAGTCGATCTCCGGGAAGACGTTGTCCGCGAACACCGACAGCGCCGCCTGCAGCTCCGTGCGGCGCTCCTCGGGCTCGACGCGCTCGAGCACGGCGAGCGCCTGCTCGACGTGCTGCTCGCTCGCGCGGGCGGCGTACGGCACCAGCGGGAGCAGGCCCGGGCGGGTCGGGTCGAGGAGCCGCTCGGGCGGCACGCGCCACAGCGCGACGAGCTCGAACGCAAAGCGGACCACGAGCTGGCCGCGGACCCGGCGCTCGTAGGAGCGGCGCGGCGGGCCCTGCTTGTTGCCCGGCTCGAGGCAGATCACCAGCGACAGCAGCTCGTCGTGCTCGCGGTGGCCTAGGCTCCAGTACTCGAACACGCGGCGCGGCACGCGGGCGCTCCAGTTCGCCTCGACCTCCACGTGGAGCCGCACCGGCGCGACGCCTTCGTCGAGCTCGACCGTGAGCAGCTTGTCCATGGCGAGCGAGATCGCGGCTCGCGCCGGCTCGCCGGCGGTCGCTCGCGCGACGCGGAGCCCCGCGAACGCCGGACAGAGGCTGACGAGGTCCTCGGGTGCCTCGCGCAGGATCGTCTTGGCGGCGCTGTCGAGGAGACCCATGCACGCTCCGGCGCTCGTGCGCTGGCGCGAAGGACGCGCCGCGCGGGCGGCGGTCCTGAACGCTCGGGCGGCCCACGGTCGGGCGGGAGTTGCGGAGCGGAGCGCGCAGCGCCCGTTCGTCTCGTCGCACAAGTC
>CAZMSZ010000081.1:7333-12619 GCA_964569055.1 uncultured Planctomycetota bacterium | reverse complement strand
CAAGTCTTGCTCACGCGTTCGGCTCACGCGGATCGCATCCGAGGCGCGGCCGCCGCAACCCCCTCCCGATCCGTGAGATCCCGCCGGTCGTCCCTTTGCCCTGCCGCGCCCGCGGAAGAGGGAGGGACGCCATGCGCGCTCCGCTGTTCAGTCTGCTCGGGGTGGTCCTGCTGGCGGGGTGCCCGGCCGCCCCTTCGCAGCCCGCCGCGCCCACGCCCGAGCCCGCGGCTGCCGAGCGCCCGACCGCTCCCGACGAGGGCCCACAGGCTCCGCCGCCTCCGAGCGAGCCGCCGAGCCCGCCCGCGCTCGACTTCACGCTCGAGCACGCGGCGCCCGCGCCGTGGGCCCCCGGCGCCTACGCGCCCGCCTTCAGCTTCGAGGGGCCCGACCGCCTGCGGGTCGCGGTCGACCCCACCACCGGCGAGGCCACGTTGTTCGAGCTCGACGGCGTGTTCGGCAGCGCCAACGTGCACCGCGCTCGCACGGGCGCGCGCGGCGCGGTCGGCGCGTTCGGGCGCGGCTGGCGGGCCGAGCACGAGAGCCGCCTCGAGCCCTCGGGGGAGCGCGAGTGGATCGTGACCCGTCCGGCGGGGCGCAGCCGGTTCGTGCCCCTCACCGACGAGCTGTTCGTCTCCACCCGCGGCGACGTCGAGTACCTGCGCGTGGGGCCCGATCGCGAGGCCACGCTCCTCGACGTGCACGGCCGCGTGCTCACGTTCGACCCCGCCGGCGCGCTCACCGCCGTCGAGCCCGGCTACCGGATCGAGCGCGCCGAGGGCCGCGTGCTCCTCCTGGGAGACCAGGGCGCGCTCGAGCTCAGGCTCGATCCTGGCGGCCGCGTCGTGCGCGCGCGCGGCGGGCAGGTCGACGTCGTCTACCGGTACGAGGGCGACGAGCTGGTCGGGACGACGGGCACGCTGTCGCGCCGCTACCAGGCCCGCGGCGGCCGGCTGGTGCGCGCCGAGGTCCCGGGCGTGGTCGGCGGCGCGCTCCTGCTCGACTACGGGGCCGGCGGCCGGATCAGGGCGCTCTCGGCCGGCGAGCGCTGTGCTCGCTACGTCTTCGCGCTCGCGGAGGGGCGGATCGTGCGCGCCACCTGCGAGGGGGCCGCCGGTCGCTTCGAGTACGCCCTCGCGTCCCTGGTCTGGACGGTCACCACGCCGCGCGGCACCGAGCACGTCGAGCTCGACCGGCGCGGCCGCGTGGTCGCGGTCACCGGCGCCGACGGTGTGCGCCGCGCGCGGCGGGTGAACGGGCTCGGCCGCGCGGTGGCGGCGGAGCGCGGCCCGGTCGCCGACCCAGCGGTGGAGCGCGACCCGCGCGGCCGCGTGCTCGCGACCGCCTCGGGTGTGCGCCGCCGCTACGACGCGCTGGGCCGGCGGGTCGAGCAGGTCGACGCCAGCGGCCGCGCCACCCGGTTCCGCTACGCGGCGGGCGGCGCGCTCGCGGGCGCCGAGCTCCCGGGCGGCGGCGGCCTGCGGGTGCTCCGCGACTCGAACGGCCGCGTGGTGGCCGCGGTCACGCCGGCCGGGCGCCGCTACGAGGTGGTCCGCGACGCCGCCGGCCGGATCGTGGCCGAGAACGGCTCCGCCGGTCCCAAGCGCTACGAGCGCGACGCGCTGGGGCGCGTGGTCCGCTGGCGCGACGCGAGCGGCCGCGAGCTCCGCCTCGAGCGCACCGCCGCGGGCCAGGTGTCCGGCCTTCTGGCGGCGGACGGCGCCTTCAGCCGCGTGACCCGCGACGAGGACGGCGCGCTGGTGCTCACGAGCGGCGACGCCGAGCACCAGCGTCGGCTCGTCGCGCGCACCCTCGCCGCGGGCGAGCGCGGCGAGGCCGTGCGCGTCGAGGCCAGCGCCACGGGCGAGCCGACCGTCGCGATCACCACCGTGCGCGGCCCCGGGCTCGAGACGGTCGAGACGCCGTTCGGTCGGATCACCCGCCGAACCGACGCGCTCGGCCGCGTGGTCGCGATCGACTCGCCCGCGGGGACGTTCGAGCTCGCCTACGGCGAGGACGGTCGCCGCGCGCGCCTCGTGGCGCCCAACGGGGTCGCCACCGAGGTCGCGCGCGATGCCCTGGGGCGCGAGGTGGCGCGCCGCGCGCAGGGCCCCGCCGGCGCGGTGCTGCGCCTGGAGGAGCCGCTCGGCGCGCGCGGTGAGCGGACCCGCCGCGTCCACGACGGGCTCGAGCTGCGCCTCGCCCACGACGCGGCCGGGCGCCTCGTGCGCTGGCAAGTCGAGGGCCGCCCGGCGGTGCGCTACGAGCTCGGCGAGGACGGCGACCGCGTGCGCGAGCAGCGGGGCGAGGGCGCGCCGGTGGCCTGGCGCTACGACGGGCGCGGTCGTTTGGAGCAGGTCGGCGACGAGCACCTGGTCTATGACGGCGCCGGGCGGCTGGTGGAGCGCGAGCGCGCGGCGGGCCGGGTCGACTGCTTCCGCTACGACGGCTTCGGCCGCCTGGTCGCGGTCGCTCGAGCCGGGCGGCCCGAGGTGGTCTACGGCTACGACCCGCTCGGGCGGATCGCGACCCGCACCGTGGCCGGCCGCACCACCCGCTTCGTCTACGAGGGCGAGCGCCTCCTGGCCGAGGTCGGCCCGGGCGCGCGCGTGCGCCGCTACGTCTACGGCCCCGGCCTCGACGAGCCGCTCGCGTATCAGGATCGCGCGGGCGAGCGCCAGAGCGCGTGGACCTACCTCCACGCCGACCGGCTCGGCAGCGTCGTCGCCTACAGCGACGAGCAGGGCCGCCGGGTCGACCGCGCGCTGTGGGCCCCCTACGGCGAGCTGCTCGTGGCGCCCGAGGCCGGCCGGCCGCGGTTCTACGCTGGCCGGTGGGTCGACCCGATCGCGGCCGTGGTCCCCATGCGCGCCCGGGTCTACGACCCCGAGCTGGGCCGGTTCCTCACCCCCGACCCCGCTGGCCTCGAGGGCGGCCTGTCGGCCTACGCCTACTCCGACGGCCAGCCGCTCGCGTTCACCGACCCGCTCGGCCTGTGGCCCTGGAGCGACGAGGCCGCGGGCGACGAGCCGCCGGGCGTGCTCGAGTCGCTCGTCGACCGGGGCTGGGACACCGCGGTCGGAAGCCTGGAGGGGCTCGACTACATCATTCGCGACGACACCGCCGCAGGCGACGCCGCCCGCGCGCCGATCGAGGCCTGGCTCGAGGAGAAGGTCACCCAGGCCAAGCAGCTCGGTGAGCGGCTCCCCACGCTGCTCGAGCAGGCCGGCGCCGCGGCCGCCGAGAACGCGGTCGGCGCGGCCGAAGGCCTCGGCTACCTGACCGGCTTCTACGGCGACGAGGCGAGCCACGCCGCCGCCCGCGAGCACCTCGCCAACGAGGCCCAGACCTTCGCCGCCGACGTGGCCGACACCGCCCAGGGCAGCGTGGAGGGCCTGGGCTACCTGGTGGGCGCCCACGGCGACGCCCAGAGCCAGGCGGCCGCGCGCGCGGCGTCCTGGCGCGACGTCACCGACGGCGGCGCGCAGAGCCGCGCCCTCGGCGCGGTCGACGGGCTCGGCCAGAGCCTGATCCTGATCGACCCCGGCCTCTCCAAGCACTACGCCTACGACCAGCTCGAGGCGGAGACCGGGCGCGAGTACGGCAAGGCGGGCGGTGTGGCCATGCAGCTCGCGGGCCTGGGCGGCGCGGCCCGGGTCGCCTACCAGGCGCGGGTCGCCGCGGCGCAGGCCGCCAAGCTGGCACCCGAAGCCCTGGCCGCGGGGGCCAAGGCCACCGCGCGCGCCACGCGCGCCGCGGCCGCCCGCCGCGCGCTCGGCAAGGCCGCCGCCGCGATCCCCGCCGCCGCGAGGCGCATGAAGGACGCGCTCGAGAAGGCTTGGAAGGCGGCCAGGAAGGCGGACGTCGAGCTCCCCACTCCGCCGGCCCACCCCAGCGAGCCCGCCCGCGGCCTGGTCGGCGCGCTGGAGGGTCGACCGGCCACGCCGCGCATGGGCAGGCCGACGCGCGGCGCGGGCCGCCGCCCGCGTGCGGACGCCCCCGACGGGCGCGACGCGGCCCGGCAGGGCGACGAGCTGGTCGACGACGCGGCGCGCGGCGCGGCCAAGACGGGCTGCTTCCTCGCCGGCACCTTGGTCCCGACCGCACGCGGGCCCCTCCCGATCGAGCAGGTCACGACCGGGGACCTCGTCCTCTCCCGCGACGAGCGCAGCGGCCAGCAAGGCTTCAAGCCGGTCGTCCGCCTGTTCCGCGGCCACGCGGGCACCGTCGTGATCCTCGAGATCGCCGAGCGCCTCCCCGCGCGCCCCCGCGGCCGCACGGAGCGCCACCGCGTCGGTCTCCCCGCGAGCGAAGCGAGCGAGGGCCCCGACTCAGCGCAGACCCTCCGCTGCACCACCGAGCACCCCTTCTGGGTCGAGGGCCTCGGCTGGACCCGCGCGGCCGACCTCCGCCCCGGCGACCCCCTGCGCGGCGCGCGCGGCGAGGCGCTCGTGGTCGTGTCGCGCACGATCCGCGCCGAGCAGGCCGACCACTTCAACTTCGAGGTCGAGGGCTGGCACACCTACTTCGTGAGCGAGCGCCCCGGCGCACCCAGCGTGTGGGTGCACAATGACTGTATCGACCGACTCGCGAAGGAGCTTCTCGAAGGAAAGGACGTCAGGGTCAAGTCGATCCAGGAGGCTGACGAAGTCCTGCGGCGGGCGCTACCGAGCGCGAGGAAAGTGACCGGAGCTGGACCGGGGCAAGGCACGCCTGACTGGAGCAAGTTCAAGGGCAAGCACCCCGACGGGATGTACCATAAGGACTATCAGGTCGATCCCCGCACGGGACGGGTGTTCGGACACGGTCCAGACAACGCCCATGGCGCATTCAAGCACATCAACGTGAAGCTCCCCGACGGCCGCAAGGTCACGATCATCATCGAGCCGCGTGCATGAGACTCGAGAGCTTCTGTGCCCGGGTCGAAGCTGGGAAGGCCGTAGCGTACGCGTATGGCGACGCCGAACGGCAGGGGCTGGTCAATATCTGGAAGCACGACGGTCGAATCGTGCTCACCTGGGAGGAGTGTCCGCCGGGAGCTCAGTACGACGAGTCCGCGTACACTCGCGACGAGCGTGCCGAGTTTGCGGATCTCGACAGCGTCGTCTCCTTCCTCCGCTCGTCGGGGCTCGACCCGGTCGACTTCAGCCCGGCCTGACTCGTGGAGGTCTGATTGCACGTCTGGCGGGTGACGAAGTACGATCCCAGAAGGCGAGACCCGCAGGGCCGGTACACCGAGGACGCGTTGACCTCGGCAGCGGACATCGGAAGGCCCTTCGCTGGACGCCT
>CAZMSZ010000081.1:0-7233 GCA_964569055.1 uncultured Planctomycetota bacterium | reverse complement strand
GCCTTCGTGCAAGCCGCGGGCGTCACGCTCCTTTCGGTCGCTGGTCTCGAGACTCGCGACCCGTCTGTCGGCCCGCTTCCGCCACTGGACCTCGAATTCGAGCTGCGCGACGGCGCGTTGCTCTCGGTGCACGTCTTGGACACCGTCGTGCGCCTGGCGCTGCGGGAGGCGCTCTGGTGCGAGCTCCACGAAACTGACCGGCTACGGATCAGGTTCGGTTGGGACGACTACATGTACGTAGGCAGCGTGCACTCGTGCGAGCCGGCCGTCGAAGCAGCGAGCGAGATCGGCCTGTTCGTCCGAGCCTCTGGCCGACTTTCCCCGCTAGCTGTCGAGGCCGCCCGCCCCTTTCCAGCGCCGCTCCGCCTCCATGGCTCGCTGGTCGCTCACGTGGCCATGCTCGCTCCTGATCCGATTGCTTTCACGCGAACCGATCTGCGGGCACCGTGCCGACAGTGTGGGACAGGCGCTCCCTAACTGGAGGAAGCGCACGGCGCGGCGGTCGGGCACGGCGGCTGCTCAGGGGCGGGGATCGGCTCCGCGTGAGCCCCAACCACACCTGCGAGCGATCCATGACCCCCACCGTGTCCCCGCGCCGGGCGCTCCTCGCCGGCGCCCTCGCCGTGCTCGTCGCTGGCGCCGCCGCCGCCGACGAGCTGCCCACCAGCACCTTCGACCTCACCGGCCTCGACACGCGCGGCGGCGTTGTCGCGGGCATACTCGAGCTCACGCCCGAGCGGGAGGCGTTCGAGGTCACCCTCACGCTGACGTTCTCGGACGTCGCGGCGCCGGTGGCGCTCTCGGGGCGGCTGACCCGCCTGGACGAGGTCTGCGCGCGGGGTTACGTGACCGGCGCGGCGCGCGGGATCGTGGGCGCGCTCGGCGGCGAGGCCACGACCCGCGCCGGGATCGTGCGCCTCGAGCTCGACGAGCTGGCGCGCTCGGTCGAGGCGGTGTGGTTCGGCGAGCACGGACCGGTGGTGCTCGAGGGGCAGCGGCGGCGGGTCGGCCTGGAGGGGCCCGCCTGGACCGCGCTCGGCGGGCGCGACAAGCAAGAGCAGCTGTGGCGCGAGGCCGCCGCGCTGCCCTACCGGCGCCTGCCGGCGCTGGGCAGCGCCGGGATCGGCGGGTCGCTCCGAGACACGCTGCGGGTGCTCAACAAGAACCTGCTCGAGCGGACGTTCACCAGCCCCGAGGTGGGCGAGTCGCGCGACGTCCGCGAGCCGCGCAGCAAGATCTTCCACCCGTTCGGCGCCGTGGCCAAGGTGGCGTTCGTGCCGGCCCCTGGCCACCGCTACACCGGCGTGCTCCACAGCGGCGCCCCCGGGCTCGCCCGGCTGTCGCTCGCGACCGACGACCGCATGCTGATCCCGGGGATCGCCCTCAAGCTGCTCGTCGACGGCGCGGCGTCGCTCAACGTGCACGCGATCCCCTCGTTCGACCCGCAGCAGAGCCGCGACTTCTTCGAGCGCGCCCCCTCCACCACGATCCCGCCGCCCAACAACATCGCGATCAAGCTGTTCTCGCGCTTCGCCCGCTCGATCGCCGACCCGCTCTCCCGCTCGGTCGCCCACCTCGGCGCCCGCGACGCCGCCGGCCAGGCGCCGCTGGGGCCGTACGCCCCGCAGCGCCTCATCTTCCGCCCGGGCGACGTCCACTTCTCGAGCAGCAGCGCGGCCGACTTCCGCGACCAGCTCGCCACGGTCGCGCCCGGGAGCGTGATCTACCGGGTGTTCGCGGCGGGGCCCAACCAGGCGCCGGTCCACGTGGCCGACGTGCGCACCGAGTCGCCGTTCGTCGCCTCGAGCTTCGGCGACCGCGTGCTGCACTTCGTGCACACGCGCTGAGCGTCCTCAGCGCGCTACGCCGGCCCGGTCCCCCAGTAGGCCGCGTAGCAGGCGTGCTCGACCGTGTTGGCCAGGGCGTGCGCGATCACGCCGGGCACGATCGAGCCGGTGCGGGCCCGCAGCCAGGCGAACCACAGCGCCGGGAAGAACCGCAGCAGCATGGCCGGCTCGGGGCGCGCGATCAGGTGGCACAGCGCGAACAGCGCCGCCGCCAGGAGCGCGCCCCGACCGAAGGGCGCGCCGAGGAGCCGCCGCTGCGGGCCCTCGGGGCGGTCGAGCGAGGGCTGCAGCACGCCGCGGAAGAAGTACTCCTCGTGCAGCGCCACCAGCACGGCCTGCTGCAGCGCGAGCAGCACGAGGTCGCTCCCGTTCAGGGCCCCGAGGAAGTGGGCCACCCGCCCCTCGTGCCGCTGCAGCGCCGCGAACCCGAGCACGTACAGGCCGAGCACCAAGAGCGAGAGCGCCGCGGCCGGGACGAGGCCCCGAATCGGGGTCAGCACGGCGTGGTCGAGCAGCGGGTCGCGCCCGCGGCGCGCCAGCACCAGGTAGGCGGGCGCGATCCAGGCCAGCGCGCGCAAGGCGGGGGTGACGTCGCCGACGAGCGTCAAGCCCTTCTGCTCGGGCAGCGCCAGCGTCCCCGCGAACAGGGCCCCGCTGACCAGGAGCAGGAGCAGCGCCTCGCGCGGCGAGTGCGGGCGAAGGACGGTCGCGGCGGGCGGCGGCAGCTCGGGCTCCGCCGGCGCGTCGCCGCGCGGGAGCGCGCCGGGATCGGGGTCGGCCTCGGCCATGGACGCCGAGGCTAACCGACCGCGCTCAGAACGAGCGCTCGCGCGGGTCGCGCGGCCGCTCGGGCGCGGGCTCGTCCTTGGGCGTCTCGCGCCGCGGCTGCGGGTCGGCGCGCCGGGCGGGCGCCTGCGGCTTCAGCTCGAGCACGCTCCGCTTCGCCTTGCGGACCAGCTCCAGCTTCCCGCCCGCGGCGATCAACCCCTCGAGGTCGGCCACCTCGCGGATCGCGCGGCCGCCCGTCGCCACGAGCACGTCGTAGCGCTGCACCCCGCTGCGGGCCGCACGCCCGGTCGGGTCGAGCTGGGTGACCACCAGGCCCACCCCCTCGGGCAGCTCGAGCTGCGCGCGCAGCGCGGCCCCGGGCCGCTCCACGCTCAGGCCGAGCTCGCCCACGGGGGTCTCGCTCTGGGTCGACGGGCCGCCGAAGCGCCACACGCGGGTCCACCCGTTCGGGCTCTCGCCGCCCCGCGGCTCGCCGCCGGGCAAGCTGCGCTCCAGCAAGCGCTCGAGCATCTTGGGCAGCGTGCGCTGCAGCTCCTCGAGCATCTCGTCGGGCCCGGCGCCCTGGAGCGGCAGCTCCTCGAGCCCCCGCTCGAGCTCGTGCCCTTCGAGCTCCCGCGGCAGCTCGCGCTGCTCGCGCTCCCGCGTCGGCTCGACCTCGCCGCCGATCGCCTCGATCGCCTCGGCGGCGCGGCTCGCGACCTCGGGATCCTGACTCTTGGCCGCCTCCCGCAGGGCAGGCAGCGCCGGGCGCCCGATCGCCACCAGCGCGCGCTGCGCCTCCTCGCGCCGGTCGTAGGCCCGATCCCCGAGCTGACGCACCAGCCGCTCGACCCGAGCCTCGAGCGCCTCGGCCGGAGCCGGCTGCTCGCCGCCGTCCTGCGCCAAGGCGACGGGAGCGGGCGCGGCGATCAGGGCCAGCGCCAGCGCGGCGACGTGCAGCTTCATGGGGTGTTCCTCCTCGTTAGAACTCGACCTCGCGCTCGCCCTCGCGCAGCGGGGGGAGCCGGTCGCGCGGCGCGCCCATCAGGCGCGGGTTGAGCCCCTCGATCAGGTCCTCGAGCAGGCGGCGACCCGTGCCGCCGCGCTCGCCCTCGACCGGGACGATCCCGCTGTTGCGGGCGGGACGGGGCCGCGGGAGCGGCCGGACGCGCCGCGGGAGCGCGCGCGGAGGCGCGGCGACGGGCGTGGGCTCGAGCGGCGACGCGACGGGGAGCGTCGGCGCGTCCACGACGTCCGCCACGTCGACGGTGGGCGCGAGCGGAAGCGCGGCTTCGGTGCCGGGGGCGCGCCGCTCGACGTCGAGCCCGAGCGCGAGCGCCAGGCCCAGGCCGACCAGGAGCGCCGCCGCGGCGGCCAGCCAGGCGCCCGCGCCGAAGCTCGGGCGCAGCAGGGCGCCGGCGCGGGGCGGCGCGCCTTCCAGCGGAGCGAGCGGCGCCGCGACGGGCGCGGCGGCGATCCGCGCCATGACCTCGTCGGCGAACCCGAGCAGCGCGGGCGGGCTCTCGGCCTCGATCGCTCGGCCGTAGGCGGCGAGCGCCTCGGCGTCCGCCTCGTACTCGGCCTGCCGGGCGGCGCAGGCGGGGCACGCGCTCAGGTGCGCGAGCACCTCGGCGGCGCGGACGTCGTCGTCCTCGAGCGGGAGGCCCGCCCCGATCGCGTCACAGCCCATGGCTTCCCTCCCCATACAGCCGCTCCCACACCTCGCGGAACAGCTTGCGCGCCCGGTGATGCCGCCAGCGCACGGTGGCGTGGGTGGCGCCGGTGATCTTGGCGATCTCCTTGGCCCCGATCCCCTGCAGGTCCGAGAGGACCATCACCGTCTTGTACTTGGGCGGGAGCTCGTCGAGCACCCGCGCTACCCGCTCCTTGAGCTCGCTCCCCTCGAGGGACGAGGAGCTGCTCGTCTCGTGTCCCGGCTCGGCAACCGCGTCGAGCGACACCCCGCGCCGCTTGGCGTTCTTGCGCAGGTGGTCGATGCAGAGATTCACCACGATCTGGTAGAGCCAGGTGTAGAAGCGCTGCTCGGTGTCGAACCGCTCCAGCGAGCGGTGCACGCGAATGAACGCCTCCTGCGCCACGTCGCGGGCGTCCTCGTCGTTGCCGAGCATGCCGCGCGCGACCCAGAAGGCCCGCCGCTCGTAGCGCTCGACGAGCCCGCGGAACGCCTCCTGCTCGCCCGAGAGGGCGCGGCGCACGAGCTCCTCGTCGCTCGGCGCCTCGCTCACTCGAGCGCGCGTGCCCTCGGCGTGGCTCACGCCGTCGACCCCTCCCCGCTGGGACCCAGGGCGCGGAGCGGTCCACCCGCGCCGCGCCAGCCCGGCCAGCGCGCTCTGAACGGGCGCGAGGGCGAGGCTCATCGTGCGGGCCCCAGTATAGAGATCGACGTCGCGCCGAGGTGCACTCGGATCCTCCCTTGGTCGAGAGCGGGCCTAGTAGAGCCGCCCGCGCCGCGGCTGCTCGGGCTGCCCGCGCTCCTCGCCGCCGCCCCGGCGGTGGCGCTCGGCGCTCGGCGCCTCGCGCCGGCCGTGGCCGTCGCGACGCGGCGTCTCCTCGGCGCCCCGGCGGGTGCGCCCGCGGATCAGCTCCTCGAGCCGCTCGGGCAGCTCACCGCCGTCGCCGAGGCGCTCGCCCAGCTCGCGCAGCCGCGCCAGCATGCGCTCGCCCTCGGGCGAGTTGACGAACGCCTCGAGGTCCCGCACGCCGCCCTCGATCTCCTCGGCGAGCGCGCGCCCCTCGGGAGTGGCGAGGAACTCGCTGAACACCTCCATCAGCCGCGCGGTCTCCTCGGGGGTCAGCACGCCGCGCAGCTTGCCGAACAGCGCCATGGGATCGCGCAGCGTCTCGGGGTCGAGGTCGCCGCCGAGGGCGCGCAGCGCCTTGCCGAGCGCCTGCATGTCCTCGGGCTCCATGATCGTGCGCAGCCGCCGCAGCCCGTCGCTCCACACCCGCCCGCGCTCGAGCATGTCGCCCATGCCGCGGAACCGGCGCCGCTCGCGCAGCCCCTCGTCGCGCTCCCGCCGCTCGCGCCGGCGGTTCCAGCGCTCGTCCTCGTCCCGCTCGAACAGCCGGCGCAGGAATCCGCCCGGGCCGCGCTCGCGGCCGCGCGCCCGCTCGCGCTCGGGGCGCGCGCCGAAGCCGCGCGAGCCGAGCTCCTCGAGCATGCGCTCGATCCGGTCGACGGAGCGCTCGATCCGCTCCAGGCGCGCCAGCAGCTCCTCGCGTGGCTGCCGCTCGCGGGCGCCCGGGCGCGCCTCGTCACGCCGCCCGCGCTCGCGGGTCTGCGGGCGCTCGCCCTCGGGCCGCTCGACGCGGCGCTCGCGCCGCTCGCCGTCGGGGCGCGGCGGGCCGAACGGGTTGGGCATGGCGCCCTCGCCGAACAGGTTGCGCATGGCCTCGCGCCGCTCCTCGGGCGGCAGCTTCTGCAGCTCACGCAGCTTGTCGAGCCCGCCCTGCGCGAAGAACCCGCGGATCATGGGCAGGTAGGGCCGGATCATGTCGGGGTTGCGCAGGCGGAGCTTGCCGTCCTCGCCCAGCTCCACGAAGGTGGACAGCATCATCTCGAGGCGCTGCGCCGGGAACGGGAGCCCCTCGCGGTACTCGTCGCGCAGCGTGATCTTGCCGCTCTCGTCCACGAGCAGGATCTCGTTGAGGTGCGCCTCGAGCTCGCGGATCTCGTCCGCCTCGTCGTCGACCTCGAGCCAGGGCGTCGCGCCCACCTGCTCGCCGCACCCCGTGGGGGGGCACTCCTGCGCGCTCGCCGCCTGCGGAAGGATCAGGCCGGCCAGGAGCGCCGCGGCCAAGGACGTCTTCATGCGTTTCCCCTCGGGTTTCGAGCCCCGCGCGGCCGCTGCCGCCGCGGAATCGCCCGTGTTACGCCCGGGGGAGGGACCGTGTTTGGCGGGGAGGTGTGCGCCAAGGGTGGCGCGGCGGAGGCTGGGCCCGGCACTCCCCCGCAGCAGCGTGCTTGGAGAGAGAGAGGGTTGTTGACTGCGGCGAGGGGAGTGCCGGGCCGTTCTCCGTGAGTCAGGCGTCCCGACGGGACGCCCTTGCTTGGCGAGAGATCCCCCTAGAAATCCGCGCACCAGGCGAAATGAAAAGCACAACCCCTGTAAGCACAGGGCCATCGCTCCAGACAGGCCTGTGGACTGTTGCCCGGGTGCGACAGGGCGGATCGTTTGGGTTTCGCGACGCGAGTAGCACTGACCCAGGCAGGGCAGCGGGTCCGGCCGACGAACTCAATGAACGCGACAAGAGCGAGCACGGGAGCCACGCGCACGGGGCACGAGGGGCAATGCAGCAGCGACACTGCAGCAGGCACTAAGCCCGAAGCCCCTCTCGCTCTACAGAGCGCCTCTCGCCAAGCAGCAGCGTCGCTTCGGGCGGCGCGGCGCCTTCGCCAAGATCTGGAAGTTCACTCACTCCAGCCGCGCCGCCGCGGCGGCGCGCAATCTCAGCGAGAGCGGGGGACTCTGGGGGGGAGGCCGTCGCGAAATGAGCGTCGCTGATTCGACCACCCGGCACACGAGCGACAGCGACACCGGGCACTGGGCCCGAAGCCCCTCTCGCCGTACAGAGCGCCTTCTCGCCAAGGAGCAGC